>NC_018022.1:0-307639 GCF_000266905.1 Mycolicibacterium chubuense NBB4 | reverse complement strand
TCGAAGCCGTCACCATCGATGCGGTCACCAAGGCATCCAAGGTGGCCCGCACCACGCTGTATCGGCATTTCCAGAGTTCATCGCACCTGCTTGCCGCCACGTTCGAGCGACTCCTTCCGCAGGTCACCACACCGGCGCCGACCAGCGGCTCCCTGCGCGATCAACTCATCGAATTGCTCAGCCGCCAAGCCACCCTCTTCAACGACGCACCGCTGCACGTCACCACCCTGGCTTGGCTCTCACTCGGACCTACCGGCGCCAAAGACGACACCGACGACCGCCACGCCGCCGGAGCACTGCGGGCCCGTGTCGTCGACCAATACCGACAGCCCTTCGACGCGCTACTGCACAGCGATGAAGCCCGAGCCGAACTCAACGACTTCGACCTCGAACTGGCACTGTGTCAACTCGTCGGCCCACTCGCCTTCGCCCGCATGACCGGAATTCGCACCATCACCTCCGATGACTGCGCCAGCATCGTCGACGACTTCCTCGCCGCCCATCGCCGATCCGTCGAACCGCCGAACCTGGTCGAAGTGATCTGAACCACCTATTGAGCGACGGGGCGAACACCGAGGGTCTGCTACCTGGGGCAGAAGCGTCAGTCGGAAGCCCCAGAGTCGTGTCCCAGACCGCGAGCAACGAGGACACCCAAAGACCAGGTGACTCCCGCCCGGCTCGCAAGCAGCCCGTTTGGGTCTGAAACCGGGTGCCCCAGTGACGAGGGAGGACCTGGGGGTACGTTGCTGGGATATGCCAGGGTCTCGACGCTGCACCAGTCACCCGACATGCAGACATAGGCGCTCACGGAGGCCGGAGCCGAACGGATCTGGACTGAGCGCATGTCCGGTGTTCGCGACGATCGCCCCGAGTTGGCCGCGCTGCTCGACTACGCCCGCCGCGGCGACGTGCTCATGGTGTGGCGGTTGGACCGCCTCGGGCTGTCACGGCCACTCGGGCCGCTCGCTGCCGCACCTGCTCACCATCACCAGTGATCTCCAGGTCCGCGGCGTAGAACTCCGTTCGCTCACCGAAGTCATCGACACCACCACACCTGGCGGCCGGCTGATCTTCCACGTCTTCGGCGCCGTCGCCGAAGTTGAGCGAGCCATCGCCGACGAACGCACCGCGGCCGGAATCGCAGCAGCCCGCGCCGCCAGGCCGGCACCCCCCGAGCCCAGATCGCCCGCACACTCGGCATATCCCGATCTAGCTGTACCCAGTCATGACGTTGGTGTCAGTCGGCTGATCGGTGGGTGGCCGCCGAGTGCGCTTTGAGTGTTGTAGTACTTGAGCCAGGGCGCAAGCGCTGCTGCCCGGCCGGTGTTGGACGTGAAGACCCGTTTGTAGGCCCATTCGGTTTGCAGGGTGCGATTGAGGCGTTCTACCTTGCCGTTTTGCCATGGGCAATGCGGTTTGATGAAGACCTGTCGGGCGTTCAGTTCGGCGCAGACTGCACCGATCGAGTAGCGATAGGCCCAAGCGTTGTCGGTCATCACGCATCCGATGGTCGGAATGCCCTGGGCGCGGAAGTTCGCTGCTGCCAGACGGAGGAAAGCCGCGCAGGTGGGGCCTTTCTCGTCGGGCAAGATCTCGGAGTAGGCCAGCCGCGAATGATCGTCGACTAATGAGTGAATGAAGTCAAAACCCCTGCCATGCCTGCGTTCTCGACTCGGAGCACAACCTTTCCCATGAGCCCGCCACCCACCTCCGTCAGGGATGCGTCCCAGCTTCTTGACGTCCATGTGCACCAGCTCTCCGGGCCGGCTGCGCTCATAGCGCACGGCGGTGGCCTTCGAGGCGCGAATGATATGACCGGTCATCGGGTCACAGTCGCGCAGGTAGGGCACCTGGCGACGGTTGAGCACCCGCGAGACCGTGCGCGGGCATACACCGAGCTTGGCGCCGATTTCGTCGGGGCCGCAACGATGACGTCGCCGCCAAGCCACGATCTGATTTTCCACACTGCGCGGAACGCGAGTGGGCATGGTGTGTGGACGCGATGAGCGATCGATTAGGCCGGCCTCGCCGTGGGCTTCGAAACGACTGATCCAGGTATGCACGCACTTGCGCGAGACCCCCATTGCGCTGGCGATATGGGCTTTGGCCCAACCGGCCTGATAGCGGCGCACCATCAGCAGACGGCCGTGAAAAGTCGTACGAGCATTACGGTGGGACATGAGTGAGAACCTCCGGCGGGATATGGACCTAGACAAGCCACACCCCACCCGGAGGTTCTCCTCACCTCAAGCCAACACGCCCGCCACCAACGTCCTGTCCCGGTACATCTAGCGTCTACCGCTTCCTCGACGGCCTTCCCGCGAAGCGTTGGTCGACCTCAGCGGGACCAGGATGCTGCTATGTCTGTCAAGCCACCAATTTCGTGGTGGTGATCGAGGCCGCGTGGGTCTGCATGATTCGGTAGACCTCTCGGGCGATGGCCCGTTTGAGGCAGCGTTTGATCTCGCGGGGCGTCTTGCCCTCGGCGGTGCGTCGCGCGGCATAAGCCTTGGTGGTGGGCTCAAATCGCAGCCGGGTCAGTGCGACTGTGTGTAGGGCGCGGTTGAGTTGACGGTCTCCGGCGCGGTTGAGCCGATGACGTACGGTGGCGCCGCTACTGGCCGGGATGGGAGCCGCTCCCGCCAGGGACGCGAAGGCTGCTTCGCTGCGGATGCGGTCGCGGTGTGACCAGGAGATGAGGAACTGGGCGGCGGTGATGACACCGATGCCTAGTCGGTCGAGCAGTTGCGGGCACGCGGCGGTGACGAGAAGCTTCGAGTTCGGTTTCGTGTTCTGCGGCTTCGGCTTCGAGCATGAGCGCCCGGCGGGCGGTGGCGCGGATAGCGCGAACGGTGGCGCGGTGTTCAACCGAGTGCGCCGGCAGGGTGCGCAGACGTGCACAGCGGTTGAGTTGTTCGTCGGTGGTGCCGCGGCGTAATTGATCGCGCAGGGATTGAGGCGCATTGACGATCATGGCCTTTAGCTGTCCAATTGCTTTGGTGCGGGCTGAGATTGCTCCTTCTCGGGCAGTGAGTAGTACCCGCATCGCCTCCCTATCTCCGCGAGCTCGGGGCGCGGCCAAGTGTTCGCGGGCTAAGGCTTCGCGGGCGGCTCGAACGGCGTCGAGGTCGTCGGACTTAGCTCCGTCGCGGCGCGCCGGACGTGCCGGGCGGTCGATCTCGACGACCCACTCTCCACGCTCGAGGAGATGGGTGGTCAACCCGGCGCCGAAGCTGCCGGTTCCCTCAATAGCCCAGACCCGCCGACCGGTCGCATGGGTGGCGGCGAAGGCATCGAGCTTACGAAATCCGAACGCGTCCGTGGCGACTGTGAGCCGTTCGATGACGCCACCAGTGGCAGTGACGACTGCGGCGGTGTGAGAGTCCCGGTGGGTGTCGACGCCGATGACGAACTCGACTTTGTCTGCAAGCATGGGTGCCATGGTGTTCTCCACATCTTGTTGGGGTTCATCAGGTTGGCACCGGCCTGGATGGGATCACCGTTCGGCAAGACTGTGATGAGGCACGACCGTAACGGTCGGCCAGGCTTCTGATCAGGCCAGTCGTGGTGGGCCAGGCCGGTGCCGGTCACCATCGACGACAAATCCAACGCAAGGGCACCACCCGTGCCGGGTGAGGCCAATGAGTCTTTGGGGTCAGTCGCGGTCACCGACACCGACCCTTCCACTGGCGGCGCCGGAACTCATTACGAGTTCGGGTTCAAGACTCACAATGAGGTTTAACCTGGCCGTGTTTGGGCGTGAAAAAGCCTCGCGCGTCGAAATCGAGATTCGCCGACTGCGAGGCGAAAGCCAGCGTGGTGTGCGCGTGGAAGCCGCTGACGGGACCGTCCGGCGCGCAGGCGGTTACGGCGGCATCGGCAGGTTTCTCCCTACGGAAGGGGCGCTCATTCGAGGGCTAACGCCGCCACTCGCGAAGCGCGGCCGCGATCCGGGCCAGCCCGTCCAGGATGGCGACGATGCGTTCCGACGGCTCATCACGCGGGCAGAACACCGCCCGGTTGACCATCGCCAGTACAGGCAGAATCCAGACCAGATTCCACACGTCCGAGATGACCACAGTGACCTCCTTGCGAGGTGTACCAACAGAAAGTGCCCGACCGGTGGCCGGGCACAAAAAAGCCGGGAGACCCCGGCTTCGACGCGCAAGACGAGCGCGCGTCCTTTCATGGGCTAACCCATGAAAAGATCAGTCCAGCAATACATTCGGATGGCTGGATAACTTACGGAACTGGCTTTGTGCGCAGTTGCTGCCCGTTACCAGGGGCGGGAAGAAAGATTTCGCGGTAGCGACCGGATGTTGGGCACAGTCGTGCTACTGCATCTGAGCGGCAATCTTACCTGTATCGAGGCCAGGTGAGGTGAATGAAAGTCTGGGGAATGTGCTCGCGCTACCGGATTTTGGGCGCACTAGCTAACGGCACTTCATTAACTGTACTCGCAGATAAATGCGCCAGAATGAAAGCAAGCACCTGGGCGTGTCTCCCTGCCGAGAGAGCGGGGCCTCAGTTCCGGCAGCCGGATGTCCCGACTTCCCTATCCTTGGAGGCGTGACGAGCGAGTGCGGTGACACCGGGTCGACGCTGCCTCCGTCCCCGACTCCCCGCGCCCTTTTGGTCAACTGCCCGACCTTGCGGTCCCAGGTGACTTTGACGACCCACTCCCCGAGACGAAGCTGGCCACGTGGGAGGGACGCGCCTCCGACGAGGGTTAGAGCAGGCGGGGGTCGCCGTCTTCGTCGAGCACGATATGCCGATCGCCGCGCTGGAGCGCGTCGAGCGCAAGATCAATTTCGTGGACGGCGAGATCGGCTGTGCGGCTGGGGCCCAGGACGACGATCTGATCAGACTGATCAGCGCCGCCGCCAGCCACCAGGCCGACGAACTCGGGATTGCCCGCGACGACGAACTGCAGATCCCAGCCGATGTGGCGTCCGACTGGGCTTCCCCCCGGAATCGTGAAGGCTTCTCTTAAGCTGCAGCCGGTTGGTCTGCAGCGAGTCTCTCGTATTGGATCGGCGACATCAATGCCGCCGCGCTGTGCCGGCGCTGGGTGTTGTAGAAGTCCTGGCACCACGCCACCACGACCTGGCGTGCCTGGGCTTTGGTGCTGAAGTGGTGCCGAGACAGGACTTCGTGCTCGAGGGTCGAGAAGAACGCCTCCGCAGCGGCGTTATCGAAACATGAACCGACCCTGCCCATCGACTGCGACACTCCGAGTGTTCGGCTCAGCGTCGTGAAAGTCGTAGCAGTAAAGGTAGATCCGCGATCAGTATGGAAGATCACCCCGTCGATGGCGGCGCGTCCACCGCGCACCGCCGCAGCCATCTTGATCGCGTCGCAAGCCAGATCGGCATCCGGGTGATCCGAGGTCGCGCTAGCCAGCAGCCGACGCGAATGTAGATCCAGCACCGAAGCGAAATAGAGCTTGCCTTCGTCGGTGGGGATCTCGGTGATGTCCCCGCACCACTTCCACGTTCGGCGCCGGGGCGGTGAAGTCCCGGTGCAGCAGGTCGGGGAACTTCGGCGCGGTCGAGTCTTGGCGGGTCAATCCTCGGTGCCGCTTCGGTTTGCGGCCCGCCAAGCCCTGCCGGCGCATCGAATCGGCGACGGTGTTCACGCTGACCGTCTCGCCTGCTTCGAGCAGGTCAGCGTGGACACGGGCGAGCCGTAGGTGCGCCCCGACGCCTCGAACAGGTCGCGCACCCTGGCGTCCAATTCGGCGCGGCGGCGGGCCCGCCCGGTAGGCCCGCGACCGATCCACTTATGGAACCAGGATGCTGATCCCCAGGATTGCGCAGGTCAGGGTGTGCGGCACCCGGTGCATGGTCCTCTGGTCGGCGACGAAGCGGGCCACGCTCACTTCGTCGCCTCGTTGACCCAGAGAACCACCGATCGTTTTAAAACATCGCGCTCCATCCGCAGCTGGGCATTCTCGGCGCGTAGCCGCTTCAGCTCGGCGACATCACCGGTCAAAAAGCCCCCGCGCCCCTCCATGTTCAGCACGGTCCTTGACAACCCAGTTTCCCAGGGTGCCCGGGTGCACACCCAGGTCGCGGGCTATCCGGGCGATCGGCTTACCGGTCTCACGGACGATGCGTACCGCACCCTCCCGGAACCCCGGATCGAACTTCCTTCGCGAATCCGGCATAACTACTCCTCATAGTGCATGCCTTCACGGTTTTGGGGGATGTCCATGCCGCACGACGGCGAAACCTAGCTTGCCGCCCGCTCGCCCTGGGCCGCCATCACGGCGCACGCGAAAACCTGCCGCGAACGGCGACTAATCAGCCTGCCGGAACACGACGGCCCACCGACCAACGACGCCAGACCGTTCATCGCGTCAGATGCCGAGCATCAGCCCGGCTGTCCAACCACGCCCCACGTCAACCTTGACTGCCAGCGCAAAAGCTAGGGCGCGCTGAATGCTCTCAGCGACGTCGCGGGCGGATTGAGACCGAGCTGAGTCCCCGATGGTGCGTGACACCGTCGCGGTCACCAGGTCGGGGATCTCGGCATCGAGGGTGTCGAACGCCGAGCGGGTGCGCCCATAAAGGTTAAACGATCCCGGCTTTGCGCTGCAGCATGCCGGGGTGCGGCCAAGAAGCTGTGGATTCCTTCGGCAAACCGCGGCCGCGGCAAACCGCGGCCAGCGGTCGACGGCGTCCACCACAACGACGGTGCCCGTGCTGGCGGCATGCAGGCAGGGACCGTCCCCGGCATCGTACTGTTCGTTGTCGACCCGCAGGGTCCGTTGGTAGGTGTGCACTGCGGTGTAGGTACGTCCGCCGATGTCGAGGTCACTCCGGTGCTGTCAGCGCCGTCGATGACCTAGTAGGCGATCTCAGCGACGCGATGCAGCAGGGTGAGCAGATCGTTCTCGTCGGCGATGCTGGACCTTCGGTGACCAGCATCTGCCCCAGCATCGTCGGGGTGAGCTTGTCCTGAGCGGCGCCGGCAATGACGACGTCGAAGGCCTCGACAACACTGGCTTCGTCGGCAGCGGTACCGGCAGGGATTGGTTGGTGCGCGACTCGCGGTGATCCGTGAGACCTCAGTGGTTCACGACGTTACAGGTCCGAGGATCGGGCTTCGCGACCCAGATCCCCGACCGACTGCCATCAGGTGACGACCATGTCGTCGCGGCCACCGTGGCACCGTCGCCCAGCATGCGAGACCGGGGCATTTTGGCGAGCTGACCCTGATCCCATCCCGTTCGTGCGCTCGCAAACGGCCCTTCTTCGCAAACTTTCGACAGACGACGTACTGTTAACGGCACCGTCGCGAGGCACAGGCAATCTGTTGGCAATCGTGTTGGTATAGAACGCTTTTCGGTTGATTATTCCGTCCCCAGCGTCGTTCTCGACGTGCACTATCGAGGGGGATGAGCAGACGTCGTAACCGATGCACCTTCTAGCTCCGTTGGTTCGAACGCCCGCGGCGTTTCGCCATAGGGCGTGACGGTCATCAGCCGGCCGGGCGGTACGGATCTCTGAAACGTGGTTTCCCTGGGCGGGATCGGGGAATTGACCCCAACGAAGCTTTCTGCGCCGGGTTTGAGAAGAAGGTTCCGGTTGCTCCTCAATTACCGCCGTGGGCTGTCACGAGCGCAAAGCTGACTACTGGATGGACGTGCATGATGAGGGACGCTTTGAACGACATGTGGCGCTCGATAGCCACCTTCGCCCCCAAACTGGTGGCGTTCCTGCTGATCCTGATTATCGGATTGATCGTGGCCAAATTGATTTCCAAAGCGGTCGACAAAATCCTGGAACGGGTTGGTTTCGACCGCGCTGTGGAACGCGGCGGCGTGAAACGTGCGCTCGCCAACAGCCAATACGACGCCTCTACCATCGCCGGGAAGATCGTCTATTACGCGTTAGCGCTATTCGTCCTACAGCTGGCGTTCGGCGTGTTTGGCCCCAACCCGATCAGCGTCCTGCTCACCGGGGTGATCGCGTTCCTGCCGAAGCTGTTCGTCGCCCTGATCATCGTGGTGGTGGCCTCGGCGATCGCCGCCGCAGTGCGGGACCTGTTGTCCAACAGCCTCAGCGGGCTGTCCTACGGTCGACTGCTGGCCAACCTGGCCAGCATCTTCATCCTCGGCCTCGGCGTCATCGCGGCCCTCAACCAGATTGGCATCGCGCTCACGGTCACTCTCCCGGTGCTCATCACGATCCTGGCCACCCTCGGCGGAATCCTCGTGGTCGGGGTGGGCGGCGGCCTGATCAAACCGATGCAGGGCCGCTGGGAAAACTACCTGCAGAAAGCTGACGAAGAACGCCGCGCCCTGCGCGATCGCGGCCAGTCGGCGAACTTTGCCGAAACCAGCACACAGTATTCCAGTCACGCGCAGCCGCCTGGTAACCCCCCCGCAGGCCCACCGCCCCGCGCCTTCGGGGACACACCGCAACAGCCGGGAACATCAGGCACCGGCTAGATGTACTGACCACGGACGTTGGTGACGGCGTGGTGAGGTGACAAGACGAAGACCTCCGAGTGGAGTGCGAGCTGTCTAGGAACGCTCACCGATCTCGGAGGTCTTCGTGGTTCACCGTAATGCCCCCTTGTCTGAAACTGGCCGTCTGCGGCTGGCTCGTTGCGACGTCGAAGAAGGCTGGACGCTGCGCCGGGCCGCTGAGCGGTTTCAGGTCGCCGTCACTACAGCCCAGAGGTGGGCCGCGCGTAACCGCGAGCTGGGGCCGGCAGGGATGGTCGATCGCAGCTCGCGTCCGCACCGAAGTCCCTATCAGACCCCCACCCGCACCGAGCGTCGGATCATCAAAGTCCGGGTCATCCGGCGATGGGGCCCAGCTCAGATCGGCTATCTGCTGGGCATACATCCCTCGACCGTGCACCGGGTTTTGACCCGCTACGGCGTGGCCCGTTTGCGCTGGCTCGACCGACCCACTGGTCGGGTCATCCGCCGGATCGAATCGAAGGCTGTCGGCGATCTTGTTCATGTGGATGTCAAGAAGGTCGGCAAGGTTCCTGCCGGTGGCGCATGGCGAATGTTGGGACGCACTGTCGGCAACCGCAATGCTCAGGCCCACAGGGGGCCGGGTCAACACAGGGATCGCCACCTGGTGCGTGGCTATCACTTCCTCCATACCGCCATCGACGGCCACTCCCGACTGGTCTACAGCGAGATGCTGAACTTTGCGCCGAATACCCACGCTGGCTACACACCTACAATTACTGTGAGTCTTGCGGAGGCTGGTCTGGGACTGGCTGGCAGGGTTAGCGGCGGTCGTCTCGCCTCGGGTTGTGACTCCTACAATCACTCGCCCCGCGTGGGTGCGTTCCGGTGGACATGTCCGGCACCGGGGCGGGCGGCCGACGCTGGCCCGGCTCCACCTCGGTGACTTGATCAGAAGACTGCCCCAACCCGCCCAAGGGGCGGATCGTGGCTCATCACAGTGCTGTCCCGAAGTGACTTCCATCCAGGCCGGCGCCGGCCGCGTCGGCGGCCGGATCTATCCCCGCTACTGGAAGGAAGCCCGCCACCATGACCATTGTTGCGCACGCTTACCCGTTCATCATTGGAGTCGACACCCACGCCCGCACGCACACCCTCGCCGTTTTGGTCGCTGCCACCGGCGAACTGGTCGCCACCGAGCAGTTCCCCACCACCGATGCGGGCTTGGATCGGGCCGTCTTATGGGCCGCGCGCCGCACCGGCGGCGAACTGAGCGCCTTGTGGGTCATCGAGGGTGTCGCCTCTTACGGTGCCCGCCTGGCCTCGACGGTCAACCGGGCCGGCTTCGAGGTCGTGGAGGCAGCTCGGATGGACACACGCGCCCACCGCGGTGCGGGCAAGTCCGACCCCTTGGACGCCCGCAGGATCGCCGCCGCAGTCCTGTCCCTCGAGCCTGAACAGCTGCGCCGGCCGCGCAGCGACGACGGTATCCGGGCGGCATTGCGGGTTCTCGTTACCGCTCGTGAGCACATGACTACCGAACGCACCGCGACCGTCAACGCACTTACCGCGTTGCTGCGTGTAGCCGCCTTGGGTATAGACGCTCGGAAGTCACTGACCACCAAGCAGATTAGCGATATCGCCCGCTGGCGCAGTCGCGTTGAAGACGTCGCTACGATTGCCGCTCGCGCCGAGGCAGCCCGGCTGGCTAAGCGGGTGGTCGCTCTCAACGAGGAACTCACCGCCAACCACGCGCAGATGATCGATCTCATCCACGCCAGCAAGGCCGCTGTACTGCTGGACAAGACTGGCATCGGCCCCGTTACCGTCGCAGTGGTCTACACCGCCTGGTCGCACGCTGGCCGGGTTCGCTCCGAAGCGGCGTTCGCCGCCCTGGCTGGCGTCAATCCGATCCCCGCTTCCTCGGGCAACACGATCCGTCACCGACTCAACCGAGGCGGCGACAGGCGGCTCAATCGTGCTCTGCACATGGCCGTGATCACCCGTATGACCCACGACCCGGACACCCGGGCCTACGTCGAACGGCGCCGCGCGGAAGGTCGATCCACCAAGGAGATCCGACGCTGCCTCAAGCGCTACCTTGCCCGCCACCTCTACCGAACCCTGCAGAGACTTCACGCCGAGCCCGCGTCCATTCCGCAGGCAGCTTGACAGACATAGAAGAGTCCACCGCGGCCACACCGCACTCGGCGGCCAACCACCCACCAGCCGCGTACCTAACCTGGGTCTGCTGCACGGATAGGTGACATCTGAGTTGGCTTGCCCGGGGTGGGCAGGCTGGAAGGATGTCTTTGTGCCCAGGCCCTACCCACGTGAGTTCCGCGACGTCGTCGTACGCGTGGCCCGGAACCGCGAAGAAGGCGTGACGATCGAGCAGATCGCCACCGACTTCGGTGTTCACCCGATGACGCTGACCAAGTGGATGCGCCAAGCTGACATCGACGAGGGCGCCAAGCCCGGCAAGAGCACCGGCGACTCGGCCGAGCTGGTCGAGCTGCGGCGCCGTAATCGGCTGTTGGAGCAGGAGAACGAGGTGCTGCGCCGGGCGGCAGCCTACTTGTCGCAGGCCAATCTGCCGGGAAAAGGGTCTACCCGCTCGTAAAGGAGCTCGCCGCCGATGGGATCCCCGTCGCGGTGACGTGCCGGGTACTGCAGCTCGCCCGCCAGCCCTACTACCGCTGGCTGGCCAATCCCATCACCGACGCCGAACTGGTCGAGGCCTACCGCGCCAACGCCCTGTTCGACGCCCACCGAGACGACCCAGAGTTCGGCTACCGCTACCTCGTCGAAGAGGCCCGTGATGCCGGCGAGCCGATGGCCGAGCGCACCGGCTGGCGGATCTGTTCGCAGAATCGATTGTGGAGCGTGTTCGGAAAGAAACGGGGCAAGAACGGTAAAGCCGGCCCACCGGTTCATGACGATCTGGTGGAGCGTGACTTCACCGCCGAGGCTCCAAACCGGTTGTGGCTCAGCGATATCACCGAACACAGCACGGGCGAAGGCAAGCTCTACATCTGCGCAATCAAGGACGCGTTCTCCAATCGTATCGTCGGCTACTCGATCGACTCCCGAATGAAGTCCAGGTTGGCCACCACCGCACTCGATAGCGCAGTGGCCCGCCGCGGCGACACCGCCGGGTGCATTCTGCACAGCGACCGCGGCAGCCAATTTCGCAGCCGGAAATTTGTGCACGCCCTCAACCGGCACGGCATGGTCGGCTCCATAGGTCGCGTCGGGGCAGCCGGCGACAACGCCGCGATGGAGAGCTTCTTTTCTCTGCTGCAGAAGAACGTGCTGGACCTTTTCTCTGCTGCAGAAGAACGTGCTGGACCGGCGCCGCTGGGACACCCGAGAACAGCTCCGCATCGCGATCCTCACCTGGATCGAACGGACCTACCACCGGCGGCGCCGACAAACCGCTCTCGGCCGGTTGACCCCGATTGAATACGAAGCAATCATGACCACACCGGCCAGTCAGGCCGCGTGACCGAAAAACTGTCACCTGATCCTGCAGCAGACCCCCTGTCAGGTCAGTACACCTAGCTAGTAACTACGAGCACGGTCGGGTACCACCCACGTGATCTCGGGTAGGCAAGGCGGATCGAATCAACCACGTCACCTCCCTCCTGGTGTCGACCGCATCGGTGTGGTGGTTCCGGTTCACGACGAACAAACACACCCTGCCCGAGTGCTTGGAAGCCATCGGGGTGGCCGTTTCCGGCGTCAACGTGCCCGTGACAGTCCTTGTGGCCCTCGACGCGTGCACCGACGGCTCAGCCGCAGTGGTCGGCGACTTCTCGTCAGTGGCGTGGAGACGATGGTCGTGAGTGACAGGTGTGTGGGGGCAGCCCGCGCTGCGGGCATGTCCGAGCTGTTGCGACGTACGATGTCCGTGGAACCTGGCTCGCCACCACCGACGCCGATTCCGTCGTCCCCGCGCACTGGTTGATGGCTCAACTACGGCACACCGAACGGGGTGCGCGAATGGTCGCAGGAACCGTAGCGGTGCAGGATTGGCAGAACCGCAGCCCGCCGTCCGCGACCGCGCACGACGGGACTACCACGCTGCGGCCCACCGCCACATTCACGGCGCTAACCTGTCATTCCATGCCGTCCGCTATCTCGCCGCAGGTGGATTCGCCCCAGTGAGCCATGACGAGGACGTCGCTCTAGTCCGGGCCTTCGAAACCAACGCCGAACCCATCGCGTGGGCAGCAGATCTTCCCGTCATCACCTCGGCGCGCCGTGACGCACGGGCACCGAAAGGATTCGCAACATATCTGACCTCCCTTCAGGCTCAGATCACCGCGCCGCCGGCAGAACTGCCCTCGTCTGTCAATGGACAGCTGGAACTGCCCGTGGGCGGACATGAGAACTGCCCGTAGGTGGCCAATAAGAACTGCCCAGTGGCGGACACGAATCTGCCCGTGAGGGTGTGTCCGCCACCGGTCGTTCGCTGGTGTCAGGTCAGGGGTTTGACTCCTTTCCCGTGCAGGGCTTGGGCCAGGCGCACGGAGTCTCCGCTGGTTTGGCATAGGTGCGCGTGGTGCAGGAGCCGGTCGACGGTCGCGGTGGCCAACGTCTTGGGCATCAGCTCGTCGAAGCCACTGGGATGCAGATTCGACGAGATCGCCACCGACTTGCGTTCGTAGGCTGCCTCGACGATGCGGTAGAGCCCTTCAGCGGCGTCAGCACCGACCGGCAGCAGCCCGACGTCATCAATGACGACGAGCTCGGCACGCACGATCTTGGCCACCGCCTTGCCCAGGGAGTCATCGGCGCGATGCGCCCGGACGAGCACGCCGATCTGTTCGAGGGTGAACCAGGCCACCGGCATTCCGGCTTCGATGACTTTCTGCCCGAGTGCTTCGAGGAAGAATGTCTTGCCGGTGCCGGCCGGCCCGCAGACCACCAGGTTTTCCCGACGCCCCACCCATTCCAGGGTTTGTAGCGCCTGTTGGGTGGGCAGCGGGATCGACGAGGCGCCCGGATCCCAGGCATCGAAGGTTTTCCCGGTCGGGAAGCCGGCGGCCTTGCGGCGGGCGGCCAGCATGGAGCGGGCGCGTCCGGCGGCTTCTTCGGTCAGCAGTGCCTTGATGACTTCGGTGGGGTCCCAGCGTTGTGCGCGGGCGGTGGCCAGCACGTCGGCGGCGATCGCTCGGGCGTGCGGCAACCGCAACCCACGCATCAAGGTTTCGACGTCGGCGGGCAGCGCCGCGGCAGTAGTGGTGGTGGTCATGCGATGCCCGCCTCGGGGGCATCAATGGTGGTGCGGCCGAACAGGTTCCACCCGCTGGTGCCTTGCGCCAGCGAGGTGTCCTCGCCGGCGCCACGTCGGGTGGGGTCCATGCCCTTGCTGGCAAGGATGGAGTCGAGATCGCCGGTGGCGAACCGGCCGTGCACGGCGGCATGACCCAAGGCCCAGTCGACATCAGAGCAGCCGGCCAGTGCTGAGAGTTCGACGGCGTGGGCCATTTTCTGCAGAATCCGTTCAGTGCCGACGGCGGCGGCTTCTTTGAGCCACACCGCTGCACCGGGACCCAAGGCCAGGAAGGTCTGCTCACTGGCGGTGCGGGCACGCACGCGGTAGTCCCCGGGCACTTTGTCGCGGTGGTCGGGGAAATGGTCATCGTGGATTGCGGGGCTGCCGGGGGTGGCGCGACGGTGCCGGGCCACCTCGATGGGGCCGCCGTCGTCGAGGGCGCAGATCACCACTTCGTCGGTGCTGTCGTGATGTCGGATCCACACTGTTTGTCCCAATAGTGTTGCTGGAACTGAGTATTGGCAGTGTTCGAAGGTGACCATCGGGGTGTTGTCGGGAACCCGGCGGGTCACTCCCAGTGCGGCGGTGTGGGGCAGGTCGGGCACCGCGTGCAGGGCGGGGCGTTCCTGGGTGAGCATCTCGACGGGGCGTCGACCCGTGGTGCGGTGCACCCGGGCGTTGATCTCGGCGTTGAACTCAGCGCACGCGGCTTCGACATCGGCGAAGGTGGCGTACTGGGGCAGCAGATTGGTATCGGTGGGCACGATATCGGCTTTGGCGAGTTTGACGGCGTTCTCCACCCCACCTTTGGAAGCGGGATCGGCAGGCTCACAGGTCAGCACCGAGATGCCGTAGTAGCGGCCGAAGGTGACCGCAGCGCGGTTGCGGACCGGCACCCCGGCGGTGTGTCCGGTGGTGACGGTCTTCTCGTTGTCGGTCAGCAGGTAGGTCGGGGCGCCACCGAGGATCCGGAAGATCCGGTCCAGGCCGGCGAAGACGCTCGGTGCGGTACGGTCGCGCAACGCGATCACCACCCGGTAGCGGCTCCACGCCAGCCACGCCACCAACAGCACAATTTTACGGCCGGCCACAAGCGGGCCGTCGGCGAAGTCGTACTGCAGCCACAGTCCGGGCTCGGTGATCCACGGCCGGTGCACCCGCGTATTGCCCAGTCGCCATTGCGCTTTGATCTCCGCCACCGCCCGGCGGGTGGTACGGTCGGTACCGCTGTATCCGAGCGCGACGAGTTTGTCGTGGGCTTTGTCGCCGCGGATCTTGCCCTTCGAATCAGCGACCCAGGTTTCCAGCAGGTCGCGCCAATCGTCGATCATCCGGGCCCGCCGCGTCGCTGGCGGCAACCCGGCGTCGCGGTCTTCGACCGCTTTCTTCACGGTGTGATGCGAGCACCCGCACAGCTCAGCCGCGGCGCGGTAGGACCCGGTCAGGTCGTAGGCATTGAGTATTTCCATGAGTTCTCCGTCAGACTTCAAGTAGGTCTCTCCTGGGGTTTTCGTTTCGACTAGGCATCGACATCGAAACCGCAGGAGAGGCCGCCACGGCGCTGACGCGCCGGGCGATATCAGGTAGGTCTGGGCAGATTCATGGCCGCCTGCGGGCACTTTCGTGTCCGCCGGTGGGCAGAAGTTATTGGCCGCGAGTGGGCATTTTTATGTCCGCGAGTGGGCATTTTTTCATGTCCGCCGACACTCGTCTCAGATTTAGCGAAACGAGACAACCGTTCAGGGCGCCACAGCCAGCGGACAGCCCCGAGTAGCGGTGTTGTCAAGTGTCTCGTTTCTCCACCGTGTCGCAGATCAGATGGGTGAGCACTCTGGGCCAGGATCTTCACAGGGAGATCGACGCGCCTTTGCTGGTGCCGAATCTGGTCGAGTTTTCTTTGACGAGCTCCCTGGTGCGGCCGTGTTGACGACGGTCGAAAATCCGGCCAGTCGCGACGGATGAAAAGTAGGCCACCCAACCAGATTGGATGGGTGATCTCCTTGGAAGACTGGGCCTTGATCCGGCACCTTCACCGCAGCGAAGGGCTATCGCAGCGGGCCATCGCACGGCAACTCGGTATCGCGCGTGACACCGTGGCCGGGGCGCTGGCCAGCGATGATCCACCGAAGTACGAGCGGGCCTCGACGCCGTCGGCGATCAACGAAGTGGAACCGCGGATCCGCGCGTTCTTGTCGGCCTATCCGACGATGTCGGCGACGGTGCTCGCCGAGCGGGTCGGGTGGACCGGTTCGATCTCGTGGTTCCGCGAACGGGTCCGGGCGATCCGCCCGGAATACCTACCTGCTGATCCGGTGGACCGCCTCGAGCATCCACCGGGGCGGGCGATCCAGTGCGACCTGTGGTTCCCGGCGCCCAAGATCGCACTAGGGGCCGCCCATGGTGGAGCTTGCCAGCGGCGATAGCGATGGGTGGCCACGCCAGCGCTGCTTCCCCGGTTCCAGATCACCCACAGTTGATCGGCACGCTCGGCGACATCGCCTGGAGCAGCTTCTCGTCGCGGGCAATCTGGGGACCGTCGGAGAGGGTCGCGGCATGCCCAATCACCACTACGCTCCATCCCGTTTGGAGTTGCGCGGGTCGTACTGTCGGCTCAACGCTGCCACCATCGCTGAAGTGGCGGCGGATCGCCGAAGTGAGTCGGATGCGGACAATCACTCGGCTTCGACCAAGGATGAGTGGCCGGACGGATGGCCGGCAGCGCGTTGGGTGTAAACACGGCCCGCCCATCGCTCGCGCCGGCGAGACGTTCGAGCTCCTCGGCGTTGGACAGTCGCTACGGCGCCGCAAGCAGGCTGTGTTAAGCCCAAGCCGCCGTTGAAATGTCATTCGCCCACGCCGGAATGTTGGTGCTGCGCTGAAACGGCAACTAGGGCCGCAGGTCCTCGACACCGATGACAGAGTGCACTCCGTGTCACATCTGGGGTGAGTGGTGCTCGAGCACATCTGGATTCGAGCGCGACGTGGAGCGAGGCGGGCCTCGAACATTGTTCGATCAGCTTTGTGCCATTGTCGAACGCGAGAGATTTCGGCGGTCACGCCGTACCGTCGCACACACCTCGCCGCAGCTGCCGAAGCGTCGCTGCCAGAATGCGAGAGACGTGCATCTGAGAACAACCCATCTCCTCCGCGATTTGGGACTGCGTCATTCCGGCGAAAAATCTCAAGTTGAGCACCGCGCGTTGCCGATCGGTGAGGGCTTCCAAATGGGGGCGCAGGCTTTCCCGGTCGGTGATGGCGTCCAACTCCCGGTCCAGTTCGCCGAAGGTGTCGCCGAGCGGCGATCTGCCGTGAATCTGCTCGCTTGTCGGGACGTCCAACGAGCGGAGGCTGTACGAGCTGGCGGCGATCAGGCACTCGACGACTTCGTCCTGGGACACGTCGAGCGCTGTGGCCAGATCGCGGGGGCTGGGCGCATGTCCGAGTGATTGCGTCAGCTGCGGTGTGATTTGGCCGATGCGCACATGCAGGTCCTTTAGGCGGCGGGGGACACGCATGGCCCATGAGTGATCGCGAAAATAACGCCGAACCTCACCGAGTATTGTCGGGACCGCGTACGAGAGAAACGCGGCGCCGTTGTTCGGGTCGAAGCGGTTCACGGCATGAAGGAGCCCGACGCGGGCGATCTGCCTGAGATCGTCGATGCTCTCGCCCTTGCCGTGATAGCGCTGAGCGATGCGGTCGGCCAGGGGTAAGCAGCGAGTGATGATGCGGTCGCGCTCACGCGTGAAGTCGGACGAGTCTGCAGGCAGTGCGCGAAGCAGGCGGAACATGTCAGTGACGTCGGCGTAGTCGTCTCCGGTGGGTCGGGATGGCGCGGGCAACGGAGGGGAGCCGGCAGCGGTCATCGTCGCGTCCTCGGAGCGGTCAGGTGCCCCACTCGGCGCGCAGGGCTGCACCGGAGGAGACACGAGTTGTCGGCGGCGTAACCTGCTGCTCGATTACAAACCACCTAGCAGCGGCCCGCTGCACCCCTGAACGGAGCCGCCTCATGAGGTTGAGATCTTGATTATAGGGCGACGACCGCGCGTGTCCACCTCAAGCGCAGAATCTCGTACTCCCCGACCGCAGGATGCCGCCCCTCTTCTGTACGCTGCGAGGTATCTGTGGCGGACATCCGTTACGTTGCAGTGCATTTCGTGGGAACGGGCGCTCTGGAGCGGCAGGAATCACTGCTGCGCAACGGGTCGTTCAGCAGCCGTTGGGTATCGACCCGCACACTTGGCTGGTCACTTGAAACCGGTTCGGGGGAGCGTCCCGGACGGTGCCTTCGCACGCGTGCCTTGAATGATAGGTCGCACCGCCCGGCGATGCGGCCGGTAACCCGAACGTTCAGCGCGCTGCACACAGTGGCCTACCGGCGTCACCGGTGAACCCCGCCGCCGTTACGAGCTCGACCATGCCGGATCGTTGATCCTCCCGATGAGTCCGGCGAATTCCCGATTGTGGCGGGGCACAAGTTCCTCGGTCGAAAAACGGTGTACGCGCGCGACCTGAGCGAGACGGGCGATGGCCGCAGTGTCAACAGGAGGCAGTGTGTCGGACACCGGTGCACAGCATCCTGTCGCTGCCCGTGTTCGCGCAGTCGCGCCGCATCGGAGCGCTGGAGCTGGACGCCGAAACGCTCGCCGTTCGGTGACGAGTCCGTCAGGATCGGTTCGGTGTTCGCCAGCCTCGGCGTGCTGGTGTGGGGCATCATCGTGTCCGGGGGGCCGTTGCAGGCCGCGCTCAAATCGCGGGACATTATCGGGCAGGCCATAGCAGGCTCATGGAGCGCTAGAGAGGATGGACAGCGACGCGGCGTTCAACACCTTGCGCAAACTGTCGCAGGATACGGACACGCCTGTGCGCACGATCGCCGAACGCCTGGTGCAAGTACAAACCGAAGAATTCGGTCATAACGACATCCCCTGACTGACAGTCCGTTTCGTGAGCTGCGGGATCGGTCGCGGCTTCATCAGACCGGAAACTGCGACTCGTGTGATGCGAGGTGGACTCCGAACGACTGCGCCGTGTTCCCGCCCATGCGTTTCGCGCGATACATGGCTTGGTCGGCACGCTCTAGCACACCGTCGAGGGTGTCGCGGTTCACCATGGCAATGCCGATGCAGATGCTGCCGCGCGAGTGGGCCTCGACGTGATCGACGAGAGTCTGGGCGAGCTTGTGAGCTTGTCCGTGAGTGGTGCGGGGCAGGAGCACGGCGAGTTCATCGCCACCGATGCGTGCGAAGACGTCGGACAGGCGCAATTGACGGCTGATGATGTCTACCACAGTCTTGAGGTAAAGATCGCCGGCAGCGTGGCCGTGCTGGTCGTTGATCTGTTTAAGGCCGTCGAGGTCAATCATGAATACCGCGGTGTTGTCCGCGCGCGGGTTGTTCTGAGCCAGCGCAATGTGCCTGTTGAGCTCCTCTTCGAACTGACTGCGGTTGAAGATGCCGGTCAAGGCATCCCGCGTCGCCTGCCGCTTGAGCAGCTCTTCATCGCGGCGGCGCTCGGAGATGTCTTCGATGTGAGCGACGAAGTTCACCGGCTGACCCACGGTGTCGTGCACGAGAAACACCGAAAGACGAATCCAGACCACATGCCCGTTCTTCGAGTAATACCGCTTGTCCATCTGATAGCTGGCGATCTCCCCAGCCAGCAGCCGGGACGCTTGCGCCACGTCGGCATCCAGATCATCGGGATGGGTGATGTCCTGGAAAGTCAGAGTGACCAGGTCGTCCTCCCGGTAGCCAGTGATTGTGCAGAACGTGCGGTTAGCCCGCCGGAAGCTGCCATCGAGCCCGACCACAGCTATACCAACCGGCGCATTGGTGAAGGCCGCTTCGAACGTGTCGTGAATGCTGACGGGAGCGGGCCGATGCAGCATCGGGCCCTTGCCCACCGGTGCGGCCTTGTGGTCGTGAGCCTGTTTCTCGAGAACGGACTGAAACCACACGTTCTGCATCGCCAGTGAGGTCATGTCCGCCAGGGCCCGCAACAACGACACCTCGTGCTCACTCGGGTGCCGCGGCTGCGCCCAGTAATTGCCGATTGCCCCGATGGCGTGCTCGGAGCCCCGGATCGGAACCATCGCCATACTTCGGACAAAGGTCGGGCGATACGCATCCTGAGGGACGCGTCCGTCGCGAGAGATGTCGGGAATTGTGACGGGTTGTTGGTGTGTCATGACCCAGCCGCTGACGCAGGAGTCCATGGGGAAGCGTTGGCCTTTCCATAGCGGCGCAATCGCGTCTTCATCGGCGTACACGCAATTATCGGCGTCGCGCAACACGAACGTTGCTCCGTCGCAATGGGTGATGGCGCGGGCAGTGACGCGGACGATCCGCTGGAGTTCCCCTATGGTGCGCGCCTGCGTCATTTCTTCGACGGCGCGCAGCAACCGCGCTATCCCCCGGCGGTAATCGGTCTGGCTGAAATGACCTGGCGCGCTCGGCTGGGACTTCTTCGTCGGTACCATTCGTGTCACTGATGCCATCGAGCCCTCCCGCGTAAAGGTCGGCTCGGCAACCACCGACGCCGACAAGGATAACGTGGATGTTGCTCGCCGCCGCGATTCTGACCATGATTGCGTCGCGCGCTGCTGGGGCGATTCGTGCAGGCTGCGCCTGCCGAGGCATCCGTTTGGGTAGACGAAGACCTACTGTCTGCGCGCCGTGTCTGTGGCGAATCGAGCCCTTCTGCCGCCACGCTGAGGCGTCGCGGCGCCGGCGGACATAGTCGGGAGCTTCACGTGCCCAGGGCCATGTTCGTGAGAGCTGGCTGCTCAACACTGGGGCTGCCATCGGAACATCACTTCGCGAGAGTCCCGGTGCGGCCCTCACGGGATGGGGCATCGCTGCGACGCGCATCGTGTTTTGTTGGTGGATAGCACGGAAAACCGCTGCGAGAATCAGAGCGGGGGGTTGCGTCCACCAAGGTGGTGTACGAGTCGGGCTTGATCAGGATGTCCGGCGTGTCGTAGCCGAATGATTGAAGGTCATCGCGTGATTCTTCGAGAGACCGACCAAAGTCACTCGAGCAAAGGAATCGACGCGATGACCACCGCCCACGATATCGACTGGCCCGCCGTGCTGGCCGATCGACTCACCACCACCAGCCCCGACGTCCTGCGCGAGCTGCTGGCCACGTTCATCCACACCCTGATGGGCGCCGAAGCCGACGCGCTGTGCGGCGCCGGCTACGGCCCGCGCAGCAGCGAGCGGACCAACTCCCGCAATGGCTATCGGCACCGCCAGTTCGACACCCGCGCAGGCAGTCTGGACCTGGCGATCCCCAAGCTGCGTCAGGGCTCGTACTTCCCGGACTGGCTGCTCGAACGCCGCAAGCGTGCGGAACGGGCCCTGACCACCGTGGTCGCGACGTGCTACCTGCTCGGGGTATCGACTCGGCGGATGGACAAGCTGGTCGAGACATTGGGGATCACGTCGTTGTCGAAGTCGCAGGTGTCGGTGATGGCCAAGGAGCTCGACGCGGCCGTCGAAGCCTTCCGGACCCGCCCGTTGGATGCCGGCCCGTACACGTTCATGGCCGCCGATGCGCTGGTCCTCAAGGTTCGCGAAGCCGGCAGGGTAGTCAACGTGCACGGCCTGATCGCCGTCGGGGTGAACGCCGACGGTTACCGCGAGATCCTCGGGGTCGACGTCACCACCGCCGAGGACGGGGCGGGCTGGTTGACGTTTCTGCGGTCGCTGACCGCCCGCGGGCTGTCGGGGGTCAAACTGGTCACCAGCGACGCGCATGCCGGGCTGGTCGCCGCGATCGGTGCGACCCTGCCGGGTGCGGCCTGGCAGCGCTCATCCGTCAGCATCATTGATGGCGGGGTGGTCCCGCCGGTTTCCCTCCGCCGTCGGGAGAGGACCTTGGCAGCGTGACCGGCAAAGGTCCAGCGGCAGACCCGTCCCTCCCGACGGTGGCGGGTCTCGACCGGCTAGTGGGAGTCTTGCCTTGAGCACCTGGATGAGCGCCCGGAGGGACCGGCCATGGACGGGGAGCCAGACCCGTAAGGGAGTTTCTCATGACAGCACACCACGACTGGTCAGCCTTCGCCGGCATTGACTGGGGCGGCGGCCACCATCAGCTCTGCGTCGTCGATGCGGCAGGGACACAGCTGGTCTCACGGCGCTTCACGCACGACGTCGCGGGCCTGTCGGCGCTCGACAATGAACTTGCCCGGCACGCCGACGACCTGCCCATCGCCATCGAACGCGCTGAAGGGCTTCTTGTCGAGCGCCCGCAATCGTGCGGGCATCCGGTGTTCGCGGTGTCGCCACGCATCGCTGCGCGGGCCCGCGAACGCTACAAGATCGCAGCGGTCAAAGATGACCGATTCGACGCCTTCGTGCTGGCTGACACCCTGCGCCACGAACATCGACACTGGCGCCCGCTTGCGGTGCCTTCGGCGTTGCTGGCCGAGATCAGGGCTCTGACCCGCGACCGGGATCGGCTCTTGGAAACCCAGCAGGCCGTCGAGCACCAACTACGCATGATCTTGGAGGCCTACCATCCCGCCCCGGTGCGGCTGTTCTCCTCGGTGGACCGCCAGATCACCCTGTCGTTTGTATTGGACTATCCGACACCCGCGGTGGTCTCACGCGTGAAGGCGACCCGCATGGCTGGCTTCTTGACGCGACATCACTACACCGGCCGTGTTCCTGCCCAGGTGCTGGCTGAGAAGATGCGCCAATCTGCTGACCGCCTCACCGGGCACCGTTGCCGGCAAAAGCTACTCCGCACAGAGCTACACCCGGCTGCTGCAGCTGCTCAACAGCCAACTCGCCGACTACGACGATGCCATCGCCGCAGCCGTCGGCGAGCATCCCTACGCGCCGATTTACGCCAGCTTTCCCGGCGTCGGACCGGTGACCACAGCGGTGCTGCTGGCCGAGATCGGTGAAGACCGCCACCGTTACCCGCGACCTGAGGTTCTACTAGCCGAGGCCGGGCTGGCTCCGGTCACACGCTCCTCCGGGCGTTCACGCAGCGTACGATTCCGCTACGCCGCCAACACCCGGCTACGCGAATCGGCCATGTGGTGGGCCTACAACTCCATGAAGGAATGAATCGCCCTGGAAATGCCGGAGGCTCCTCACCTTGGAAACGAGGATGCAGGTATGCCCACGGAATCGTCATCGGGGAAGAAGCCGACCAGTCGCCGTTACAGCCCGGAGGAGAAGGCCGCAGCCGTGCGGATGGTCCGCGCGTTGCGCGCCGAACTCGGCACCGAGCAGGGCACCGTTTCTCGAGTCGCTCACCAGCTGGGCTACGGGGTCGAGTCGGTGCGCTCCTGGGTGCGCCAGGCCGACATCGACGACGGGTACGAAACCGGAGTAACAACGGCCGAGTCGCAGAAAGTCAAAGAACTTGAGCAGGAGATCCGAGAACTAAAGCGTGCCAACGAGATTCTGAAGCGAGCGGCGAGTTTCTTCGGGGCGGAGCTCGACCGCCAACACAGAAGTAATCGCCTTCATCGACGCCCAGCGGGGCGAGTTCGGGGTCGAGCCCATCATCACCGTCCTGCGCAGTGCAGGCGTGAGGATGGCCCTGAGCACCTACTACGACGCCAAAGCGCGGCAGCCGTCCTTGCGGGCCCAGCGCGACGCCGTGCTGGGTCCGGCGCTGCGTCAGCTCTGAAAAGACAACTATTGCGTCTACGGGGCCCGCAAGCTGTGGAAAGCCGCCGGTCGGGCCGGCTACGACGTCGGCCGCGATCAGGTGGCTCGGCTGATGCGGGCCGTCGGTATCGAGGGGGCTCGGCGCGGCAAACGGGTCCGCACGACCAAACCCGATCCGGCGGCGGCGCGGCACCCAGATCTGGTCCAGCGAAAGTTCACCGCGACCGCGCCGAACCAGCTCTGGGTGACGGATCTGACGTTCGTGCCCACCTGGGCCGGGGTGGCCTACGTGTGCTTCATCGTCGATGCGTACTCGCGGATGATCGTGGGCTGGCGGGTCGCCGGGCACATGCGGACCTCGATGGTGCTCGACGCACTGGAGATGGCGCGGTGGTCACGCGGAAACACATTGCCGGGCTTGACATGTCACTCTGATGCCGGATCGCAGTTCACCTCCATTCGCTACGGCGAGCGACTCGCTGAGATCGGCGCGGTGCCCTCGATCGGGAGCATCGGCGACAGCTACGACAACGCGCTGGCCGAAACGGTCAACGGCTACTACAAGGCCGAGCTGATCTACGGGGCCGCCCGCACCGGGCCGTGGAAGACCATCGAAGAAGTCGAGCTGGCGACCCTGGGCTGGGTGTACTGGCACAACACCAGCCGCCTCCACAGCTACCTCGGCGACATCCCACCCACCGAATGCGAGGCCGCATTCTACGATGCACAGCGGACCGACCAACCCTTGATCGGAATCCAATAGCCCGATCCTCCGGGAAAACCAGGGCGATTCAGAATCACCCTGGGCCGCAGCCGGCTTCCGGCACGCCCGAGACCAACGCGGCCAGCGCTATCATCGCGCACTACGCGGTCTGGCCGCGCGGTGGATGCGGGTGCTGTGGCGCTGCTGGGCTGACAAGGTGCCCTACGACCCGACCAAACACACCAGCGCCGCTCAACTAATCGCCGCGGGCTAACACCCAACCCCGTATGCGCCGCCGACTACGTCGTCGCGCGGCCACCTTCCATGCCGGCAAAAAGCCACCTCCACCGAGCCAAGGTTGACAGTGGGAGTCTGCCGCACCCACTACACGACCAATCTCATGGCCGTCACGCCCAAGACTTCCTGGCCGTGGGTCAAGACCCTGCTGCACTCGGTGTTCGATCAGCCCACGCGGAATCCGTTGCTGCCCAATATGACCGGGTCATCGACGCGTTAGAGGGCAAGCTGTCTAAGACGGCTGAACACCTCGAGGCCGCGCGAGCAGATCTACTCGCGTTCACGGCGTTCCCCAAACAGATCTGGCGGCAAATCTGGTCCAACAACCCCCAGGAGCGCCTCAACAAGGAGATCCGCCGACGCACCGACGTCGTCGGAATCTTCCCCGACCGCAACGCCCTGATTCGTCTCGTCGGCGCCGTGCTCGCCGAACAACACGACGAATGGGTCGAATCCCGGCGCTACCTCGGCATCGACGTGCTGAGCAAATCACGCGCCGTCAACGACACCACGACAGAAAAGGAGGACACCCCGGCGGCGCTGACCGCCTGACCCATCACGACGAAGAATCACACGACGACGACGTACACCACGTCGCTGGACTTGACCCGCCGCCTTTCTTCAGAACGAAACTCCCGACCGATACCCCCACAAGGAAGCTGACGGTCTCCCGGAGTGCAGGATCGGTCATCGCAGCATCCAACGCCAGCTCGTACACAGCGGGTCACGGTCAGTGAAAGCGGTCAGTGAAAGCGGTCAGCAGGCGATACCCGGCGGCCCGCTGCGCGTACTCATCGTCGGTGGTGGCCACAAGCAGACCGTACAACCGCGCCCTGACAGAAGCATTCCTTCCCGCGCCAACCGGCTATCCGATCGGATCGTCACTGAAGCTGAGACACGGTGCGATTCCGGCATTAACCAGCTGAAACCCGACGCCGCCCAAGTGCTGGCTGGCTGCTGGAATCCAGCGCTCCCCTGGGCCCCGAACCGTGGTCAAACCCATCGCTCAACGATGCGGCGACACACGCTTGATGGATAACAGCAGATATCCACTAACCGTGGCATGCTGGGCGGTGCCTCGGTCCGACCAGCAGCTGTCCCCGACTCTCCCTTTTGCCCGGTTAGTTCACCGATTTCTGGCTGATCGGGCGGTGCGTAAACCTTCCTCGCACACCACCAAGGCCTACCGCCAGGACTTCGAAGCGATCGCCATCCTGATTGCGGGCACCGGCGAAGACGTCGTGAACCATTCAGCCGATGCAGTGAGTAAGGACAACGTGCGCGCGGCGTTCGCCGCCTACGCCTCCACCCACTCGGTGGCCTCGATTCGGCGCTGCTGGTCGACGTGGAACAGCCTGTGCAACTGCTTGTTCACCGCCGAAGTGATCGAAGCCAATCCCGTGCCCCTCATCGGTCGTCCCAAAGTGCCCAAGACGCTTCCGAAGAGCTATCCCGCCCACGCCATCACCGATCTGATCGCCGCGATCGACAGCGACTACGGATCCACCCGCGCAAGCGACTGGGCCGAACGCGACCGGGCGATCGTGTTCACGTCCCTACTGGCTGGCCTGAGGGCCGACGAACTGCTCAACGCCAATGTCGGCGACATCCGCCGCGCCGACGGCGGCGACGCATCAAGCAACTTCTCCCCGACCGCTGACCATCTCGTCGGGGCCGACGGAGATCGCATGACCCGCGGGACACTGCAGTATCGAATCCTGCGAGCCTTCAAAAGAGCCGGCATCAACGGCGAACGCGCTAACGGCGCACTGGTTCACGGTCTCCGCCACACCTTCGCCACCGAACTCGCCAACGCCAACGTCAGCGTCTACACCCTGATGAAGCTCCTAGGCCACGAATCCATGGTCACATCGCAACGCTACGTCGACGGCGCCGGCACCGAAACCCGAGCCGCCGCAGCGTTGAACCTGCTCCACGGGCTCCTCAAGGCTCCAGGGTCGCAAGCTTGAGCGCTCTGTCGAAGTGGACATCCCCCAAAACCGTGAAGGCATGCACTATGAGGAGTAGTTATGCCGGATTCGCGAAGGAAGTTCGATCCGGGGTTCCGGGAGGGTGCGGTACGCATCGTCCGTGAGACCGGTAAGCCGATCGCCCGGATAGCCCGCGACCTGGGTGTGCACCCGGGCACCCTGGGAAACTGGGTTGTCAAGGACCGTGCTGAACATGGAGGGGCGCGGGGGCTTTTTGACCGGTGATGTCGCCGAGCTGAAGCGGCTACGCGCCGAGAATGCCCAGCTGCGGATGGAGCGCGATGTTTTAAAACGATCGGTGGTTCTCTGGGTCAACGAGGCGACGAAGTGAGCGTGGCCCGCTTCGTCGCCGACCAGAGGACCATGCACCGGGTGCCGCACACCCTGACCTGCGCAATCCTGGGGATCAGCATCCTGGTTCCATAAGTGGATCGGTCGCGGGCCTACCGGGCGGGCCCGCCGCCGCGCCGAATTGGACGCCAGGGTGCGCGACCTGTTCGAGGCGTCGGGGCGCACCTACGGCTCGCCCGT
The DNA here is from genome assembly GCF_000266905.1 of Mycolicibacterium chubuense NBB4. The sequence continues at coordinate 280,761 of NC_018022.1, read as the reverse complement.
GTCCACGCTGACCTGCTCGAAGCAGGCGAGACGGTCAGCGTGAACACCGTCGCCGATTCGATGCGCCGGCAGGGCTTGGCGGGCCGCAAACCGAAGCGGCACCGAGGATTGACCCGCCAAGACTCGACCGCGCCGAAGTTCCCCGACCTGCTGCACCGGGACTTCACCGCCCCGGCGCCGAACGTGGAAGTGGTGCGGGGACATCACCGAGATCCCCACCGACGAAGGCAAGCTCTATTTCGCTTCGGTGCTGGATCTACATTCGCGTCGGCTGCTGGCTAGCGCGACCTCGGATCACCCGGATGCCGATCTGGCTTGCGACGCGATCAAGATGGCTGCGGCGGTGCGCGGTGGACGCGCCGCCATCGACGGGGTGATCTTCCATACTGATCGCGGATCTACCTTTACTGCTACGACTTTCACGACGCTGAGCCGAACACTCGGAGTGTCGCAGTCGATGGGCAGGGTCGGTTCATGTTTCGATAACGCCGCTGCGGAGGCGTTCTTCTCGACCCTCGAGCACGAAGTCCTGTCTCGGCACCACTTCAGCACCAAAGCCCAGGCACGCCAGGTCGTGGTGGCGTGGTGCCAGGACTTCTACAACACCCAGCGCCGGCACAGCGCGGCGGCATTGATGTCGCCGATCCAATACGAGAGACTCGCTGCAGACCAACCGGCTGCAGCTTAAGAGAAGCCTTCACGATTCCGGGGGAAGCCCAAAGCGCCGCAACGCCATTCACGCCTGACATTACGTCTCTGGCGCGAAATCCTTTGCTCGACAATCAACACAGGCGGCGAAGATTGTCCGGCTTCAACGCATCTGGCGGATTCGCACCGAACCCTAGCGGCCGTTGGGATACGGCCATCTTTCCCACACACTAGCAGAGGGCGAACTTCGCGCGTGTCGAACCGGCAGCCTTCCACGGAGGTTATTCCGCTGCTGATGACCGGCCAGGGCAACCTTCGAGTCGTCGAGTGGGGCCTCCGCAAGCTAGCAATCGTAGTAGCGAGTGCAGTTTCGCATCTACTCTCAATGCCCGCGCCTGCGTTGAACCCACCTTGTTTCGTCTCAGCTTCAACATCTACAACTGTGTCGACGCGGCTTGGTTGTAGGCGGAGGGGCCGGTGCTGCCAGCCCTGATGGGACTGACGACACAGCACCTACCGGTAGCCCCACCCCGCCGAGTGGTACCGGTTCCTCCTCCAGCTGCGGCAATTGGGCGCATCTCGTCGTCACCCGTGCAAGATCATCAACGATGCGGTGAACCGTCCCGGTTTTGATGCACACCTCGTTTCGTGTGACCGGTGTGCTTCCCGATCTGGTGGTGAGCGTAGTACGCGGCCGTAGACGCTAGGTTCGGTTCGACGAGTTGGTGTCGTACCAAGCAGCCCAGATCTCGGGGCGGAGCCGGCCGCGGTCGGGTACCGGTAAGCCGGTGCTGCGAGCCCAGGCGCGGACTTCCGCGGTGGATGGTGTCGGCGCCGCGGGTGCCTGGTCGAGGTGGGCGATGTCGACTCTGATCGGTGAGATACGTTGCATGGCAGTGTGTTCGGTGATCGCCCAGGCGTTGGCGGCGGCGAGGAATCGGTAGGTGTATTCCTCGGCGAGCTGGCGGGTCTCGCAGAACACGACGGGCACGTTTGGCCAGCGGATCTGGAGCTCGGCGAGCCCGTCGGCGACCATCGCGGGACGGACGCGGTCAAGCTTGAACAGCTGCGAGTAGGGGTAGGCGAACAAGGCCTTTTCCCGCGGCCAGGTCCCCGACGTGCGGAACAGCAGATCACCGCCAGCGAGCGGGACCCTCAGCAGCAGCCGCAGCCGGGAGTCGTCGTCCGGGTTGACCGCGATCAACAACTCCGCCATAAGTCCCGAGTCTGCCATCGGTGTTCGGTGACACCCCCGTCGCGACCCGAGCCTACGGACTGCTGATGGGGTCACCGGCTTGCAGCCGGGCGTAGTACTCGGCCTCGGCTTCGGCTGGCGGGCGGCGGCCAAGGCGGTGCATGAGCCTGGCGGTGTTATACCAGTGCACCCACGCCGAGGTGACGTTCTCCAGGTCGGCGAGGGTGCAGATCGGTCCGGTACGGAACGGGGAGCCCTCGCGCACGCACTCGGTCTTGTAGAGCCCGATCGTCGTTTCGGCCAACGCGTTATCGAGGGCGTCCCCGACGGTCCCGACCGACGCGACGAGCCCGGCCCAGCATCAGTGTCTCAGTGAAATGTGTTGCAGTGTATTGTGATCCGGCATCGCTGTGATGAATCGTGTCACCGGTGAGCGGATGTCCCTGCCGCGCGCGGTAGGCCGTGGCTTGGCGGATCGCCCGCTCGACGAAGGCGGCGTTCTTCGTCAGCGAACACTCCCAGCCCGCGATCAGCCCGGCGAAGGCGTCGATTACGAATGCGGTGTAGCCGAACCCGCCGCCATCGAGCGGCACGTAGGTGAAGTCGGCCACCTCCAGCGCGTTGGGCCGCGATGCATAGAAGCGCCGCCGCACCAGGTCCGGCGCCCTCGCGGCGGCCGGATCGCGCTCGGTGGTGCGTATCGTCCGGGCGCGCGTGGCCCCCCGCCAGCCGTGGGTGCGCATGATCCGTTCGACCGTGCAGCGCGCCACCGGGATGCCCTGGCGCTGCAGGTGCGCCCGCATCCTCAGGCTGCCGTACAGGCACTCCGGTGGGCGTTTGCCGTGCTCGTCGGGCTCATAGATGCCGGCGAGGATCTCGGTGATCGTGGTGTCCCACAGGGCCCGTTTTGACGGCGCCGACGACCCGTGCGCCCAGTAGGTGCGCGGGGCGATCTGCACACCGTGCACGGCCAGTGCCCGGCAGATCGGCACGACCCCGAACTCCTCACAGTGTTCGTCGATGAACGCGCAGATCAACGGTGTTGCGGGTCGCACTCCCGCGCAAAGAAAGTTGTTGCGGCTTTCAGTATTTCGATCGTTTGCTCAAGTTCCTTAGTTTTGCGGCGAAGCTCCCGCAGCTCGCATGCGGTCTCAGTCGGCACACCCGCAGCCTCACCTCGTCCACCTCGGCCTGGCGCACCCACTTGCGCAGCGTCTCCGCGCTCATCGCCAACCGCGTCGAGATCGCGCGCATCGCCGCCCACTCGGTCTCGTAGTCATCGCGATGCTCGCGGACCAGCCGCACCGCCTTGGCCTTGGTGTTCTCGTCGTACTTGCTCGGCATCGTGCCATCCTTCCCTCAAAAGAAGGTGTGCACGAAACCCGGGATGCTTCATTCTGCGTAAATACGGCCAGCTCCCCATCTGACACCCCACCTCATCGGGTCGCCATGTGAGACAGGAAACGAGACTCCGTGTGTGGAAACATCGGGCGTCGGAGGCTCGGAAGGCCTGTCTCATTTCTCTGTTACGAGACAGTGAGACAAACCTTCTGCGCAAACGGTTTAGATGCGTTTGGGGGTTGCGGCAAGGGGGAGATACACCTGGTTCCCCCCGTCGCTGAACTCGCGTGACTTCTCGGCCATGCCCTTCTCGTAGGCGTCGCGGACGTCGTGGCTGATGCGCATCGAGCAGAACTTTGGCCCGCACATGGAGCAGAAGTGGGCGCTCTTGGCCGGTGCGGCGGGAAGCGTCTCGTCGTGGAACTCGCGGGCGGTGTCGGGGTCGAGGGACAGCGCGAACTGGTCGTGCCAGCGGAATTCGAACCGGGCGGTGGACAGCGCGTCGTCGCGTTCCTGGGCGCGGGGGTGGGCCTTGGCGAGATCGGCGGCGTGCGCGGCGATCTTGTAGGTGATGACGCCGGTCTTGACGTCGCTGCGGTCAGGGAGGCCGAGGTGTTCCTTGGGGGTGACGTAGCAGAGCATCGCGGTGCCGGCCTGGGCGACGATCGCGGCACCGATCGCGGACGTGATGTGGTCGTAGGCCGGAGCGATGTCGGTGGTCAGCGGGCCCAGGGTGTAGAAAGGCGCTTCCTCGCACAGATCCTCCTCGAGGCGAACGTTCTGGACGATCTTCTGCATCGGGACGTGGCCGGGTCCTTCGATCATCACCTGCACCCCGTGGGCTTTCGCGATCTTCGTCAACTCGCCGAGGGTGCGCAGCTCGGCGAACTGTGCCTCGTCGTTGGCGTCGGCGATGGACCCCGGGCGCAATCCGTCACCCAGGGAGAAGGTGACGTCGTATCGGGCGAGGATCTCGCAGAGTTCCGCAAAATGGGTGTAGAGGAACGACTCGGCGTGTCGGGCGAGCATCCACGCGGCCATGATCGACCCGCCGCGCGACACGATGCCGGTGACCCGGCCGACAGTGAGCGGGATGTAGCGCAGCAGCACCCCGGCGTGCACGGTCATGTAGTCGACGCCCTGCTCGCACTGCTCGATCACGGTGTCGCGGTACACCTCCCACGTCAGCGCGGTGGGGTCGCCGTCGACCTTCTCCAGCGCCTGGTACATCGGGACGGTGCCTACCGGGACGGGGGAGTTGCGCAGGATCCATTCCCGGGTGAGGTGAATGTCGCGGCCGGTGGACAGGTCCATGATCGTGTCGGCGCCCCACCGGGTGGCCCACACCATCTTTTCTACCTCCTCGGCGACCGAGGACGTGACCGCCGAGTTGCCGATGTTGGCGTTGACCTTCACCGCGAAGGCCTTACCGATGATCATCGGCTCGCTCTCGGGGTGGTTGTGGTTGGCCGGGATCACCGCCCGGCCGCGGGCCACCTCGTCGCGAACGACCTCGGCCGGCATCCCCTCGCGCTCGGCGATGAACGCCATCTCGGCGGTGATCTCGCCGTTGCGCGCGCGCTGCAGCTGGGTGCCCCGGTTCCGCAAGACACCGGGGCGGGCGAGCAGGCCCGCGGCGAGGTCGATCACCGCGGTGTCGTCGGTGTATGGGCCCGACGTGTCGTATAGGTCGAGGTGGTCGCCGGTGCTCAGGTGCACCCGGCGGAACGGCACGCGCGCGCCGTCGGGCAGCTCGCGGTAGGTCTTCGAACTGCCGGTGATGGGACCGGTGGTGACGGAGATGGGGTTGGACACAGCGGTCATCTCAGAAGCTCCCTACGCCGGCATTACCCGGTCAGGTTCATACGGTCGACGGCACCATTAGCCGTCCTCTCAGCGCATTCAGGTGTGCACTCCCGCGCGGACGCCACGAATTTAGCAGCTTATATGCAGAGTCGCTCGCACTCATTGCCCCGACTCTCCGCGTCGCCGCCGAGCAGGCGCATTGAGCTGGGCCAGCTGAGATAAGAACTGATCGATCTCAGTTCTCTAGAAACGAGACGGGGCGCTCAAGGCGCACGTCGGTATTGCACATGACACCGTGTCATGCGGAATGGTGATCGTCATGTACACCATCGGGGCGTTTGTGCAACTGGGTGGCGTCACAGTCCGGATGCTTCGGCACTACAACAGCCTGGGGTTACTAGGGTCGTGTCCGGGATCCGGTGTAAATAGGGACCACGGGCGTAGGTTCCGCTTCACGACCTGCAAGTCCGCGAAGAAGGAGTCACGCCCGTGCCTGTCCGAGTATCAGCCACCGACCGTATCCGCACCAAAATCGATGCCCTGTTCGCCGAGGACCGGGTGCCGGAGATCCTCGAAGAGGTTGCTCGCCTCGGCGCCCAACTACTGATGCAAGCAGCGCTGGAGGCTGAGGTCACCGAGTTCCTCGGTCGCGAACGCTACCAACGCACCGCCGCCTGTCCCGAGGCTAATGGCGGTTCCGCAACGGGTATCGACCGGTAACGGTCAAAACCACCACCGGGCCGGTCACGTAGGAGCGGCCGAAACTACGCGGCACCACCGAAGCGTTCGCCTCCCGCTTGTTCGGCAAGCACGTGACGAGAACCAACGCCCTGGAAACGCTGGTGATCGCGGCGTTTGTCCGCGGGCTGTCGGTGCGCGACGTGCAAGCCACCCTCGCCGAAGTACTCGGCGATCAGGCTGCGATCTCCAAATCCACGGTCTCGGAAGTGTGCAAGGCGATCCGAGCCGAATACCAGACATGGGCCCGCCGCCGACTCGACGAAATCACCCTGGACTACCTGTTTTTGGACGCCAGTTTCTTTCGCATCCATCCTGGATCGCCGGCCGAGCCGATCCTGGCGGCCTGGGGCATCACCACCGAGGGCAAACCGGTGTTCGTCGGATTGGCGCCCGGGACCGGCGAGTCAACCGCCGCGTGGGCCGACTTCCTGACCGACCTGCGCGAACGCGGCCTCGACACTCCGCTGCTGATCGTCTCCGACGGCGCCAAGGGTCTGATCGCCGCCATCGAACAGGTCTTCCCCAAGCCTCGCGGCAAAGATGCCTTATTCATCGCCTGCGGAACGTCCTAGCGAAGGTCCCCACCGGGATGCAGGCAGAAATCCGCGACGGCTACCGGGCTATCTTCGAAACCACCGACCTCAACATCGAACCGGGACCCCAGCTGGTCGAGATCATCGACAAACGGATCGAGGCGTTCACTGCCAAATACGCCGGACCTCTACCCGGTGGCCATGCGGATCCTGCTGACCGACAAAGCGTGGCTGACCGCCTATCTGCGGTTTCCGGTCGAACACCATGGGCGTGTTCGACACTCAATTCTTATCGAGCGCTCATTTGGCGAGACCAAGCGCCGGACCAAGGTCATCGGCCGATCCCCCGGCGAGACCAGCGCCATCAGCCTGGTGTGGGCGGTGCTCGACCGCGCCGCGGCCGGCTGGCGCGGCCTCACGATGAGACCGGCCGGCACCCGACTGCTGCAAGACCTACGCCGATCACTCCTCGACCCACCCCGCAAACTGCAGCCGCCCTCCACCACGAGTGGCGACACCGACCAGACAGATCCCATCTCCGCCACCGCGTAGAGACTTCGCGCCGCGACGACCACCGTCTCAGTAAGGGATCCCCCTGCGGACGCTGTTGGGAGATCCAACAGAGATGTCTCACCTTGGTGACAGGCCGCGAATCTACCTGCTGACACCAGCACAAGCCGGCCTGTAGCCGACACGGACCGGCGTTTATTCTGTACCGGATTCAGTTCGGCGTCCCGCTCACCGCAGCGCCGGAAACCACCCCGTTCGGTCCGCGGCTTGGGGACCTACCGGTCAGCTCGCTCTGGGCACGCTGACGACAAACTGTCGGCGAGCGCATCTGCTGGAGCACACCAGCTCGACGTGCCCTTCCTACGATGCTGCGCTCAGTGTCTTTCCAGCGCCGGGCACCAACATCAGGCAGCATCCGACACCGGCACCGCCGCGCGGCAGGATGCGGTCCATGGTGACGCGGCTGGAGCTACTGAACAAGAACTCTATGACGCCGGTGCGGGTGTCTCCGCGCGCCATCGTCGCCAGAAGCTCACTTCGGGGGCACGCGGACCGCGCCGTCGAGACGGATCGTTTCGCCGTTGAGCATCGGGTTCTCCACGATCGCCTTGACTAGGTGCGCGAACTCCGGCGGGTCGCCGAGCCGGCCCGGATGCAACGCCTGCGCCGTCAGGGCGCTCAGCGCAGCCTCGGAAAGCGAGCCGAGCAGCGGGGTGCGGAACAAGCCGGGGGCGATGGTGTTGACCCGGATCAGATACGACGCCAGATCACGGGCTAACGGCAGGGTCGCCGCGGCCACGCCGCCTTTGGACGCCGAGTACGCCGCCTGCCCGATCTGGCCGTCGAAGGCCGCCCCCGAGGAGGTGTTGACGATGACGCCGCGCTCACCGCCGACGGGATCGTTCTGCGACATCGCATAGGCACCCAGCCGCACGACGTTGAAAGTTCCGGTCAGGTTGACCTTGACGACCTGCTCGAAGGCGCCGAGCGGGAAAGGGCCTTTCTTGCTGACCGTTTTGATGCCGCTGGCGATTCCGGCGCAGTTGACCACGATGCGCAATGTCTTGTCGGCGTTGGCGGCATCGACTGCCGCGGTCACCGCTGCCTCGTCGGTGACGTCGGCGGCCGCGAATCGCACGGCGTCGCCGAGCCGTTTCAGTTCGGCGGTGTCGGCCGTCGGCAGATCGACGGCGACCACACCGGCCCGGGCCTTCGCGAGCATCTGCACGGTGGCCAGCCCGAGTCCGGATGCGCCACCGGTGACCAGTGCGCTGCTACCGGCAATGTCCATGGGATAACATCTTCCGACTCTGCCGCACGGCTACAGGCTGCGGGCGATGAGAACCTTCATGATCTCGTTGGTGCCGCCGTAGATCTTCTGCACCCGCGCCGCGGCGTACAGCCGCGCGATCGGATACTCCATCATGTAGCCGTAGCCGCCGAACAGCTGCAGGCACTTGTCGATCACCTCGACCTGCTTGTCCGAGCCCCACAACTTGGCGATCGACGCCGTCGCGGCATCGAGCTTTCCGTCCTGGTACAAACCGATGCAGTGGTCGATGAGCGTCTTGCCGGCGAGCACCTCGGCTTTGCATTCGGCCAGCACGAATTTGGTGTTCTGGAAGTCCAGCAGCGGCCTGCCGAACGCGGTGCGTTCCCTGACGTAGCGGACGGTCTCGACGACGGCGGCCTCGGTCATCGCGACCGCCTCGACGCCGAGCGTGAGCCGCTCGCGGGGAAGCTGCTCGAGTAACTGGGCAAGCCCGTTGCCCTCGACGCCGCCGAGCAGGTTCGCGGCCGGCACCCGCATGTCGGTGAACGACAGCTCCCGGGTGTCCTGGCCGTGCTGGCCGATCTTCTCCAGCACCCTGCCCCGCTGGAACCCCCGCAGGCCTTCGGTTTCGGCCACGATCAGCGACAGTCCCGGCTCGGTTCGGACGACGATCACCACGAGGTCGCAGTGGGATCCGTTGGAAATGAACGTCTTCGACCCGTTGATGACGTACTCGTCGCCGTCGCGGACCGCGGTGGTGCGAATCGCCTGCAGATCCGAGCCGGTGCCGGGCTCGGTCATCGCGACCGCTATCACCATCTCCCCGCTGACCATCTTGAGGATCCACCGGCGCTTCTGCTCATCGGTGGCATACGCGGAGATGTAGTGCGAGGCCAGGGTCGAGTGAACCGCGTAACCGAACGCGGTGTCGTAGGCGTAGGTGCGCTCCTGTAAAATCACCGCCTCGTGGCTGAAAGTGCCACCGCCGCCGCCGTATTGATCGGGCAGGTCGAGGCCCAGAAGGCCGGCATCGCCGGCCTTGTTCCAGAACTCCCGGTCCACCTGCTGCTGTTTGGCCCACCGGGCCTGATTGGGGGTGGCTTCCTTGGCGAAGAACGCGGCGGCGTGTTTGCGCAGCAGTCTGTGATCGTCGGTCTCCCACGGGGTGACGTAGTCGGGGAACAGCAGTCCGGGCATCTTTCTCCTACTTTCCGGTGAACCGCGGTGCACGCTTGGCCAGGAAGGCTGCCTGGCCCTCCCTTGAGTCAGCGGAGTGCACCGCCACGTAGAAATTCCTCTTCTCGTGTTCGAGTCCTTGCGTCAGCGAGGTTTCGAGGGCGTGCAGGGCGGCGTCTTTGGCCAGCGTCACCGCCAGCGGTGAGTTCTCTGCGATGCGTTGTGCCATCGCCACCGCACGCGCCACGGCCTCGCCGTCGGCGATCACCTCGGCGACCAGCCCGGCCTCGCACGCCTGATCGGCGGTGAGCGGATCGCCGGTCAACAGCATCGTCATGGCCTTGGCCTTGCCGACCGCCTGGATGATCCGCTGGGTTCCGCCGGCGCCCGGGATGGCCCCGATGCGCACCTCAGGAACCCCCAACCGGGCCGACTCGCCGGCGATGACGATGTCGCAGGCGGCCGCCAGCTCACAGCCGCCGCCGAGCGCGAAGCCCTCGACCGCCGCGATGACCGGCTTGGGGAACTCCGACAGCACCGACCAGAAGCTCTCGGCGGAGTCCCCGGTCACCAGCGCCCTGGCCCGGATCTCGTCGAGGGCCGTGATATCGGCACCGGCGCAGAACATTCCGTCGACGCCGGCGATGACCACGGCCAGCACCGTATCGTCGCGGCGCAACGTCGCCAGTTCGGCTGCCATCGCCGCCAGCAGCTCATCGTTGAGGCTGTTCTTCGCTTTCGGTCGGTTGATCTCCAGCAGGGCGACGGCGCCGTCGCGGGTCGACTGCAGGATCTGCTCGGTCACGGGGTTCCTTCCTGGTAGATGCCGGCGTCCTCGGCCCGCAGCACCTTCTTGTCCAGCTTGCCGACACTGGTGCGCGGCAATCGGTCGACGAACAAAACCGTGTCGGGCAGCTGCCATTTGGCGAACAGCCCCTCCAGGCATCCGACGATGTCCTCGCGGGTCAGCTCGGCGCCCTCGGCCGGTACGATGAGCGCCAAGGGGCGTTCCTGCCATTTCGGGTGGGCGATGCCCACCACCGCGGCGTCGGCCACCAGCGGATGCCTGACGATGGCGTTCTCCATGTCGATCGACGAAATCCATTCGCCGCCGCTTTTGACCACGTCCTTGAGCCGGTCGGTGATCTTGAGATACCCGTCCGGGTGGATCGTGCCCACATCGCCGCTGCGCCAGCAGCCGTCGAGGAAGCGGTCGGCGTCGTCGTCGAGTTTGTGGTACCGCTCGATGACCCAGGGACCGCACATTAACACCTCGCCGACGCTCTTGCCGTCATGCGGCAGGTCGTTGCCGTCCGCGCCGACGATCCGGACGTCGACGCCGGAGGTGGGCGACCCCTGGAAGCGTTTGAGGTCCCATTTCTCGTCCTCAGACAAGGTGTCGCGCAACGAAGGTTTGATGCCCATGTTCACGGTGATCAGCGGCGTGGTCTCGGTCGCGCCGTAGGCGTGCACGAAATCCGCGCCGGTCAGGTCGTGGAACCCCCGCATCATCGACTTCGCCGGCTCCGTCGCACCGGACGCCAGCCTGGCCCTGCTGAAATCCGGCTTCACATCGAGGGTTTTGATGTAGTCCAGCATCGGATGGAAGATGGCCGGCGCACCGTTTGCGACGGTCACCTCCTCCGCGATCATCGTGTCGACCAGCAGTGCGGAGTTTTCGGCCAGGTAGCGGCCGGGCAAGACCACTTTCGCCGCCGCCCACATCGTGGCCTGGGGTAGCCCCCACGACTGGCCGTGGAACATCGGGGTGATCAGCATCGCGGTGTCCTCGCGACGCAGGCCGACCGCGGCGGTCAGCGCCATCGCGTGCAGGTAAGCACCCCGTTGCGAGTAATAGACACCCTTCGGCCGTCCGGTGGTCCCGGAGGTGTAACACGCGCTGAAGGTTGAGGTTTCGTCGATGACGGGCCAGCTGATCTCGGCGCCGGCGCCGGCCATCAGGTCCTCCGAAGTGCAAGACGTCAGACAGTGAGGTGTCGATCTCCAACAGCGGGCGGTCCGACATCACGATCCAGCCTTTGACCGTGGGCACGTGTGGGGCCAGCTGCTCGGCGATCGGCAGCAGGCTCTCGTCGACCAGGATCCACTGCGCATCGGAGTGGTCGGTGACGTAGGCCAGGTCTTCGATGCCGAGCCGCAGGTTCATCTGCAGCAGCACCGCGGCCAAACCGGGAATCGCCCAGCTGAGTTCGAGGTGGCGCTTGCTGTTCCAGTCCAGTACGCCGACGGCGTCGGCGGGGCCGACGCCGAGCCCTTTGAGCACGTTGGCCGCCCGCTTGACCCGGGTGTACAGGTCGCGGTAGGTGTAGCGGTCCCAGCCGCCGTCGGCGGTGCGGTAGACGACCTGCTGTTCGGGGTAGGTGCGTGCCCCGTACCGGATCAGGTTTGTTAGGTTGAGCTGGTAGTGGTCTCCGTGGGCGGACGGGAGGCCTTTGACGGTGTCGGCAGCCACGTCGGTGCCTTAGATCCGCTCGATGATTGTGGTGTTGGCGGTCCCGCCCGCCTCGCAGATCGTCTGCAGGCCGTACCGTTTGCCGGTGCGCTCGAGTTCGCCTAGCAGGTCGGTGAGCATCCGCGCCCCGGTCGAGCCGAGCGGGTGCCCGATCGCGATCGAGCCGCCGTTGACGTTCAACTTCTCGTCGGGAATGCCGAACTCACGCTGCATCATCAGCGGCACCCCGGCGAAGGCCTCGTTGACCTCGAACAGGTCGATGTCGGCGATGCTCAGGTTCGCGGTCCGCAGTGCCCGGTGGGTGGCGTCTATCACCGCGGTGAACTGCACGACCGGATCCGCCGCGGCGACCGTCATCGCCTGGAGCCGGGCCCGCGGAGTTAGCCCGTGGCGTTGCGCGTAGCCGCGGTCGGCGATCAGCAGCGCCGCCGCCCCGTCACTGACCTGCGAGGAGTTAGCCGCGGTGGTGCGGCCATCGACTGCGAAGACCGGCTTGAGGGAGGCGATCTTGGCGGGGTCGAGCTGTTCGCGGATTCCCTCGTCGGCACTGACCGTCGCGGACTGCGGGTCGAGCGGGTCCACGGTGATCGGCACCAGTTGATTCTGGAATTTGCCGGCCCGGGTGGCCGCGAGGGCCCGCTCGTGGCTGCGCATGCTGTAGGTGTCGAGCTGCTCGCGGGAGAGATCGAATTTCACGTTCATCAGCTCCGAGGCCGCTCCCTGGGCGACCAGCCGGCCGTCGTAGCGGGCCAACTCGCCCGGTGAGTACTGCGGACCCAGTGGCGCGCCCGGCGCGAACGCCACTGGGATCGGCACCTGTGACATCGACTCCACCCCGCACCCGATCGCCACGTCGTAGACGCCGGCGGCGATGCCGAATGCCGCGAAATTGACGGTTTGCTGACCCGATCCGCATTGCCGGTCGATGGTGATGGCGGGCACCGATTCGGGCAGCCCCGCCGCGAGCACCGCGTGGCGTGCAATGTTGCCGCTCTGGCGCTCGTGCGAAAGCGCGCAGCCGGCGATCACGTCGTCGATGGCCGCGGCATCGATTCCGGTGTGCTCGACCAGATATCGCAGGGTGTGGCCCAGCAGATCGGCCGGGTGCCACCGACTCAGCGCGCCGCCGCGTCTGCCCACCGGGGTGCGGACGGCCCCGACGATCACCGCTTCGCGAGTATTCACGTTCTCATCTCTCCTTGGGGGTGCCGACATTCGCCGATGCGGACACCGACGATCGGGATGTCCACCTTCTCGGCGAGTTCTTCCCAGTGCCGGGTGCTGTGTCCGGCGAACACCCGTGCCAGGTCTTCACGGCTGTCGACCGCGCCCAGCGTCGCCAGGGTTCGCTGCTGGAAATGCGGTTCAATGGCGCCCAAGGCGATGTAGCCGTCGGCGCTGGCGTAGATTCCGTAGGTGGGCATCGCCCCACCGAGCGGGTCGCCGGGGCCGGTGACGCCGTGCCGCACCCCCGCGCCGGCGTCGGCCGCCGCGTCCGCGAGCACGATCCGGCAGTGCTGGCCGGCTCCGCCGTCCCGCGGCGCGTACAAGGCCAGCAGGGCCGCCGACGCCGCACGTTCGGCGCCCAGCAGATCCGCAACCGGAACCCGGGGCATCGCCGGCGGCTGCAGGGTGCCGCATGACGCCTGATACGTGAGGTCATGACCGGGACGCTCCTCGAGGTCGCCGTCGTAGCCGACGATCTCCACGTGGGACAGTCCGGGATACCTGCCTGGTGCGTCGCCGAGGCCGAGCCGGCGTAGCGCCGAGGGGCGCATCGCGGTGAGCAGCACATCCGCGCCGGTCAGTTCGCTGTCCAGCTTCTCGCGATCCGCCTCGTTCTTGAGGTCCAGCACCAGGATCTGCTGATCGGCGACGAGCTCGGCGTACCAGTCGGGCGTTACGGCAGCCAGCGGGTCGCCGGTGGGAGGTTCGACCTTGGTCACCGACGCACCGAGGCCCGCCAGGCGTCCTGCCGCGAGCGGGCCGGGGATGTTGACCGCCAGCGAGACGACGCGAACACCGTTCAGACCGCCCTGCATCACCGCTCCCCCCATGCGTCTGTACACCTGTATAGTCTACTAACTTAATGTACAAGCAATAGGATCCGCTGTACAACCGACTTCGGACGAGGGAGTATTGATGAGGCGGATCGCCGCGCGAGCGGGCCCGAGTCCCACCCCAGGTCGGTCAGTGACCGGATTGAGAATCTTCCGACAACTCCCCGGGCTGACCGATGGTCACCGAAAGTACCGGTTTGCTGTCGCCGGATGCTCCGCGGTCGTGCAGCTCCTGCCACATGGTGTCGACCATCGGTTGCAGCAGCAGTTGTCCGAGTTGGCGGACCATGACCCGGATGACCTGCGTCGATTCCGACGGTGCCGTCGAGGCGACGCCGGAGTCGCGGAGCTTGACGATCTCGCGCCGGGCCAGATCGGTCAGCCGCTCGATCAGTTGCCCGTCACCGCGGGCGGGATCCAGAATGACCCGGCGAACATAGTTGACGACGGGCGGGTGCGTTTCGAGCATGCGGCGCACGGCCTCATCACGTGCCGCCGCGATCTGTGCCGCGGTTCCGTCACCCGGGGCCTGGGCCACGGCGTGGGCGAAATAGTCGACCACCAGCTGTTCGACGGCGGCACGCAGCCCTTCCTTGGTCTTGAAGTGGTGCTGCACCAACCCGACCGTGACCCCGGCGGCCGCGGCGACCGCACGCAAGGAGACGCGTTCCTCTCCGCGATCGGCGAAAAGGTCGAGGGCCGCGTTGCGGATGCGTGCCTTGGCAGTCAGATCCTCACCGGTCGCACGCGGATCGATCACGGAACACCTCCCGCCGGGGAACGAATAAAGGACCATCACACGATCACCTTGTACACATGCATATTATTCAGTACGACTGCACAGCGATTGGAGATCGTTATGTTGCCAGACTTCAACCCAAACTTGGCAGCGGAGGAACCCTGGCCACCCTGGGCGGTGAACTAGATGTACTGACCACGGACGTTGGTGACGGCGTGGTGAGGTGACAAGACGAAGACCTCCGAGTGGAGTGCGAGCTGTCTAGGAACGCTCACCGATCTCGGAGGTCTTCGTGGTTCACCGTAATGCCCCCTTGTCTGAAACTGGCCGTCTGCGGCTGGCTCGTTGCGACGTCGAAGAAGGCTGGACGCTGCGCCGGGCCGCTGAGCGGTTTCAGGTCGCCGTCACTACAGCCCAGAGGTGGGCCGCGCGTAACCGCGAGCTGGGGCCGGCAGGGATGGTCGATCGCAGCTCGCGTCCGCACCGAAGTCCCTATCAGATCCCCACCCGCACCGAGCGTCGGATCATCAAAGTCCGGGTCATCCGGCGATGGGGCCCAGCTCAGATCGGCTATCTGCTGGGCATACATCCCTCGACCGTGCACCGGGTTTTGACCCGCTACGGCGTGGCCCGTTTGCGCTGGCTCGACCGACCCACTGGTCGGGTCATCCGCCGGATCGAATCGAAGGCTGTCGGCGATCTTGTTCATGTGGATGTCAAGAAGGTCGGCAAGGTTCCTGCCGGTGGCGCATGGCGAATGTTGGGACGCACTGTCGGCAACCGCAATGCTCAGGCCCACAGGGGGCCGGGTCAACACAGGGATCGCCACCTGGTGCGTGGCTATCACTTCCTCCATACCGCCATCGACGGCCACTCCCGACTGGTCTACAGCGAATGCTGGCCGACGAACGCAAAGAGACTGCCGCGGCGTTTTGGATCCGCGCCAACACTTGGTTCAACGAATGCGGCATCACCGTACGAAAGGTATTGACCAACAACGGATCCTGCTACCTATCCCACGCCTTCCGGGACGCCCTGGGCGATACCGAACACCGCCGCACCCGTCCCTACCGACCTCAGACCAACGGCAAAGCATCTGTGAAGACTTGGAGGCGACGCTGTACCGGCTCGGTCTGACCCCGGCCAAGGTATGACCAAGGTGTCCTGCGTTCGATTTGTCGAGCGGGCTGGTGCAGTGTCGCGGCGCGCACCGGCCAGACGGATCTGACCTGATAGGAGCTTGGACTAGAAGCCCCATCACAGACCTGTCGCTCCGCCCGGCCGGTTCGCCCACCGTCAGATTGGCCCTAACGGAGGAGCGAGTTCCATGATCCCAGCAGAAGACGAGACTGTCATCGGAGGCGTCGACACGCATAAACACACCCATTACGCGGCTGTCTTCGACCAGCACGGGCGGGTGCTTGGTCATCAGCAGTTCCCGGCGAGCGACGCTGGCTATCAGGCATTGCTGGCCTGGATGCGCACCTATGGATCGCTCGAGGCCATTGGTGTCGAAAGCACCGGATCGTTTGGTGCAACTCTGACTCGTGCCCTGACAGCCGCGGGCGAACATGTCATCGAGGTCAACCGACCCAACCGCATCGCACGACGAATGGACGGCAAGTCCGATCGTCTCGACGCCGAACAGATCGCCCGCGCTGTCCTCGGCCAAACCTCTACCGCCACACCAAAGTCCAAGTCCGGCATGGTCGAAGTAATCCGCACACTGCGAGTGACCCGAAGCAGCGCGGTTAAGGCACGAACCCAGACGTTCAACACTTTGTTCGGGATCATGATCGGCGCCCCATCACCGCTGCGCGACGAACTCGTCAACCTGACCAAGCGGACACTGATCAATCGCTGCCTGGGCCTTCGGCCAGAGACCACAGACTTCACCCAGCTGCACGCTCATCCCGAACGCCTCCTGATGGCCAGCATCAAGACCGCCCTTCGCGACCTGGCGCGCAGGTGGAAGGCACTCGATGCCGAGATCAAGACACTTAACAAGCAGATCGAGATCGTCGTTTGTGCCACCGCACCCGGTCTTGTCGAGCTCTTCGGTGTCGGCGTCGAACTCGCCGGCCAGTTTCTCGTCACCGCTGGGGACAACCCCGAACGTATCCGCAACGAGAAAGCTTTCGCCAAGCTCTGTGGCGTGGCTCCCCAACCCGCCAGCAGCGGACGAACTACTGGACGTCACCGCCTATCTCGCAGCGGAGACCGCCAAGCCAACAGCGCCCTCTACATCGTGACCATCGTGCGGTTACGCCATCACGAACCGACACGCGCCTACGTGGAACGACGCACCAACGAAGGGCTCAGCAAGAGAGAAATCATCCGCTGCCTCAAGCGCTACATCGCCCGGGAGATCTACGCCAACCTCCCACGATCGCACGAGGATTCACCCACCAAAACCGCTCAACCCGCTGCAGCTTGACAAACATAGGAGCATCGAGCGATTTCACCGCACCCTGGCCGACGAATGGGCCTACGCCCGCCTCTACACCAGCGACGCTGAACGCTGCGCTGAATTCCCGCTGGTTACACACCTACAATCACTGTGAGTCTTGCGGAGGCTGGTCTGGGACTGGCTGGCAGGGTTAGCGGCGGTCGTCTCGCCTCGGGTTGTGACTCCTACAATCACTCGCCCCGCGTGGGTGCGTTCCGGTGGACATGTCCGGCACCGGGGCGGGCGGCCGACGCTGGCCCGGCTCCACCTCGGTGACTTGATCAGAAGACTGCCCCAACCCGCCCAAGGGGCGGATCGTGGCTCATCACAGTGCTGTCCCGAAGTGACTTCCATCCAGGCCGGCGCCGGCCGCGTCGGCGGCCGGATCTATCCCCGCTACTGGAAGGAAGCCCGCCACCATGACCATTGTTGCGCACGCTTACCCGTTCATCATTGGAGTCGACACCCACGCCCGCACGCACACCCTCGCCGTTTTGGTCGCTGCCACCGGCGAACTGGTCGCCACCGAGCAGTTCCCCACCACCGATGCGGGCTTGGATCGGGCCGTCTTATGGGCCGCGCGCCGCACCGGCGGCGAACTGAGCGCCTTGTGGGTCATCGAGGGTGTCGCCTCTTACGGTGCCCGCCTGGCCTCGACGGTCAACCGGGCCGGCTTCGAGGTCGTGGAGGCAGCTCGGATGGACACACGCGCCCACCGCGGTGCGGGCAAGTCCGACCCCTTGGACGCCCGCAGGATCGCCGCCGCAGTCCTGTCCCTCGAGCCTGAACAGCTGCGCCGGCCGCGCAGCGACGACGGTATCCGGGCGGCATTGCGGGTTCTCGTTACCGCTCGTGAGCACATGACTACCGAACGCACCGCGACCGTCAACGCACTTACCGCGTTGCTGCGTGTAGCCGCCTTGGGTATAGACGCTCGGAAGTCACTGACCACCAAGCAGATTAGCGATATCGCCCGCTGGCGCAGTCGCGTTGAAGACGTCGCTACGATTGCCGCTCGCGCCGAGGCAGCCCGGCTGGCTAAGCGGGTGGTCGCTCTCAACGAGGAACTCACCGCCAACCACGCGCAGATGATCGATCTCATCCACGCCAGCAAGGCCGCTGTACTGCTGGACAAGACTGGCATCGGCCCCGTTACCGTCGCAGTGGTCTACACCGCCTGGTCGCACGCTGGCCGGGTTCGCTCCGAAGCGGCGTTCGCCGCCCTGGCTGGCGTCAATCCGATCCCCGCTTCCTCGGGCAACACGATCCGTCACCGACTCAACCGAGGCGGCGACAGGCGGCTCAATCGTGCTCTGCACATGGCCGTGATCACCCGTATGACCCACGACCCGGACACCCGGGCCTACGTCGAACGGCGCCGCGCGGAAGGTCGATCCACCAAGGAGATCCGACGCTGCCTCAAGCGCTACCTTGCCCGCCACCTCTACCGAACCCTGCAGAGACTTCACGCCGAGCCCGCGTCCATTCCGCAGGCAGCTTGACAGACATAGAAGAGTCCACCGCGGCCACACCGCACTCAAGGGTCAACCACCCGCCAGCCGCGTACCTAACCTCTCAGGTCAGTACACCTAGTGCACCTATACGTGATCGGCCATACTGCCGTTATGGGGATGGCTGATGGGGCGGGACATGTAGGCGCGGTGTTCAAGTCGGGACGACGCGACGGTGCCAGCACCGCTGTCCACCGTAGCCTCGTCAGCGTGGCGACGGCCTGCCCCCTGATCTGTGGTGCGTTGGGCACTAGCGGTTGTGCCTCCGATGATGAAGCGCAGTCGATGACTGTCAGCACAGCGACAGGGACATCGAGGGATACGATCAGGGAGACATTTGAGAATCCTGATGATGATGACGTCTGGCCTGTGCTGACCCTGTACGACGCCGACGGCAACCTTGAACTGGATAGATCTGAACGCGACGGCATGGCACCGGATGACTATGTGCTCCTGAAGCAGGGAATCCGATCTGCCGACAGGGCCGAGCGTTTTAACAGGTATCTCCACACCGCATGGGAGAACCTTCAACCATTTCTTGACGAGCGTGATAAGCCAGTTCTATACATGCCTGATCTCGGCAAGCCCAGGGCGGAATGGACAGATCACGACTACCTGAACTTTGAGACCTTAGCCATTAAACTTGTTACAACACAACAGGATAAGGACGAAGCACTGCGTGCGCTCAGTGCGGTTGTCGTTTATCGACTAAGTTTTACGACCAAGTGCAAGACTGGATTATCACTAAACCCGACACCGGAATGAAGATGGTGCGACGAGCGGTCGAGACCCCGCTGAGTAACAAGCATTTCCGGGACGAACAGGTCGGCGAAGACTCGATCGGCCCGGATGGCGGACGGGTTATTGGACACGAGAACGTGGTCTCAGGCGCCGTCGACTGTTCACTGTATCGCGACACAGTGGACGAGAACGGCATCGCCCCTGAAACGGTGGTACATACGTACGACATGCTCAAAGACCCAGCACTCCATCGACTGATCGAGAAGTATGGCTCGTAGTTAGCGGCCGCCACGTGTAGCCGCGTCGCCTCTGCCAGGGATAGTCCCCCCACCAGAAAGTACCTACCTACCTGACCGATCATGGCCGTCAAGAGTCGCCGTTCTGAACGACAACAGGCACTTTCGTGAATACAAGCCCGTATCGACCGCCAGTGTTACGAGAGGACGAGGCGAGAACCAAGCCCCTCTCATCAAGATCAGAGCTCACGTGCTGCGCGGCTCGCGACGGTTGTAGTCAGCCAACAGTCGGGTGTACACCACACGGCATATTTTGCGCTTAAGACAGCGACGAGCCCCGGCCTTGGTGTCGCCTTCTTCGATGCGCCGCAGATAGTAGTGCCTTCCTGGCCCTTCCAGGCGGATCTGCACAACGACGATCGTGTGCAGGGCAGAATTCATCTGCCGGTTGCCTGATCGGGTCAGCTGCATCCGGCCGCGCGCCGAGCCCGACCACGCCGGCACGGGTGCTACACCGACATAGCGCGCGAAGGCGGCTTCATCCCGGAATCGGGTCATGTTGGCGGCACCGCAAATTAGCCGGGCTGCGGTGAGCTCAGCGCAACCGCGCAGATCGGTCAGTGTCGATCCAAGGGCGTGCACGTGATGACCTATCCGATTGGTGAGGTCCTCAATGTTCCGGCTGAACTGATCGATGTCGTGTAACTCTTCTCGGGCAAGCTCGACGCTAAGTCCTGTCGCCTGCTCCAACCTTTGGTTGAGCGCCGCGCGGGGTCGAGCTCGATGGAGTGGTTTCGGCGGGGGCTCCTCAGGGTCGATGAGGTGAAGTCGCATCAGTAGCCGGTTGGCTGTTGCTACCCGCTGCCCCACCAGGTCGTCACGCCGATCCATCAGAAGCTTAAGCTCCCAGGTGCTCTGGTCGTGATGCGCGACGGGCAGGTTCGGCTCGCGAAGGGCTGCGCGGGCGACCGCGAGCGCGTCGATCGGATCCGATTTGCCCCAGGTGCGGGCGGTCTTGCGTGAGTGCGCCATGAGTAGGGTCGGCACTCGCACGACCCGTTGGTTGGCTCCTAGTAGGTCATGCTCAAGAAGCCGGGTATTCACTCGCGAGTCCTCGACCGCCCACAAAAGGTCTTCGCCGAAGCGGGAAGTCGCCCAACGTAACCCCTGGAGATGGCCGCTGCTCACCGCGGGAACGGTCTTCTCGGCAAGCTTCGCGCCCGTCACGCTAACGGCGACCATTGTGTGCGTGCGCTTATGCGCATCGGTTCCGACGACGATCATCGCTGTCTCCCTGCACTTTTCGCGCACCTGATCGGTGGTGGGTCGAGCCCGTCCGCCGGCATGCTATAAGTCAGCCAACTACTAGCTTGGGCACCAAGGGGGTTAGCCAGGCGGACGTGCGGTCACCAATTACAGGGCCACCAGACCCTGCGTTCCAGCGGGCAGTAATCGGCAACGACACACCCAGCCAAGCGTCACACCGGCAGCAAGCGGCACAGCCAGATAGCTCCCCTCGGAACGCCTCTGGTTTAAAGGCTCTTGCCCAGGGATGGACACTCTTCTCTCCTCGGCTGCACCAGATCGCTTGGTGTCCGGGATTAAAGGCACCGGGATTAAAGGCCCATGCTCGTGGTAGTCGGCAGAGCACCCGCTGCGGTCGAACACACTTTCGATTCAGCCTCGGTGTCGTGCAATCTGCGGCTATCTGGTGGCGGGGGTGCGGGGGCTACGCTTATCTTCGTTGGCGTGGGGTTCTGGCAACAGCAGGTCAATGACCTGATGACGGGCATCGGCGGTTTGGGCGGATTCGACCCGCCGTTGGACACGCCGACGCCGGACCCCACACTGCCGCCGTACCCGTATCCGACGTACCCGCCTCAGATCCCCGGCCCCGATGGCGTCGCTCCGCAGGTGCCGCAGTACCCGCCCTACATCCCCGAGCAGCAAATGCCTACCTCGTCGGGCATGCCACGCTCCACCCTCGACGGCATCCACGACGACGGCGGGGTAATCGTGAAGAAGCCGGGCGAACTGGGACCCCCGAACTACCCGATGGGCCCGCGCTACACCGAGTCCCCCGATGGCTCCGGAGTGTGGGTGCCCGATCACCGTCCATTGCCGCCGGGGTCGGTCCGACCGGCAGGACGGGACGGCCAGGCAGCCGACCAGGCCGATACTGCCACCGCCAAGCTGAAAAGGACACACGAGGCGCTCGACGAAGCCGACCAGGGGCTGGCGCGCCACATCATCGACGCCCACACTGCCGATGCGCAGACCAAGACGCAGCTGCTGCGCATCCAGCAGGAGATTCAGCAGGGCGTCACCGCCATGCAGCCAACGCTGGGCACCGCTGCCGGCCGTGAACAACTCGCGGAGTTTCTGGACCGCAAGGCATCCGAAGCCAAGCAGGTCGCCAGCAACGCTCAGGAAATGTCAACACGGCTCGCGTCGAACTTCCATACGGTGGGCCGACAATTCGACGCCTCGTCTGATCCCTACTGGGACTGGCTGCACGACTTCCGCGACGGCAGCGAGGTCATCGAGCCGATAGATCCCGGTGGCGCCGCAGCGGGTCCGGGCGCCGGGCCCGCGATCCCGCCGAGCATCCTGTAGGCGTGGCGTAGCTCGTCCCGGCGTTTCAGCCGGCGGCCCAACGCGTCCTAACCGGTCCGCAACCGTCCTGGCCCGCGGCGCTCGAAGCGCCCACTTCAACCGGATGACACCGCCGGTGAACTCCCGATCGCCGATCGGTTGAGCGGCGATCGCTCATGATGAACGGAAGGTGTCACGCATCCAGCCACGTTGAGCGGCGGGTTGTACTCCCTAATTAGGGCCGCCTCCGTCCGCTTCATCGTTGCCTCACCCGAGCATTTGATCAGCTGCACCGACTTCACCGCGTAGCGCCGGTCATTGTTGACCATGTGGGATCCAAGACGGCTAAGAATATTTCTTGATCGACCGATGTACAACGGCGTTTCGTCGTCGGTGCCCCATAGTAGGTAGACGTATGAACCGTGCGGATCAAAGGCGTCGCCGATGCGCGCGGACACGGTGTAACGGAGTCGGGCTCTGCGGTCGCGTTCTGTGTGTCCGACCATTCTTCCCAATGCCAGGTCAACGCTGTCTCTTGAAAGACTCAACTGTGTCGACAAAGCCGATATCTGAGATTCGAGCTCCGCAACCAGCTGTTTCGAGTTGACCGAAGTAGAACCATCCAAAGCCTCGGTGGTGCCGTTCAATTTATGAACCCAAGCGTTCACAGACGCAGCGGTAATGAGCTTTTGCACGCCTCCCCGAGCGCCCGCCATTTGAACCTCAAGAAGATCCCCGCGATCGATTGCCTCGAGTGCCGCCTCTTGCTGACTCCCATCGCGGAACGCACTTCGTCGATAGTCAGTGGTGCCTTCACTGAAACCCCCGTATCGGTGCGGTAACGCTAGAACTCGTCTCCGTCTTCTGCCCTTCGAGCTTCTCAAAGTGATAGGTGGGGCCCGTCCTCGTCGCGGGTGCGGTCGTGGTTGCGGGGCGCGATCTCGCGCTGGTGGCGTTCGAGTGCGATGCGTTCACGCATGCGCACAGCGCGCCGCACGGCGTCGGCGTTCGGATAGCCGAGTTCTTCCACGAGGGCCGGGGTGGGGTTGAGGGTGAGACTCCAGCCCGGTTCGCGTCCACGCATCTTCATCCGTTGAGTGGCGGCTTCGGCGCGGGCCTTCGCCTCAGGGCTCTCGGCGGCCATGCGCAGCTCCAACGTGAGCGCGGACAGTTCGGCTTGGTTGGCCTCCAGCTCGCTGCGCTGATCGAAGGGGGCTGGCGGATTGGCCAGCAAGTCGTCGAGTTCGGCACGCTGGCGTTCCTGTTCGCGTTGCAGGCGCACGTGGTGTTCGGGCAGCCCGGTGTAGAGGTTCTCCACGCGGCGTAGCAAGCCGAGCTGCTTGGGCCCGGACACATCGAGTCCCAGCGATGACCCGGCGGCCAGCAGGTCGGCACCGTCGATTTCGGTGGTGCGCGAGGGGAGGTTCAGTCGCAGCAGCAGCATGTCGTGGGTGAGGTCGCGGGCGCCTAAGACCTCGACACCGTTGATGGCGGCGCCGATCGGCTCGAAGCGCGAGGCGCCGCGGTCCTTGCCGGCCATGTAGGCGCGCCGGCACGCGGCCGTGAGGGCTGCGGCGGCGTCGGTGCGGTCGGTGAAGGTGCTGTCGCCGACGACGATGCGGTGCGGTGCGTCACCGCGCTCGGCGGCGGCGTGCGCCGTGGGTGCGAGTGCGTCGATGTCGGCCTGTTTGGCGGGAATGGCGCGTTCGAGAACGCTGACCTGCCAGTCGCGGCCGCGCACGGACTGTTGGTGTGCCCGGTCTAGGGCGGTGAGTCGGCGAACGGTGTCGTCGAGTTCAACTTGGCGGAGGTAGCGGGGGTCGCCGGTGGCGATGGCTTTCGTTTCGGCCGCGGCCGCGCCGATGTCTCCTCCCCCGAGATCCTCGATCTCGGAGTCGAGCACCTCGTTGCAGCGTATCTGTTCGATGAACACGGTCTTGGCTTGGACGCGCTGCCACATCACGGTGTCGTAGCTGGACTCGGTGACGTAGTTGAAGATGTCGATTTGGTCGTTCTGGTTGCCTTGGCGCAGGATGCGGCCTTCGCGCTGCTCCAGGTCGGCAGGGCGCCACGGCACGTCCACGTGGTGCAGGGCGGCCAGGCGGGACTGCACGTTGGTGCCGGTGCCCATCTTCTCGGTGCTCCCGATGAGCACCGAGACCTCGCCGCGATTGCATTGGGAGAAGAGCGCTTTGAGCTGTGCCGGATTGCGCGCCTCATGAACGAACCGGATGGCCTCCGGCGGCATGCCTCGAGCGACGAGTTCGTCTTTGATGGCTTGGTAGATGGTGAACTGGCGGGGATCTTTCGACGGGGTACCCCGGTCGCAGAACATCAGTTGCAGCGGGCCGCGTGCGGGGAGCAGCTCGCCGGTGTCGCGGTCGCGGTACTGTCGATCGGCCAGTCGCCGCTGTACTTGCATGGCGCGTTCGGCGACTGCGGCGGCTCTGCTGTGTTCGGGTGCGCCGAGGTGGGCCATCCTCGGGTCCAGGGAGGCGTTGCGCCCGTCGTTGCTGATCTTGAGGATGTTGTCGCGCTGCGGTTTCCGGGCGTCGAGATGGTCGGCGCGCCAGCCGAGGTCGGCGATGAAGTCGACGACCTCGACGTCGGGTTTAAGGCTGACGATCTGGCGAGCGCCGGTTCGCAGCTCCGGGAGCGCCACGGGCACTTGGTCGCGGGTGACGACATCGGTGTAGGCGTTGGTCAACGCCAGCAGCTCGGGCAGGTTGGTGTATTTGGCGACGCGGGTCACCGGCCGCAGTTTGGTGCCGGTGGCGTTGACCTCGACGGTGGTGTGGGTGGCGGTGAATGCTGCGCCCCAGTCCCCGAGATCAGCCACGCCGGCCGCGCGCAGTAGGTCGGGGCGGAGGTAGGCCTGCATGACGTACAGCTCGCCGAGCGAGTTGGCGATCGGGGTTCCGGTGGCGAAGGTGGCTACGCGCTCGACGACGGCGTGGGCGGGGATGCCGCGGGCCCGTGCCTCGTCGCGGCGCCGATCACGGAGTACGTCGAGTTTGAGGCTGAGGTCTTCGGCGCGCTGCGCGGCGGTCGCGCACGACAGCTCCTCGATGTTGCACACGCGCTGCTTGTTTTTGTACATGTGCGCTTCGTCGATCAGCAGGTAGTCGCACCCCGATTCCTCGAATCGCAGTCCGACGTCTTTGGTTTCGGCGGCCATCAGTTTCTCCAGGCGTGCCTGGGCCGCTTTGATGGCCCGCATGATGGCCTTCTGGCTGCGTTCGACGGTCGAGTCCTGCAGTTGGGTGCGCAGCTCGTCGAGCTGCTTCTCGGCGTAGGCGGTGCGCACGTCGTTGGAGACGTTGATCGCGGTGAACGCCGATTGCGGCACGATCACCATGTCCCACTCGCTGGCCGCACTCTGGGCGATGAACCGCCGCCGCCCCTCGGCGGTGGTGGCCGAGGACCCGAGGAGGACGTTGGCTGCCGGATACCACTGCTTGGCTTCCCGCCCGACCTGCTCAATGATGTGGTTGGGCACCACGATCCAGGGTTGGCGGACCAGGCCGAGTCGGCGAAGCTCCATCGCAGCCATCAACATCGTGCCGGTCTTCCCAGCGCCGACGACGTGATCGAGCAGGGTGGAGGGCTCGTTGGTGATGCGGGCGACGGCGTTGCGCTGGTAGTAGTGCGGAGTGAAGTGGTCCGAGAGCCCCGGCAGCCGCAGTTGACTGCCGTCGTAGACCGGGGCGCGCAGGGAGTTGAAGCGCCGGTTGTACTCGCTGACGAGGGTGTCGCGGCGCTCGTCGTCTGACCACAGCCACCGGCCGAACTCCTCGGTGATCTTGGCGCACTTGGCTTGGGCGGCGAACGTCGCTTGGGCGTCGACCTCGCCTTCTTCGGTGGTGATGACGACGGCCTTGGAGTTGCAGACCGCTTCGAGCAGGCTCACTGCGTCGAAATTGCGTTTCTGCAAACCCCAGTCGTCGGTCATCAGCCGGCCGTGACGCTTGTAGCCGGCGACGTCGACCGTCCAGCGGCCGCCGATGTGCTCGGCGGTGACACCGGTGACCCCGAAGGTCTTCTCGGCGAAGGCGGCGATGACGGGGGCAGGAATCCAAGGCGCGCCAGGGCGCACCTTGATGTCCTCGGCTTCGCGCTGCTCAGGCTGCACCTCGCGCAGCGCGGCGACATAGGACTCGTAGACGGGGTTGGTGTCGGCGGCTTCGATCGCGGCAGCGAGCTTGGAGCGCACGTTGCCCGACAGCGCCGTGGTGGCCGGCACCAGCTCGTCGGGGTCGTCGAGGCTGGGGCAGACCAGGCCGTCAAGCAGAGCGCGGGTGTCCTCTTCTCTCACGCCGAGCAGCTCGCCGATCAAGTCGATATCGACGCGCCGGGTCCGGTCCAGGCTCATCGCCAGCGCTTCTTCGGGTGTGTCGGCGGTGCTGCGCTCGACGTCGGCGGTGAGCACGTCACGGGTGAAGATTGCTGCTTTGGTGGCGGTTCCGGTCTCCTCGTCGAAGTCCTCCAGGGAGGACACGACCGCCCAGCCGGGGTCGTAGCGCATGCCGCCTTCGAGGTGGCGGAACTTCTTGAACGGTTCTGGGGGTTCCCAGGCCTGGGTCTCCCATTGCTCGGTCAGTTCGGGGGGTACGGGACCGTCGTAGGGCCGGCCGGTGGTGCCCTCCTGCTCGCGCCAGGTCGCTTCGAGCTTGGCGATGCGCTTGTCGTGCAGGGCTTGGGTGGCGTTGCGCTGCACCCACTCGAAGCGGTTGAGCGGCCCCCGCTTGCGAATGTAGTTGTCGTAGAGGGTGTTTAGGTGCGCGCGCAGTTGGTCGCGGTCGGGCTCGGGCTCGCCGTCGCGTTGGGCGGCGATGAGTGCGGTGGCGACATCGCGTAGTGCGATGAGTTCCTTGGTCTCCTGGACCAGCGTCCGGGGCGTCTTGTTCGGCTCCCACCCGTGGCCTGCCCAGACGTCGATGCTGCGGGTGGCCGCGTTGTAGCGCAGGGTGTAGAGAGGTGGGTCGTCGACCTGGGTGTCCTGGGTGCGCAGACCGGGCGTGTAGTTTTCGGTGATGCGATCTGAGAGGTCGCTGCCGCGGGCGGTCAGGCCCATGCCGCGCGCCACGGCGGCCGCCATCATCGGTTGGAGGTGATCGCGGATCTGGTCGGCCAGGTCGTGGCCGGTGGCGCCGGAGACAACCAGCTGCGCTGAGCCGTGAAGACCGTGGCCCAGCTCGGTGGCCCCCAGGACGTAGTGCGGGTTGTTGAGGAAGTAGGCGTTGACGGGGACCTGTTCCTCGTCGCCGGTGTGCGGGTCGACCAGCTCGGCGTCCTCGGTGTTGATCCAGTCCAAGGTGTTCAGATCGACTTGGGTGCCGTCCTCGCGACGACGGAAGATCAGCAGGTCGGTGACGACCTCTGTGCCGGCGACCCGGCTGAACGCCTGCGACGGAAGGCGCAGCGCGCCGATGAGGTCGGCACGTTGCGCGATGTCCTGTCGCGCAGTGATTTTCACCGAGTCCATGGTGTACCGGCTGGTCAGTACGGCGACGTAACCGCCAGGAGCGACCAGGGACAGTGACTTGACGATGAAGTGGTTGTGAATGCTGTGGCGGCGCGGATTGTGCACCGGATCGGTCAGGGCGTACCGCCCGAACGGCACGTTGCCGATCGCGGCGGTGAAGCTACCCTCCGGGATGCGGGTGGTCTCGAACCCTTCATGGCGGACTTGCGCTGAGGGATAGAGCAATGCGGCGATGGCCGCGGTGATGTCGTCTGCTTCGACACCGACTAGGGTGGCGCGCTCGGGTGCGTGACCGATAAATGTTCCGCTCCCGCAGCCTGGTTCGAGCACCGGTCCGTCGGAGAAACCCGCCGCGCCTAGTGCATCCCAGACCGCCGACACCACGGCGGGGTCGGTGTAGTGAGCATTGAGGATCGAGGCCTGGGCGCGACGGTACTGCTCGGGGGTGAGGAGGCCGGCCAACTGAGCGCGTTCGGTGGCGAAGTCGTCGGCGCGTGGGTCGAACATCTGGGGGATGGCCCCCCATCCCGACCATGCGGCCAGGGTGCGCTGCTCGGGCAGGGTCGCGGGACGCCCAGCGTCGCGCAGGGTGTGCACGAGTTCGATGGCGGCGAGGTTCGCGCGGGCACGCGCTTTGGCGCCGGAGGGCACCAGAACGTCGGTGCTGGCGGGAAAGTCGACGGCACTGCGGAACTCCTCGGCCGCTGCTAGTTGCACCGGTGCGGGCTCGACGGTCCCCACGGCGAGCGCGGGGCCTGTGACGGCAGGTACGGCCTCGCTGGGCTCGACGGCGAGGGCCTCGGTCGTCAGGTCGGGAGGTGTCTCGGTGTCCGTGTCGTCAACGAGGTCGTCGAACAGTGAGACCTGGGGGCTTACCGTTCGGGTAGACCGTCCGCGCGTAGGTCGCGCAAGATCATCTGCGCCATCTCGGCGGTCAAGGGGTCCTCGGGGTGGGCGGGTAGGTCCAGAGCGTCCTCGGCCCGCGCCGCCATCAGGTAGCCCGCCTTGATCCGAAACGGCCCCGAGAAGTCCGGGGCCGGCCACAGGTGGTCGATCAGTGCTTCGAGGCCCTCGCCGGGCTCGCTCTGAAGTGCCGGAATCCTCCAGCGCTGCTCCCAGGTGAGGTCCGCTGGGTTCGGCGCTGGGTCCACGGTCTCCGACTCCGGGGTGGTCTCCTCGGTCTCGATCAGTTCGTAGAGTTCGTTGTTCAGCACTGTCCGCGCTGCCTGCGCTCGCGCGGCCTCCAAGAGCGCCACTTTTGTCGCGTGATTGGGTGTCTGGCCGTTGCGCTGGCGGCTCCACTCCGCGAGCGCTTTCTCCCAGAGTTCCTCGGC
Organism: Mycolicibacterium chubuense NBB4; assembly: GCF_000266905.1. Next base: position 251,915 of record NC_018022.1, on the reverse strand, counting down.
CATGCTGGCCGCCACGGAACTGATCTTGTCCGCCTCGGCCGTCAGGAACGCGTTGCGACGCTCGGGTGTCCAGTCCTCGGGAAGGCTCAGATCGGTCGCGTAGACGGTCGTCACCGCCTTGAGGATCTCCGGGTCGATCACCGTCACCGCCTGCGTCGTCGAGGATGCTGAACAGATCCGGCTGGTTCGGGTCCGGCTTGCTGTTGCGGGCCATATTGTCCTCTCCTGGCTGACAGTGGCGGGGTCTGGGTAGCCCCGGACGGCGAAGAACGCCCGAAGTCGCCGGTCGTTGATGCCCATCGGCGCCCCCGGCGTCATGGCCGTTCGCTCACGCCGATGTCGACGTCGACCAGCGGAGCGGCGGGCCGGCATCCGTGGCGGGCTGCGTGGGTGAGGGCATCGAGGACGCTCACGCCGCGCAACAGCCGACGTCGGCCCGTCCAGCCGCAGCTGCATCGCGCCTGGCGGCGGAAACGGGAAACGAGCACTCGCACCACGGTGGGGGTCTCGGTCCGCGACGTCGGCGGTGCGCCCGATGGTGTGCGCCGCGGGGTGCTGATGTCGGTAGTCATGCGGTCGTGCTCCTGGTCGTCGGGGCGGGGCTGGCGGTGTACTCGCCGCACCCGCCGGAGCCGAACTGCTTCCACGGCACGAACGCCGGCGGCCCGGCCGGGCGTGGACACCAAAAGCCCCAGGACCGGCACCGCGGGCCAGTGAGGATCACCGTCGTGACCGGCTGCCCGAGCAGCTCCACGCGGTGCCGGGAGCTGGCGCGGCGAAACGCCACCGATCCGGGCCCGCGCACCACGGTGCGGTGTTGGCCGACCTCCCGGTAGCGCCCGTGGATCACGATGGACGCGAAATGCCACGGATGGTCGTGCGGGACACTGGGATCGGACTGGCAGAAGCGGTGCCGGTAGACGTTGAGAATCGGATTTCGCGGGACGAGGAACCACCGCAGCAGGTAGGGGTTGGCGGGGTCGTCTCCGATGATTTGGTGTGGGCGGCCCGACACCAGAATCCGCCACCACTGCCCGATTGACAGCGATTCCTCGTCACCAACGCTGCCGGTGCCGGTGCCGTTCACGACGCGCCTCGTTGGGCTGCGCCGCAGGTGCATCCTTCGCCGGCGATTGTCCAGTACCGGACCCGCTTGTTGCCCGCCGATGTGAGGCGCTGCACCGCGCCTCGGGCTCGCAACGCATCCAGGGCGCGGTACACCTGGTCGACGACCAGTGGTGTCGCGCGGTCGCGGTTGAGCCAGCGCATGACATCGGTTGTGCTGACCGGGCATCCAATGCGCTGCAGCGCGGCGAGCACGTCTGCGGTCAGCGGCGTCGCCGGCATGGGTCGAGCTTCTGGGGCCGGTGGGCGGCGGAGGCGCTGGGCGCAGTGAACAGCGCTTCGAGGGTGGCAATTTCGCGGTCGGCGGCGGGGTCGTCCGTCGCGACCCAGGCTCGTCGGAAGTCGCCGGTGTCGGCGGCGGCGACCGCGCCGTCGTTCTGCAGGCAGCGCAGCAGCCGGTAGATGGTCTCTTGGGTCGGCGGCAGCGGATGCGTGCTTCCTGGCACGGCCACCGGCGGTGCGCCCTGGCGCAGCTGCGTTGTGGTCAGGGGGTGCGCCGAGCACCGCAATGCGGCGATGAGGTAGTCCCGGAGGAGCCTGTTGCTGCAGGTTCGGGGGCCTGAACTAGGCACTGGCCGACTCCGCGACGCGCTTTCCGACTCCTGGGAATGCGGCGTTGTGCATCGCTTCCCTGATCGCTAGGCAGCGGCGGCGGTGTGACTCGGGCTGGTGATCCATGGCGGCGACCACCACGGCCAGTTGCCGGCGTGCAACCCCGTGCTCCTCGACGGTGGCGTGCTCGCCGGGGAGGTCGACGCCGGCCCACACGCCATCGGTGGCCTCCAGGGCCAGCGCGGTGCGGGCGCACGCCTGCCGGAGAGGGCAGTTGCCGCAGATCCGCTTGCACTGCTTGGACTTGCGGTAGTCGAACCAGTCCTCCGGATCGGCCGAGTAGTTGCACAGCCCGTTCACTTCAATCCTGACCGGATTGGCCACTAGATGCGCCATGACGCCACCTCCTGTGTTGGCCCATAAATGGTCCTTAGTTGTGCCCTTGTTAGGCATGCGGTGATCATAACCCCATCTGCTGGCATCTGTGCACGGCAAATCGTCAAGTGTCCACGGCTTATGCCGACATCAGGACGATTTCGCGAACGAAGCCAGCCGTGACGGCAGCGCGGTAAAACCGTCCGACGTGGGTATATGGACGGATCGTGTTGCGCACTCTGTGGCGTGGCTACGTCCCGTGCGCGCGCAAGAAAAGTCTTCGAAAGCCTTCACGCAAGGTGGACATGTTGCGCTCTAGTTGTGCATTTGTGGCGCCCTTACCTTCCAAGGGGACGGGTTCGTAGCTGCTGACCACACACGGAGCAGATACGTGTCTGTTTGGCCTGCATGTGGTTCACTTTCACTGTGGACGGTGACACCGACGACGGCGCAGGCGAGACCACGCCTGCCAGCGGCGATGCCCTCGAACCGTCCTTGGCGCGGCTGCGGGACTGTGTTGCGCGTCGGCGCGCTGAGCTGGGGCTTTCCCAGCGTGCGCTCGCCGACCTAGCCGGGGTGTCGCTGGGTACCGCGACCAGACTCGAACGTGGCGCGGGCCCTCCCCGAGTGAGCACCGTGCCCAAGTTGGAGGACGCGCTGCAGTGGCCGCGCGGGACGTTTCAGGCCATCCGCGACGGAGAAGACCCGCCGAAGGTTCCGCCGCGCGATCCGGGCAGTGGCGCCGGTCGCACCGAAGCCCTACAGCAGCGTCTGACCTCAGCCGGCGGGATACGCAGCGCTACGCAATACGGCCAGGCGCTGTCCATCGCCTCTGCCGTGGTGGCCATCACCGCGGTGTGCCTTGAGGTGCTTACTAGTGAACTGAATGATCCGGGCGCCCGCGCCGCGGCGCTCGACGCGCTCGACGCCAACATGCGCAAGATGGAAACCCTGATTGCGGCCAGCCTGCCCGACGCGGAATCCTTCGATGACGCCATCGCCGTGATGCGCGAGGTGCACGAAAGCCGCGCATCCATTCAGAAGGCCGCCGAATCGCTCGGCTAGCGGGGTACTCGAGGACGACCGGTCAGTAGCCGTCGTACCCCCCGCCGATGCTGGCGATGTGGACGTGGTTGAAGTGGTTCTGGTTGGCGTCGCCGCGGTCCCCCATGGGTGTGGAGCTTCCGTCCGGGTTGTGTTGGGCCTGACGCCACAGGGCATGAGCGAAACCGAGTTCCTGCGCATGTGCTTGCACGAACTGCACGACCCGATCGCCGAGCGCCTTGCCGGCGGGGGTGTCCCACTGGGGGATCATCACGTCCAGGGCCAGGCCGTTGGGGTGCCACTTCATCGAATCCGGCCGGTATCCACCGATGTCGGTGATCTCGGGGAAGGCGGCGGTGATGGCTCGACTGAGGCGGCGGGTGTACTTCTGGAGCCGCGTTTCGTTGGCCAGCCCCGGTCGGTCGAGGCCAGGCATGCCCGGAATGCCCTTGGCTGCACCGGATCGACCAGAGGAGGACCGTCCGGTAAGCCCCGCCTTGACGATCGGGGTGAACAGGCCACCGAGGCCGCCCGCGCCGCCGAAGGCGCTCATCGGCGAGCCGCCGCCCATGCCGCCGGGCATGCCCATGCCCCCGCCCATCGGCATGCCGCCACCACCCATCGGACGGGCGCCGTAACCACCACCGGCAGCGCGAATCATGTTCGCTAGAGCAATGTTTCGTTGCTCGGATCTGGTGAGCAGGTCCTTCGCGCGGTCGAGCTGGCCTTCCAGATGATTGACCAACACCGTCTTACCCGCCGGGGTGTCGGTGCTCGGAGCAATCGCGTGGACCCCCGCCCTGGTGTCACTGACCACGTTGTTCATCCCCGACCGACCATCACGGGACTCATTCGAAGCCGTCACCACCTGCGGGCCCACCCCACGATCGGCACCCACCGCGTTGTCCAACGCCGCGACCCCGTGGCCCCCGGCCAGCTTGTAGCCCTCTCCCCCACGACCACCCCACGACGCCGGCACCGTGTCCACCGACGCCGCCAAATCGGTCTTGAGGCTCTGCAACCCACCCGTCGAAGGCAACCCCGACGCCGGAACCGGCTGACCGTACAGAGCCCGCGCACCATCGAGCGACGTCGCCGTACCGTCAACCAGGCCCTGCAAAGACATGACCGGCAGTATCACCCACCACCAACACCACCGACCACCACCAAACCCACAATTGTAGTTTGCCAAACCGCGTGCCGTATTTGCGACGCCGCGACCAGGGCTGATGCGCCGTTGCCACGGAACGGCGCACGGCCTATTGCCATCCAAGTGGCGAATCCTAGAACTGTACGGTTGCACCAAAGAGCGTGCCCTCACGAAACAGATGCCTGCGCCTGCTAACCAGCGGCGTGTTCCTTCGCGAAGTCGCGGATGCAGGCGCCGACATCCTCGACGGCTTCGCACGGCAACATGTGTGTTGCCTCCGGCCACAGTCGATGTATCCCAGGTAGGTGCCGCTGCCAGCGGGCGCGACACTAGGTCACGCTGAACCGTCGGCACCAAGCGTGTCTGCAATGATCGGACGACAGCATGATGCAAGGAGGGGGCATGGCGAGGTCTGACCTAATAATTGATTTAGTCGAGGCCCAACAGCGTGGCGACGTCGCTCGCTTCCGCATGCTGGTGGAGGCGATCATCGCCGAGGAGCGCAACAACCAGCACCATCTCGTAGCTGATCGACTTTCTGAATTGATCACCACTGCTGGGGCTCGCAGTCTGCTCGCCCGCGATGACACCGCCCGCCAGGTGGCCGATCTCGTCACCGAAATTGTGCCTAAGCGGCGACTGTCAGAGGTGCAGATGGCTCCAGCCGTCACAGCGGCGGTCACCGAGATCATCGAGGAGCATCACCGAAGCGAACTTCTCCGCAGCCACGGTCTCGAGCCCCGCAACCGCATCCTCCTCGAAGGGCCGCCCGGTAACGGTAAGACGTCGCTCGCCGAAGCCCTGGCCGCGGAACTGATGGTGCCCTTCTACGCAGTGCGCTATGAAGGGGTGGTTTCCAGTTTCCTCGGAGAAACGACGAGCCGAATCGATCATGTGTTTGAGTTCGCCCGAACACGGCGTTGTGTGCTTTTCTTCGACGAGTTCGACACCATCGCCAAAGAGCGCGCCGATGCGCACGAAACCGGCGAGATCAAGCGCGTCGTTTCTACGCTGCTCCTACAGATCGACCGATTGCCCTCGCATGTCGTCGCCGTATGCGCGACCAACCACGGCGAACTGCTCGACCGCGCGGCATGGCGCCGATTCCAGGTGCGATTACTCCTGTCGCCGCCGTCTCGGGCGCAAGCGACAGATTTCCTGGAGAAGCTGCGCGTGCGACTCGGCGGAAACCTCGGTATGGCGCCGCGCACCCTCTCGGACAAGCTTGCCGGCTCAAGCTACGCCGACATCGAAGAATTCGCGCTCGATGTCATGCGCCGCTATGTCTTGTCACTCCCCGATGGCCGTGTCGAAGATGTTGTGAGGGAACGGCTTAAGCAGCGCGCCGCTACGAGGGAGACGTGACCACTCCACGCCAACCGCTGTCTTTCGGAGCCCCTGTCGCGGGGCCCATCCCCACCGGCGCGCCCCGCTTTCCAGGAACTCGGATCGCCGGCCCGGGACCTGCCCGACAACAGCAGCGCTTGGAACCGCAGTTCGCCGCTCTCCAGGAAGCTCTGCAGGCCGGCCGTGTCGACGTGGACGGGGACACCACCGAAGCCGATCCCGAACTCGTAGTTGTCTTCGACCTAGCCGCGCCGGTAGCCGAGTTCGCCCGTGCCGCCGCCCGCGTGCCCGGGCTGGAATTCCTCCTCGAAGTTGACGGTGACGAGTTCGCCGCCGACGACGACTTTCATCCCGTACGCGATGGCGAACCGACCGACGATGCCGTGAGCGACAGCCTCTATGTCGTGATGTCGAACAACCAGGCTGTCGTCGAGCTACTCGCCCTCTTCGCGCGGTGGCAGGAAAACCGTCAAGCAGCAATGCCTTTCGGCTTAGCGCCGCTACGTGACGTCTTCGAACTGTTGCGAGAAGTGAGGCGCTGGGGACCTCAAGATCGTGTCCGCGAGACTGGTCTGCTTGAGCGCTGGAGGGAAGACGTCGCGGTCGTGGGGCAGTCAACCACCATGGCTCGCGTCGAAATCGAACTCTGGTTCCGCCGCGACGCCGCACGGCGGGGGGCTGCGGAAACGGCAGTGCAAACACTCATCACCGACGCTGGCGGCCAAGTCATCACTCAAGCGGCCATCACCGGCATTGGCTACCACGCCATTCTCGCCGACCTCCCTTACAGCCAAGTCGAGGCGGTACTCGACCGCGGGCCCGACGCGATCGCACTGCTGACCGCCGACACGATTATGTACGTTTCTCCGGCACGACCGATGACCATCCCCGCGGTGGCGGCCTCCGATGAACCCCTTGACTCCACGGCGTTTTCGGCGAAGCCCACCGATCAGCGTCCCCGCATTGCGCTGCTCGACGGACTGCCAATGGCCGGCCACATCGCTCTTGCCGAACGACTGGTCATCGACGATCCAGATGAAATCGCCACGTCGTACACGGCACCACAGATGCAGCACGGTACCGCAATGGCATCACTGATCTGTCATGGCGACCTCAATGCCGCCGGCGAATCGACACAGCGCCGGGTGTACGTGCGACCGATCATGCAGCCACACCCGTTCAACGGCCAAGAGGAAACAGTCCTGCGAGACCGCCTATTGGTCGACCTCATCCACGAAGCCTTTCGCCGAATATTCGAACGACACGGGCAACACGACCCCGTGGCGCCCAGCGTAAGAATCATCAACTTATCCATCGGCGACCCCATCCAAATGTTCGTCCGGCGCATCAGCCCGCTGGCCAAACTGCTGGACTGGCTTGCCCACACTTACAACATTCTCATCCTGGTCAGCGCAGGCAACCATGCCATCGACGCCGACATCCCCGCAGCAGCCCTCCTCGACGCAGACGAACTACGACGCGCGGTCGGCACCGCCATGTACGAGCAGGCGCGCCGACGAAGGCTCCTCTCCCCCGCCGAAGCGGTGAACGTGATTTCCGTCGGAGCCCTGCACATCGATGCCGCAAGCACCCCGACCAGCGACACGGTGCTAGACACGACCGATATAGGGATGCCCGCGCTCTACAGTCCCGTGGGGTTCGGCCACCGCAATTCGGTCAAGCCCGAGATACTGCTGCCCGGCGGCCGCAGTCTCCACCAGCGCCCGCCCGCAGCCGAAGGAACCACCACCCTATATCCGGCGGAAACGACGATCACCGGTCCCGGGATGCGCGTCGCCGCGCCCGGACGCGGTGGAGCGCTCAACGGGACCACGTATCTGCACGGGACAAGCAACGCCACCGCCATGGCGACGCGCACCGCCGACCACATCTTGAACGTTCTCGAAACCCTCCGGGCCGTCGACGGCGAACCGCCCTTTGCATCCGCCGAATACCATCCAGTGCTTACCAAGGCGCTACTCGTACACGCCGCGACGTGGGGGCCGATGCGCGACGGGCTAACCCGCGCGATCGTCGGCGGCGAGGATCTGACCCGCCGTGCCATCTCTCAGCTCCTCGGCTATGGCGCCGTTGACCTCGACCGGGTCATCTCGGCCACTTCCACCAGAGTTCTTCTGCTCGGCGCCGGCTCGATAACAGCGGACCAACGCCACACGTTCGAACTGCCCCTACCGGGCAGCCTGGCCGCCACGACCGACTGGCGACGGCTGACGATAACCTTGGCGTGGCTCTCCCCGGTGAACACGGCGACGCGTCGACATCGCATGGCGCGCTTGTCGTTTGACCCCCCGCGCCAACCACTGGGAGTCGATCGCCTCGAGGCTGAGGCACGTGTGTCCCGTAATGGCACCGTGCAACACGAAATACTCGAAGGACAACGGGCCGTTGCATTCGCCGCGGCCGATGCGATTGAGATCAACGTTGACTGCCGCGTCGACGCGGGCCGCTTGGCGGCACCGGTCCGCTATGGACTGGCGGCGACACTTGAGGTTGCGCCGACCATCAGGGTCGACATCCACCAAGAAGTACGGCAGCAATTGAAAGTCCGACTGCGCACCAGGACCCGCTGACACGCGTGTCGCGGAAGAATGTTTGCGGCCGCCCTCTCGCAGCAGCCAGCAATGACACGCGAAATCGCCACATTCGCCGAGGCTTTGCGACGCATCGCAGCGCCGTGGCCGCTCGTCTAGGTTTGCGGGAATCCCGTCGGATGGCAAGGAACCAGAAGCGCCCCGGTTTGGCACGATCCACTGCGACATACCACTCCCGCAACGGCTCGACCCCATCTCGCGTGCAGCTCCTCAACTGGTCACCGGCACGAGCAAACAATGGTCAGATGTCTTGCCATCCGAGATGGGTCGTTTACGACTTCAGGGGACATATAAGATTCGCAAGACGACACGGAGTGGACCTACACCAGCGCCACCAATACCGTAGCCGAGAAAAACGACAAACGACCCACAGCCGCCGCCGACGACTCGACGGCTCGGCTCGCCGGTCTCAATACCCTCGGCCGCGTGCGGCGTAGTTCGCCTGGGGCACGCGCGACGCCAGGTTGGAGCCATCGGGGCTTACTTCGTAGCGGTCCATGACGTAGTTCATCGACGCGGCGATGTTGGCTACGGGCTCGTAGATGCTCGTCGAGGTGCCCGGCTGGTGGTAGCCGGCGAAGGTCGTTGGGATGCATTGGGCGGGGCCGCGCGAGCTGTTGGCCGGGGCGCCATCGGACCTTCGTGCGCCGTGGGCGTTGGAGTCGGACACGTTCACGACGCTGGCGTTGTGCCCGCTCTCGCGCCCGGTCAGCGTCATGTAACCGTCGTGCCAGCGCTTTCGGGCCATGGGGTCGGTGACGCCGCGGGCGTCCAGGGCGGCGTTGATGGCTTCCGACATTGCTTGTGACCCTTTGGGGAAGGTTCCGCGGCCGGCGAAGCTGACGTCTTCCACGGCGATCTTTGCCGCAGAGGAGGGTGGTGCAGCACCGCGCGTCGCGGCACCGCGACGGGGGGACGAGGAGCCCGACAATCCCGGAAGTGCGTTGGTCAACCCGCTCAGCGCCGATAGCGATCCCAGTGGAGACATTCCACCGCCCATGCCACCACCCATCGGACGGGCGCCGTAACCACCACCGGCAGCGCGAATCATGTTCGCTAGAGCAATGTTTCGTTGCTCGGATCTGGTGAGCAGGTCCTTCGCGCGGTCGAGCTGGCCTTCCAGATGATTGACCAACACCGTCTTACCCGCCGGGGTGTCGGTGCTCGGAGCAATCGCGTGGACCCCCGCCCTGGTGTCACTGACCACGTTGTTCATCCCCGACCGACCATCACGGGACTCATTCGAAGCCGTCACCACCTGCGGGCCCACCCCACGATCGGCACCCACCGCGTTGTCCAACGCCGCGACCCCGTGGCCCCCGGCCAGCTTGTAGCCCTCTCCCCCACGACCACCCCACGACGCCGGCACCGTGTCCACCGACGCCGCCAAATCGGTCTTGAGGCTCTGCAACCCACCCGTCGAAGGCAACCCCGACGCCGGAACCGGCTGACCGTACAGAGCCCGCGCACCATCGAGCGACGTCGCCGTAGCGTCAACCAGGCCCTGCAAAGACATGACCGGCAGTATCACCCACCACCAACACCACCGACCACCACCAAACCCACATTCGGCTCGGCTCGACGGTGGCTGTCCGCGGCTAGGACCGCTGTTACAGCGGCTAGACAACCACGGGATCTTTCCCTCAGGGTCGTTCTAGTTTGCGCAGGTCTTGAAAACGTAGACCGGGATGACGGTTATGAGCTACTTCTCGGGATGGGGTTGCCGGACGGTGACACGAAAGGCTGACCGGCGCCGGGTAGTATCCGCAATGGAAAGTGCCCGGCTCGATTTGACGACGGCCAGCATTTGTCGCCTGGGGGGAATTGCAGCCCGTACGTGGATGCGGCTGGGGCTGCGGTTCTCCCCCGTGTGCCGGGACGTGGCGACAGCGCCGCATCGTCGCGCCGCTTGACTGCCATGGAAACTCCTGCTTCGCAGGCGACAACTCCGCTGGATGGGTGCTCACTTCATCTAAGGGGCTGGCAGGCGTTACAGAGCCCGACAGTCTGCGCGTTCCGCCGATTCAACTAGCAGCCAGTGTCTCTTTCGACGTTGCGGGTGGTCGGTGCAGCTACGGCTAGGAGGCGGCGCGCTCGATCTCGGGATTAAGTGAACGGTCGCGCAATAGCTGCGGCACACTCACGCCTTGATGGGTCGCGGCATCTTGCAGCAGTGCAAGCTGGGCATCGGTGAACCGCACGAAGACGCCTTTTTTCAGCTGGCGGGTTTCGCTTCCGCTCATACCACTCATGGCCGTACCCTTCCCGGTCCGTTTGGCGTCAAGTACGCCGCTGCGCTGGGTTGCGCTGCGCGATGACGTTAGCTTACGACATAGTGTCGCTACTTGCGCCCTACAGTCGGCAGACATAGCCGCGTGTCGTTCCCAATGCCGTAAACTAAGAGCATAATGCTTCTAATGCCGTAGACGCGTCGAGAGCAGGATGAGCCCGCCTAAGCAGCCGCCACCGGGAGTGGAGACGGAACCGCAGGGAGAAGTGGTTCCGTTGCAGGAGGCTGCCTCGAGGTTAGGGAAAGATCCGCGCACGTTGATAAAGGCGATCACTGCGGGGCACCTGCGGGGTGGCGCGATGCCGCGGCCGGAGCGGCTGCGCTGGTATGTCTATGTCAGTGAACTGCCCCCGGCTGCTGATGCACTACCGGCTTCTTCGGGCGCGCATTGGCAGGTACAGGACCTCCAGGCGCAGGTTGTATCGTTACAGGAGGCTAACCGGCTACTAATTGCTGCTCAGCAGGACCTTCTTCAGGCGGGCGGCGCGGGCAATGAGGCGGCCGAGCATTATCGGCGCGTCGCCGAGCGGTACCTGGACGCGCTGGGACAGTTCAATACGCCAGGCCATCTGGGCGATCTTGCGGACCTGTAGGCGTCATCGGCCCGAATCGGCCAGCAAGTCACGCAGTCGTTGCACGCCGTCGGGGCCAAGGTAGGTGCGCAAAGCGTTGGCCAGCAGTTCTGGTTGTGCGGAGAAATCGGCGATCGCCGAGGAGATCACTCGGGAGCGGCTGGGGGGACGCTTGTCGGAATTACTGCCCTCCCCCGCTGCGTTCCGGTCGAGGGTCGCCTGCCAGCGCGTCACCTGTTCCTCGAGCGGCACACGGGCGAGTTGGCGTGCCTCCCGGATCGCGAGTTCACCGCGGCGCAGGGCGGTTTGAAGTTCGGGGGCCAGTTGAAGCAGGGCACGGCGCTGAGACACCCACCCGGCAGACTTCTTCAGTCGCTCCGCCGCCACGTCGGCATACCCGCATTCAGCCACTAGCGCTTCGACCGCGCGTGCTTCTTCGATGACGTCGAAGTCCTGTCGGTCCACGTTCTCGGCAATGCTGGCGGAAATCAGCGTGACGCGATCGCGGGCGATGGTGTCATTGACAACGATTGCCAGGTCGCTGCGTCCGTATTTGTGCGCCGCCGCCAGCCGGCGACACCCATTGACGACGACGTAACGCGTGGTGATGGTGTCGTCGGGATAGAGATTGAGGTAGGCCTCGCGCGTCACCACGGTGGCGGGCTGAAGCTGGATGTCGGCGATAGATTGCAGGTCCGCGAGGTCGCCCAGCTCCTCGCGGGGGTTGCGGGGATTGGCGGTGAGATCGGTTAGCACCGCGGCGTGGACTGCGGCGTCGTCCCGTGGCGTTTGACCTTTGTCCACCGGCGATTTGTCGCCGACTACTGCGTGGAGTTCGGCCAGGTTGACGCGTTGTCCGCGGGCCATTAGCGGGTTCCTCCGACGTTAAGTTCGAGCGCGAATTTGTAGAAGTCTTCGCGCGCTTGGAGCGCAACCCTATTGGCCGGATACTCGGTGACGACCTGACCTTCGGCGCTGGCGCGGACGTGCAGTTTGTAGTGGCGGATCACCGTGTTGGCCAGCGGCCACCCGTTGGCTTTGACGAATTCCTTGGTCTGATTGAGGTCGTAGGTGCCGTCTCGGGGATCCCAGTTGTTGATGACGACGAGGTATCGCAATCCGCGGGGTTGCACAACTCTGCCGATGGTGCGGGCGGTCGGGTCGAAGCTCAGCGGTTCGGGTTCGATGGGCACGATGACCTGATCGGCCATGTCTAGCACCGCGCGTAGGACGTCGGCGGCGGGCCCGCGGCCGAGCGGGTCGGCGCCGTGGCTATCCCCGTCGAGGTCGATCCACCCCGGAGTGTCGACGTAGACGTGTTGGATACCGGGCAGGTCTTTGAGCTTGGCCAAGTTTTCGAGGTCGTCGTGGGCCTGGGCGATGTGGAACGGCAGGTCGTTCATTCGCGACGCCCACCAGACGGCGGAGCCCTGGGGGTCGACCGAAAGCGCAAGAACAGGCGAGCTCGCGTCGGGGTCGTCGCCGCGGTTGAGGACATCGGCGGTCACGGCGGCCAGATTGACCGACAGTGTGCTCTTGCCGACGCCGCCCTTTTGATTGAGCAGGACATGGATAGCCATGAATGGCCCTTCCGTATGCTTCCCCCGCGCAGCGGAGTACTTCGGATCAGACGCGATTTACCTTACTGCCCCGTCGGGCGATTCTGGGTTCGCAACACGCCTCGACAACTCGACTCGGGTCGGACAGTCCAATCTTCGGAGCGCGCTCGGGCAGGCGGAAATTGCCGATCGGCATTCGGCGGGTTCGCTTTACCGCGGTAAATCGACGGAGGACGAGCACGCTTCTCCCCGCCGATGCAGCGCGGGACGACATATGCGGCACGCCAGGTAGGCGGACCGAGTTCCGCCAAATTCGATCGGCCGGAGCTTAGATTTGTCGTTCGATTCACCGCAGTAAATCGTCACGTGACGTTTTGAGGGTTGGTGTCTCTACGTCCAGGTTTGAGGGTCGCTCTCGCGCTAAGGTTTTCGCGTGTGAAGGCTCAGCGGACACTGCAACACACGCTGTCCCAGCGTCACGTATCCAGCCGTCAGTGAAATACTGACGGCATGGCGATGCGCCCGAAGGTTCACAGAATCGAGGCGGTCCGAGCCATCACCGTGATCGCGCGCCGGCGTGACAAAGTCGACGATAAGCACCGCGATCTGCTGCCCGACGCCGAGAGTTCCGATCCTCGTGATGTGCTGGATTACCTGCGCAAATTCAGTGGCAATGACATCCCGTTGTGGGTTCTTCAAGCGGATGTCTGCGATGCGTTGACGCTCAACAACTGGCTGTGGTGGGAGGATCGGCGTCGGGAACTCCATTTCCTCACGGCCGGCCGCGCGCGAGGGTTGTCGCTGGCCCAGTTGGGGTCCCAGGTCGGCGTCGGGAAGCAAGGCGTGGTGGACCGGATCGATCGCTTGGAGGCGTTGCTGCGCTACGACCGACCCGATGAGAAGATCACTCGTGCCGAGCGCCGCGCAGCTCGGGCGTCGCAGCTGCATCGCGGGGAGGAGCTTGACTGGCTCAGTCGGCATAGCGATCTGGTGCGATCGCTGACCGTGGCCGTCATCGACCACGCCGGCCAGTACCAGCTTGCCGACGACGAGCGCGAGTGGATTGACGAGCTTGCGGTCGACCTACGCGATGAGGCCCTCACCCCGGCCACGATGGTGTTGCTCGGCCTTGCGGCCACCGAACTGCGGACAGCCACTGCGGTCATGGCGTTAGCCAGCACGCGTCCTGATCGTGTGCATTCGACGCTGAACCGGATTGACGCTCTCCGCAGCCGTTTCGCTGCTCTGGGTCGGGCGGAGGCTTCGCACCGCGCGTTCGCATTGGACTCCCCTCCCCCACTGCGGGCATCGGGTCCTATTTACGCGGCCACCTGAGCCCAGATATTTCCCTTTGCAGCGCCTGCTAGATTGGCGGACCCGCTGCGGACGCACCCGGTGATGGCGGGTGGACAGCGCTATCAGCGCTCGTTAGCTCATCGTCGCGGTCGTCGAAGCGGCGCGGACAGGCTGCGCCCGAAGGAATCATCGGGTTGGCATCTGTCCGATGTCGGCGCTGGTGGCGTGACCGCCGGCCTTTCTGCGTTTACTCTAGAAGCCGAGTTCCGCGCGTCCGGACTGCGCGGAGTAGTCCCCCCATACTGCGCCTACCTGCAGAATCCGGGCTTACGACGGATGGCAAGCCGGATATTCGTTGGGTGTCGTGCCAGACTTGCAACGGGCGTACGGCGGCCTACTTCACGGGTTACTGCTGAGCGTCGACCCGTGCATGTGACGACTGAAATGCCGGGTATCTGACGGGCAACGACACGACCTATTTCCGGGTCAACAACGTCCGGACGCACGTCCGTGCAACGGGTTTCCTGCTGGGACGTTGGTTCGGATGTGGACACGACCGAGCCGTCGGTTTGTCGCTTAATCGACCGCCAGCACGGCGATCAGTCCGGTTTCTAGCGTGTCGGAGCGGACGGGTTTACGCATTGCCCCACGATCGTGTTAGGGGCGAGCACACCTCCGTTGCCGCGCGCGGGGGCGACGGCGGGCGCCACGCCGTCCCGACCGCCGCGTGGCTGTCCAGTTCACCGGAATCCCAGTCGTCCCAATAAACACTCCGGTTACAGTTCGGTATCGCAGGGGTGTGGCGGACCGGCCGTGAGGACCGACCGCCTTACCGTCACCGGTATGACGATGAACGGGCAGGCACGCGTGGTCCTAGTTGCCAATCAAAAGGGTGGCGTCGGGAAGTCCACCACGGTGGCAGCCATCGCTGAGATGATCGCCGCCGCCGGCAAGCGTGGACGCCGAGTCCTCGTCGTCGACGGCGACCCACAGGCCAATGTCACGGTGGAGGACTTAGGTGTCGAGGGAGATGGCGGCCAGTCTCTGGCGCAGACGTTGCAATTCGGGGCGCCGCTGACACCGGTGCGTGACGTCCGGCCCAATCTCGACGTGATTGCGGGCGGCCCGCATCTCGCGGTGGCCGGTGCTACCGCGCAGGTGATGGCCGAGAACGGCATCGATATGGCGGCTAACCTGGAGGCGCAGCTGAGCCTGTTGTGCGACTCCGAGGGGTACGACTTGGTGGTCATTGACTCCGGCCCCGGTGACGTCCCGCTTCTGGACACATATCTGTCGGTCGCGAACTATCTGTTAATTCCGACCCGGGATGACCAGGCGAGCCTGGGTGGGGTGGCGCGGCTGGCCAGGCGGTTCTGGCATGCCCGGAAGCAGGGTTCGTCAATTCAACTGTTGGGAGTGCTGCTTTTCGACGTCAATCCGCGCGCGACGAAACGCAACGAAGACGTCTTTGCACAGGTCAACGAGATGCTTGCGGGCAGCGGCACGACGCCGTTCGACATCACCATCCGGTCGGCTCCTGCTGCAGCGGTGGATATGCGAACGTTGCATAAGACGGCGGGGGAGTTGGTGGCGCTTGCCCACGATGAGCGGCGCAGCCGCATCGCGAAGCTGCGGGGCAAGGAGAGTCCGACGCGGGCGATGTGGTCGAGTGACCCCAGCGGGCTGGCGGCCGACTATCAGGAGCTGGTGCGCCAGATCATCGGCAGGCTGAGACGTTTCGAGGCGCCGATGCAGGAGCGGGTCGGATGAGCTCCTCGAGGCCGAAGGCGAAGCCGGTTTTCGATCCCTCCGCGCTCGATGACGATCTGGACGAGATGTGGCCCGCCGCGCCGGCGCGACCCCCCGCCCGTAACGTCGAGGTGTCGCGGTCTGCAGCACCGGCGGCGGCGACTGCTGCGACGGACGCGACGCCGTCTCCCGTCGAGCCGGCTCGAGCTGCGGTGGTGTCGGAGCCAGCAAGATCGGCGGCGCCGCCGACTTCCAGCGTCGACGGTCGACGTCCCGGGCGTCGACTGAATTCCGTCACTGTGACAGCAGCGGGCACGGCGAAGCGAATTCGTCCGCCGGAGGTGCTGCTGTCCTCGGAAGTCTATGACGAGCTGTACAGGGTTCAGATCGCTGAGAAGAAGGTGCGGCGGGGTTTGGCGCGCACGATGGGCGCGATTGTCCTGGATGCCATCGAAGCGCATGCCGCTCGGTTGGCTACGACGTGGACGAACCAGCAGCCAGCCGCGGTGGGGGAGGGGCAGCTGTTTGAGCGACCGTCCTCGAATGCGGTACCGCGGCGTCGTCGCCATGTGACTGCGCCGCGCACTGTGGTGCTGTCGGGGGTGACACCAGCGAACGCGCGGCGTCTCGATGATCTTGTCGCGGCCTGGGATGCCGGGACGCGCAGTGCGTTGGTGGAGCAGGCGCTGCGATATGAATTTTACCTGCTCTGCGCCGACAACTAACAAGTTGGCTTTACCGCGGTAAAGCGGGTACCCGTGCCGCCGGGCTGCAGCCGGGCCGCACGGGTGTGCTTGTATAAATCTCTACACGTGGCGGAACATCGACGCGGTCTGCAAAGGGGCGTCGTTGACTCCGGCGAGCTTCCGGGCGCTCTGACGCGGCCGACATGCCGGGATCACGCAGACCGCCGCGGGGGTCAAGGAGTAGGCGATGCTTCTGCCGCCACAGCATCGGTGTGGTGGCCGCGCCAGACACGGAGTCGAGCCGATACCCCAGGCGTCTCATCATCTGAGAATCCATGCCCTGCAGGGATATTGCGCATTCTTGGCACACAGCGAACAGTGCGGAGGCATCCTCGTCGTTGCGGCGGGGGGCCCGGGAGATGACCGTGTCGGCAGTGAGGTGGCAGCCAGGGGCCATGACTTCGCAGTACCCCTGGGAGCGGGCGAACACCAACGTCCGTGGCCGCACCCGGAAGGCGGCGCTGCTCTGCACTCCGGTGGGGATGCCGCGGGTCGACTTGGCGGCCGGGGAGGGGAAGGGCGTCGATGCTGCGGTGCCGCCGGGGGAGCTGCGGCCACCGCGCACAGCAGAGGCGCCGCGGCGGCGAAGCGGCCGTCGATCCAAATGCCGGCCCACATGCCCCAGGACGGGCGGCAGTCCGGGGCCAACTGTGCGCAACTGCGGCGCAGCCGACAAGCCAAACAGGCTGCGAGAGCTGCCGTTCGGTGAGCAAGGCTGAACCACTGATCCGGGTCGAGGTGACAGGGGAGCGGCTCGGTAATCGAGGTGATGCGTCTCGATGGTCGCGGCGAGGTCATGTCAGGTCGCCGGTGATGCCGCGGATTTCATTCACCCGGGTGCGGCGTTCCTCGTGCGCGAGGCGGTTGGCTTCAGCACGGCGTTGCTGAGCTCGTTGAGCTGCGTGTCGGGCGATCTCCAGCGCTGCTCGGCGGCCAGATCCGGTCAGCGCCGCTCGGGCGGCTTGGCGTGCCCGCAGGGCGGCGTCTCGCTCGGCGAACTGGGCAGCAATGCGCTTGCGCACCAGCGTGAACTCGGCGGCTTCGCGGGCTTCCTCGAGGGCTGAGGGTCGTTCGGCAGGGTTCCCGTGAGCCGCGAGGATCGCGCCCAATAGGCCGATTGGCTTATGCGGGGTGTCGGGAATCCAGTGCCCGGTCCCGATCCAGTCGGTGATGGCCTGGTTGAGGTCTCGCGGCGTCCAGCCGTGCTCGGCTACGGCTGTGAGTATCCGGGCCCAAGGGGCGCCGGTGCGATAGCGCCGTGCCCATGGCGGGCTTTGCTGGTCGCAAATCCATCGGTTTGCCAGGGTCAGGGCTCGCGGATTCGGTGCTGTGCGGCGCGTAGCGACGCTGCGACCGGCCTTTGGTCGGCTGCTGGTAGTGAGTGATTTTTTAACAGAAGGTTGATTCTCTAAAAGAGACCCTTCGGGATGGGGTGACAGCCGATGGAATCGGCTGTCGTGCAGTGCCCAAACCGATGCCCAGCCACGGCCGCTGTCGCCGACGCGCCAGCTCGCGTAACGCTCGGCACGCGTCCGTTGCCGGCCCCGCATCACTTCGGTGGCGACCCCGAGGAGCCGCAACGCGGTGGACGCACGTTGTACGGTGCGCACCGAGAGTCCGGTGAGTTGAGCGATGCGTTCGTTGGTGGGCCGGCAGTTGCGTCCGGTCCGGTGGTCGGCGAACGATGCGCGCGCCTCAGCCACCGCAACAACGGATTTGAGGCTTACGGGATTGTTGGGCATCACCGGACGTACGTGGGTGTCGTAGCGCAGGCGGTAGGCCGCAGGAACGGTTTCGTGTGCCCAGCGTCGCGCTCGACCGCTCCAGCACGGGATGGCGGCCCATCGCACGTTGACGTCTAAAGCAATGCGGGGAAGGCGATCGAAGCAGTGTCCGCTGGCTCGACGGATCCATACCGGCGCGGTGTGGGCGGTGCCCCGGCGGCGCAATGACGGGCCGGAACCGTGATAGGGGCGAGTGATGACATCGGCAAGGTCACGGTGCGCGGCATATGGACCGTGTGGAATGCGTGCGCTACCGTGGAATGCGTCTTTCAAGACGATTCCCTTCAGCAAAGGGGAGTGGCGCGAAAGCAACTGGGTTCGAGCGGCAACTCGAACTTGACGACCCTCGGTCCTTAGGGCCGGGGGTTTCGTCGTTTAGGTGCTTTCCGAAGAGTTATTTAGTTGTGTGGCCGACGATTCAGTGGTCAGCCTGGGCTGGTGTGGGGCCGGTCTCCTCTCCTAGATCGAGCCGTCTCCGGCGCGGATATCCGCGCCTGGGTCTGAGCATGCCGCACGAAGCAGACTGACGCGGGGAAGACACGCCGCACCATCTTTCACACCGATAACAGTGGTCGCGGTTCCTCGTTCCAATCGAACAGCGCGCTGATGATTACGCACCCTGCTTCTGGAAGTCCACCGACGCGCCGAACATTGGAGATCGGACTGTGATCTTCAGGTGTCGGCACCGAGGTTGACGGCGAATGTCGCTATGGTGGTGGACCCTTGGCTGCCTGCGCCCATATCGTCCGACGCATGAACTCTTTGGTGGCGCATCTGCTGGCTGCGATGCTCGCCGACGCAGCGGATCAGCTGTCGGACACTTCACCCGATGCGCGGGTCTCCGTCGCGGACCGCACGACATCGTGCTGCGACGCATCGGAAGCCGCCGCGGTGGGTGTGTGATGTCCAGTCCTGCAACCACTGCGTGCAGAGCGGCCGTCCTTGGTGACGAGCAGTGGCCGTCCGCGAGGACCGACATGGTTGACGGCGAGGTAATCTGAGTGGCGTCCTACGAAGAGCTGCGCGCCGCCCTGGAGCACATCAGGCAAGTCACCGGTGATCCCAACGCATGGCAGAAGGGCCTGTCGGAGCAGCAGATGCGCGATGTCAACGGCTGGCTGAACAGCCAGGGCGCGAAGATGACGTCGACCCCCACGGGCTACGACAACGGCGGTTGGAAGGACCCCCAGACCGGGGTGTACTACGAGCACCGCGTCGAAAACACCGGCGCTGATCCGCAAGTGCCCGACGCCGACCTCGATCGCATCCGGCAGGCGCACCCCGACTTATTCGACCCGTCGACCAGAGCACCCCTCACGCCGCCGCCGAGTCCCCAGCACTCCCCGGCTCAGGGGACGCCGCTCGGTCAGGCACCGTCAGGGACGCCCGGTCAGCCTCCAGTGGACGACGATGAATTGTCCGGGCAGGCGGCAGACGCCGCCAAACGCGTCGATGATGCGTTGGCCAAGAACAAGACTGCGCTGGCCGAGGCCGACGAAGAACTTATGGATGCGGTTCTCGGGGCGAAGACCGGATCGGACGAGGGCAAGGCGCAGCTGCAGGCGCTGCAATCGTCACTGGTGGACCAAATTCACAAGTTGGGTCCGACGCTGGACACTCCAGCCGGCCAGCGGCAGCTCAACGATTTCTTGCAGGGCAAGACCCAGGAGATTCTGGGCATCGTCAAGTCATCGGGGATGGACGCCGAGTCTAAGGCTGAGGTGCTCGATGCGCTCAGCCAACGCTATGACGCGGTGAAGGACTCTGCTGGCACCGGCGGCGGTTCGGCCGACCCCGTTGCGGCGGGCGGTAACCAAACCGGTAGCGGCACAAGCAGTTCGGCTGGCACGCCCCCGCCGGCCGACGTGGGCGCGCGCGACGGCGGCGATCCGCTGGCTAGTGATCCGCTGCTGAACGGGTTGGCCTCTGATCCGCTGATGGGTGGCCTGGGTGGGCTGGCCGGCCCGGCGATGGGCGCGTTGTCGGGGCTTCCTGGCGCCATGGGATCGATGACGCCCGGAATAGGTGGCTTCGGCGGGGGAGGAGGTCTGGGAGATCTGGGCGGCGCGATCGGCGGTGCGATCAAGGAAGCCGCGTCGGTACGCTCTGGGGAGGACCCGGCCGACGCACTCAAAGATGACCCGCTGAGCGCCAAGTCCGAGAACAGCGGCGCTGAGAAGAATGATGAGGCAGCCGCGACCGACGAGGGCACTAAGGACGGGGGCAAGAAGGACGCTCCCGCGACTGAGCCCGCGGCGGCCAAGTCCGCTGCCGGTGCTCAGCCCCAACCGATCGCTGCCGAGACCGGGCAGGTTCCTCCGGCGCAGCCGGCGCCCGACGTCGCGGTGAAGCTGCCTGACGGGTCGACCGTGACCGCCGACAGCCCGCAGCTGGCTCACGCCGGGCGGCTAGTGCTCGGTGGTGCCAGCCTCGACGACGCCGCCGGTCAATCCCAGATCACGGTGTTGCCACCAGGGGCCCCGGTCAATGAACCGGTCTCGCCTAGTCAGCTCAAAATGATGGACTACGCCCAGTTCACCGATCACCGGGTAATGGCTCTGGGCAACGGGAAGGTGTGGCTGAACGGGCAGGTCACGCCTGTCGAGGAGATGCCCACCGGCCCGAATTTCCTGGGCTGGGCGCGGCCGCAGATCCAGACGGCTCCCTCACCCGCGCCGGCAACCGTGCTGGCGGGGGCCAATTGGGCGTCAGCACCCCTCGAAGAACGGAGTTAGATTATGAGTGTGGTTGTACAGGTCGAGCCCGCTGAGCTGCGTCGTCGCGCTGAGGTGCACGCGCAGGCGATCGACCAGATCAAGTCCGCCCGCGCAGACAACGAGCGGATGACGTCCGAAGCGCAAACTTTGGGTCCGCTGTATCACCAGGTCAAGGCGTCGATCGACGACGTTGCGGCCAAGCGTGACGCGGCCCTGGCCAGTGAGCAGGCCCGGCATGAGCAGATGCGTGACGCGCTGCTGCAATCGGCGACTGAGTTCGAGCAGCGCGAGGCCGAGAACCGGGCACGCGTGACGATCAGTCCGTCTGATACCTGAGGGGCTGGTGGTGGTGTCCGCGCAACAGACAACGGTGGAGGTCTTCGAGGCGACCAGCCACGATGAGTCCATCATCGTCTCGGTCGATCGGCAGGGCGCCTCGATCGGGGTGCAGCTGGAGCCCGAGGCGATGGATCTCGCCGACGAAGAGCTGGCGGCGAGGATCATCCGGCTGAACACCTTGGCCTACCTGCGTTCCCAGCTGGCGCTGCGGCTGGAGATGGAAGGTAATCGCGTGGAGAATGTGGGCTCATTTCTGCCCACCGAGGATCAGGTGGCCGCTTTCGCGATGACCATCGACTTCTAGGGGGAGACATGCCAAGCTGGGGGGGCGGCCCGCGCGTTGATGTGTCCTACGGCGGGATGGCCACTCTCGCGGCGACGATGACCTCAGCCGCCGGCAGCTTGGCGGCGCTAGCGGCGACGCCGCCCGTACACGTCCCGTTAGCGCCAGACGAGGTGTCGACCAGTGCGGCGGCCAGGCTCTCCGAGTATGGGGTGGTGCTGTCCAGCCGCGCGCTCGACGGCGCAGCAGTCCTGTCCGCAGCCGCCCAGGCCGTTGCCGCGGTGAGCACCCACAACGCCGAGATCGACGCCGCCAACGCCGCCTCGCTGACACTGAGCGGTGGTGCCGCCGCGCCGGTGGGCGGACCCGCGACTCCAGCGGCGCCCAAAACCAACGCGGTCGCCGCTGACACGCCGATCGCGCCGATGGCTCCCCGGCCCGGCGAAGTGACCGCCGGACTCATCGAGGCCGGCAGTAGCAGCACCGGTGCAACGTTTCAGACGGCCTGCCGCGCCTACCAGGGAGCGTTCGAGGCGTGCGCCGTGGCCACCCGTAACGCTCAGAGCGCGGTGGCGGAGGCGATCACAGGGCGCACCGGGCCGCAGCTCGCCGCCTCGCTGAACAGATTTGCGTCATGGGCCGACCAAATGGCGTCGCATTCGGCGACGGTGGCACAAGCCGCCCAGGACCACGGTGGCCGCTTCGACCAGACCCAGCAGGAAACGCCGCGCACTCAGCAGTTCACCGACACGCGGCAGAACATGACCCGCGCGCAGATGCTGATGATGCAAACCGGCGGCCTGGTGGGAGCCGACCAGTTCATCCGGTACGGCAGTCACCTTCAACAGCTCGACTCCAAGGCGACAGCGACCGGGGTGTCCTATCACCGGGGCGAGCTGCCTCAGGCCCCGCCGCCACCACCGCCGGTCACCGACATCGTGCACGACGGTTCCAATGATGCCGGCGGCGGATCAGTCCAGCCGGGCGAGCGCAAGCCCGGTGACAGCGACGCCGAACAGGGTGCGGGCGCATCGACCGACTCCACCGGGACCGGCGCAGCAGACGCTGGTGGCGATCCGTTGACCGACCCGCTGGCTGATCCCGCTGCGGACCCGCTGGCCGGTGACCAGGGCGCCTCGCCGATGGGCGGCGACCCACTGCAGCAGATGCTGCCGATGGCCGCGATGGTTCCCTCGATGCTGGCCGGCGCCCTCGGTGGCGCCGTGGGCGCGGTGACCAGCGTTCCCCAGCAGCTCATGGGGGCCGCGCAGCAGGTGATGCAGGGCGCTGCGTCAAGCCTGCAGCAGGAGCCGGACCTCGGGCTCGACGACCCGCTCGACGACGGGGGGATGTCCGACTTCGGCGGCGGTCTCGGCAGCGGCGGTGGAGGCGGCGGAGGTGGCGGCATGGAGCCAGCCGGGCTCGACACCTCCCTGCCTCCAGGTGCCGGTGCTCTTGGCGCGGCGTCGGCGCCTACCGGGGGTACACCGGCGCTGCCGGCGAGCAGTGGAGCGGTGAGCCCATCAGGGGCCGCCGCACCGGCGGGGGCCGGGATGGGCGGTATGGGAATGATGCCGCCGATGGGCGGCATGGGCGCTGGCGGCGGTGCCGGCGGCGACCGGGCCAAGCCGCCCCCGGACAAGAAGGTGGTCCTGCCGTCCATCCCGAACGGGGAACCGGTCAAAGGTGAGGTCGAACGCCGCCAAACGGTCAGCGCCGACAACGCTGCGGCAAGCAAAGCCGGTCCTGATGACCAAGCTGCGTCCGGTCGTCCGCGCCGTCGCGTCACGATGCCACCCGACAGTGAAGGGGATGCGAAATGACCGCACCGCAGGAATCGGCCGAGCAGCCCGCGGTCGCGCCGAACGCCGCACGGTCGACCCGCTACGCAGCAGAGGCCGCACTGGTCGCCCGCAATGTCGCGACGATCGAGCGTGTACAGCAGACCCTGCGGGATCTTCGCAAGAAGTGGGCCAGCATCGACGTCCACATGGAAAGCGCCGAGGGGGATGTCCAGCTATCGGTCAACCACCACGGACGGCTGATGTCGCTGTCGCTGGCCCCCGGTTGCACCACGCGCTACACGAACGAGGGGCTCGAGCAGGTGATCAGCACGACCTTGCAGGCCGCTGTCGCCGACGCCTACGCCGAGCGGGAGGTCATCGAGCAGCACGCCGAAGAGGCCGCCCGCGAAGCCGCCAAGCTCCTCGACAACCTCCAGTGATGCAGCACCGTCCGCACACCGGTCCTCGTGGATCGGGCTGCGCTGGTAGCCACATGTCGTCCATCGGCGTTACCGTTGACGCATGAGTGAGGGAACGTCACCGCAGGTCGGACCCGCTGCGGCGGGTCCCGGCTCGCCGTGGGCTCCTCCACGCGGGCCAGAACAATCCCCGATGGGGGGTTTCCCCGGCGGTACTTATGCAGGTGTGCTCCCACCTCAGCCTCCTCAGCCGCCGCCCTACGCGTCTCCGCCCGCGGCACCCCCGCGCAACCGTACGCCGAAGTCGGTGTGGGCGATCTCGGGCAGCGCAGTCGTGCTCGCCGTCGCGGCGGTCGTGATGGGCGTGCTGGCCTGGACTCGGCCAGATCCGGCTCCGGTCACCACGACGGTGACCCCCTCCGCTCCCGTCTACAGCGCCGAGGA
Source organism: Mycolicibacterium chubuense NBB4 (assembly GCF_000266905.1). The sequence continues at coordinate 227,728 of NC_018022.1, read as the reverse complement.
GGTCAGCGCCGCTCGCGACGAGGCGTGCGCTGCGTCGAAGTCGGTGGTCTCCGCGGTGTACGAGGCCTCGGTGCCACTGGTCGCGGCGCTGCCCAATCGCGACAGTCCCGAGTTCAAAGCGGCGCTGGCCAACGAGCAAGCCGTCGTCCTGGTGGAGATGGAGTATCTGCGCCTGCACACCCCACCGGCCACTCCGCGTGAGATCGCCGACCCAATGGGCGATTACATCGACGCCACCTATGCCGTCCTGTCTGCCGACACCAGCGGTCAAGATCGCAACTTGCCCGCACAACAGGGTCAGACCGCGATGGACAAAGTCCACGCGGCCTGCCAGAAGTAGAGGGGGACACTCCATGCCTGCCACCGCCACCAAGCCCTTCAACCTCAAGCCGGCCGAAGCGCACGCCGCGAACGTGGCCGCTCCTGCCATGGTGGCCGAGTCCGCGGCCCAGACGCCTACGACAGCGGCAACGTCTGCGAGTGCGGCAACCACGTGCGTCGCTCGGCCGATGTGGGCACCGCTGGCGGAGGTCGCAGGCGATGACCAAGCCATGGCCCAGGCGCTCAACGCAGGCGGGGCCCGGCGCATCGCCGGCATCTATCAGCGCAAGCAGGAATCGGTCACGACCATGGAGACGATCGAGAACGAGAACCGGCAGGCTCTCACCCTCCTGCCCGGCAGCGGGACCGTGACGATATGACCACCTACGCCACGACAACCGCCCAGCAGGGCCCCCCTCTCGGTGGTCCACCCGCCCCACCCCCTCGAATTGCGGGTGGGCCACCTACTCGACGCACACCACGCCCCCGCCCCGCCGGGATCATCGCCGCGGCAACGGCGTTCGTTATCGCAGCTGGCGCGACTGTTGCGACGGCCGCCGCGCTCGTTAGCCCCGTCACGCCAGCGCAGCACACCGTCAACGTCGTTCCGCCTGCACCAGTTCGCTACGGCGACACGGAGATTGAGGCCGCAAAGCAATCTGCCTGCCTCACGTGGGATATAAGCGCCCGTACCATTGCATCCGTAGGGAAAACCCGAGCGACCCTGGGCGAAAACACTGGCGGATCGAGCAACGACACCGAAGAAGCCCGCGCGGTTGAAAAGCGCACAGTGGTTGCAGAGCTTCAATTCCTACGCAACCAGATCGCGCCCGCGACGCCGGCAAGAATACGGTACCTCATCGACGATTGGATGGCGTTGCAGATCGACAGCATGCACAGCGCTGTCGTGAGGGACTGGAAGGCGTCGAACGCCGCTACGGACAAGGGCAACGATCTGGTCGATGTGATTGTGCCTGCGTGCGGGTTGCGCTGATGCCTGCGACGGGAGGATCTGCGGGTTCGTATGGCCCGCTGATCGTTACGCCGGATATGGTCCCGCCGGACCCTGCGCACTGGGACGCCCAAGAGGAGGCGTACAAGGCCGGGGCCACCACGTGGGACGGCATTCACCAACAGATCGTCACCGACAACGCCGCGTTCCGCGAAGCCGCCGACTCAACGGGTTTCGACGCCGCACACCAAGCCGGCGCGACCTTGGCCGAAGAAGCCAAGACAATCAGCGAGTGGCACGACGCTGTAGCGAAGAAGTGCAACGGCATCGCGCAAGTGTTGCGCGAGACCGCATCTGGGCAGGATCAGATCGTCCGCGACGCCGATGCTGCGATCAATGCGGCCAAGCTTCCGGGGGAGCGTGAGGCACTCGTCACGGCGTATCACACGCAGGCCCGCACACAGACAGGTTGGGGAGTCGAGGCAGCCACAGCCCTGCACACCTCGTTCAAAGCAAGTGCCGAAAACGTCCGCGCTCTCGACCTTCTCACCCGCTACGGCGACCTCCCGACCAGCCCGGCCATTCAGCCAGTCGATAACGAAACCTCACCCGGAATCCAGCAGGACAGCAGCGATCCGAGAAAGAGGCCTACGGACCCAGGCAACGACAAGGCCCCTACCCCGGACGCCCCGGCCGATCCAACCGGCGCATCGACTACCCAGTCGGGGGTCGATCGAGGAACAACGTCAGGTCCCGGCGACGGGGCCATAGCAGCTGCACCCAGTCCGGTTACGCAGGCGACCCCTGGTGTCGCGGCGCCCCGGCAGTCAGCCTCTCCTCTTGGGGGTGGCGGTATGCCGTCGATGGGCGGGTTGGGCAGTGGCGGCGGCGGTCTCGGCTCGGGGGGCGGATTACCGAAGATGCCGGGCGGACTTGGTAGCGGCGGAATGCCGGGGATGGGATCTTCCAATCCGCTTAGTAGCGGCTTGGGTCAGATGCCCGGCGCGGGAACCGGATCGCCAAGTGCTGGAGGGGTTCCGGCGTCAGGGGCCGGTTCTCCGGCGGCGGCGTTCTCCCAGGGCTTGTCGACCGGGGCGGGCATCGGTGGCGGAATGCCGGCTGCGGCTCCGCCAGCTCCGCCGAGTCCGTCACCGGCGTTGACCGGGGGCGGGCACGCGGTGCCGGCCACGCCGATCGCGGCCGGGCCCGGCGGGGGAGTGGCCCCGGCTGCGGCTCAGCCGGGCATGGTCGCCCCGGCAGCTCCTACTGCCGCTCCGACCGGGGCTGGCGTGGGCGCTGGTGGGGGCGCCCCGATGATGATGCCGCCGGGGTCGATGGGGCCGCCGGCCGCCGCGCCGCCTGCGGCGACGGTTCCGGCGAGCGCACTCGCCGCCGCTGGCAGCGCACCATCGGGGTCACCGGCGTCCTCGTCGAGCGCTGGGGCTGGTGCAACGCTGATCCCGGCGAGTGTGGTGGCCGCCGGCCAGACGGCCGCGGCGCGTGAGCGGCGCGAATCGGCCGACGCATCGGCTGCGAAAGTACTTGCGTGGAAGCTGCAGCACGCCGCTCAGGCGGTGGGTTACCCGATCGAGTGGGCGGTGGGGGTTTTCCGGTCACCCAGTGGCACGGAGACCGTGGCCACCTCCAACGATGGGGCCAGCTACATCCCGGCTGGTGTCTACGTGCCGCGCTCAGTCCGGATTTTGGCTACGGACCCGTTGGTGGACGACCATTTTCGGCAGCTGTGGTTCGGGTGGGCTGACCCGGCGCGGGTTCTCATCGAGTACGCGCAGCTGCGCGCCGAGATGGGCTGGCGCCTGGTGGCGGCGGCAACGACGGGCCCGTTGACGGCTCTGCGTGACGCAGGAGTGGAGCATCCACCGTCCTGCACTCGGCAGACCAATCCCTTGCTGCAGCCTGGTCAGCAGACGGCACCGGCCGGCATGGATGGGATGCACGAGCACCGCCTGGCGGTGCTGTGGCCCGACGTGTACCCGAGGCTAATGCGGGTGATGGACACCGACCCCCTCCTCCAGGACCGGATCGTGTCGGCCGCGAGCGCATTGTTGATGAACACCGCGACGACTCAGGCTGTAGCGGTTGACGGCGGGATTCCCAACGCCGTACGCCAGATTTGGCTGACGCGCGGTGGAGATAGAGAACCGAGCCCGCAGCAGTGGGCTGAGTACGACGCCGCGGCCAAGGACTTCAATACCGTCACCTCGATCTTCCGGCCCGGATTCGTCGGCCAGGCTGATCCCAGCGACACCATCGAGGAACTGGCTCGCTACCGCGCACACTGGACGGTGGCGCGCACCGCCGAGCTGATCGGAGGGTGGGCGACGCGCCCGCTGCCTCTTCCCGACATGTGCTATGCCGCGGCCGCCACCGGAAACGTCCACATCCGCGATGTGATTGTCGACTCGCTCACCGGCGTCGAAGAGGATGTTGCGTACGTCGGGTAACCCTGGCCGCGCCTTGGCTGTTGCGCCTGGACGTCGCTTACCTGTCGGCTCAGCAACCTACCGAAAACTCGTTCGCAAGCAATTTGGCTGCGGTGGTGGCTGACTCGTTGTTTTGCACGGTACGGTTCTGGCGTGCCGATGAATCTGGCTTCCAAGACACAGGTAAGAGGTCACTACTTCTTGCGTCGGCGGCTGGGATTCGCATTTCAGCGCCGGTCGGTGCGCATGCAGACCGACCGGATACGCACCCAGCGGTTGATGCTCGTCATCTCGGCGCTGATCAGCGTCTTGGTGATGGTGGGTGCCCTCGTAGTGGGGTGGCTCCGGCCGGCGGGCTTGGTCAACGACTCCAAGATCGTCGCCGACCGCAAACTCGGCACGGTCTTCGTGTCGGTGGACGGCCGACTGCATCCGGCGCTGAACTTGGTCTCGGCTTGGCTCATCGCCGGGGAGCCCGCGGAGCCGACGTTCGTCAGCCCTGACGACCTCGCCAGGTGGCCACGCGGTCCACTGGTCGGGATCGAAGGCGCCCCTACCGAACCGCCCCAGGTGCTCACGCCGGAGGTGTCGCGGTGGGCCGTGTGCGACACGGCGTCCGACACGATGAGCGGGCGCCCCGTGATCACAGGTATCAACGGCGACCTGACGTTGGGGGACCGGGCCCGCGAGCTCGATGCGGACACCGCTGTTCTCGGCACGTTCAACGCGCAGGCGTATGTCATCACCAACGGCGTCCGCCTGCCCGTCGACCTGACCGATCGCGCGGTTGTCGAGCCGTTGGGGCTCGAGGAAGCGGGCGCACCGGCCGATCTCTCCCAAGCCATGGTCGACGCCCTGCCGGCAGGCCGCCCCCTGGTGGTCCCCGCGGTGCCGGCAGCCGGGCAGCCCAGCACCGTCAACCTCGGCGCGGCGGCGCCTCTGGTGAACGGCTCGGTGGTGGTGTCTCAGGACGTCGCCTCGGGCAAGGATCAGTTCTACGTGGTGCTCGCTGACGGGGTGCAACCCGTCTCATCGGTCGTGGCTGCCATGCTGCGCCAACGGGATTCATTCGGTGTGGCGCAACCGCCCCGCATTTCACCGGACGTGCTGGGTGATGTCCCGGTCCGAAACGCACTGGACGTGGCCGGCTACCCAGCGGACCCGCTCGAGGTCGTGAACTGGCGCGCTGACCCCGTGCTGTGCGTGGCCTGGGACCGTGGCGTTACCGATCGGCAGGCCCGTCAACGCCTTCTCGTCGGTCGCGCCTTGCCGATGGCAGCCGAGCAGGAGAGCCACCTGGTTCCGCTCGTCGTCGGCAGTGCGGACCAGGGTAAGCAGGCCGATCAGGTCTTGTTAGCCGACAACGCGGCGACGTGGGTGTCGACGACGGGCGCGAGCGCTGATTCGTCACGTCGCGAAACCCTGTGGTTGATCAGTGAATCCGGCGCACGGTACGGCGTGCCGTTCGACGAGGACGCGCTGCAGGGGTTGGGACTCAAGAACGTTGCGCCGCGGCTGGCTCCGTGGCCGCTGCTTCGTGTGTGGCCCGCGGGCCCGGAGTTGTCCAAGCAGGCGGCTATGACGATGCACGACACGCTGGCCGGCTCCGCGGCCCCGATCACCGAGCAAGGACGGTAGACCGCAATGGCAACTGTGAAGCCCCGCCAGGGCGCGGTGAAGGTTCCACCGACGATGGGCGGCCGCGAAACAATCCCCGAACCGCTGGAAGCCCCGCGGCCTGTGCCTCGCAGCAAGGTCGCGATCATCCTGCCCGTGGTCATGGGCGTCGCATTCCTCGGGATGATGGCGATGATGGTGTCGCAGCCCGGATTACGCGGCGGGACGATGGGTGTGATGTCGCTGTTCTTCCCCATCATGATGATCGTGTCGATGGGCAGCTACTTCTTCATGAATCGCGGCGGCGGTGAGAAGCAGATGTCGGGTCCGCAGATGGAACAAGCGCTGCGTGATTACGCGATGAATCTCGACGAGATACGGGATAAGGTGCAAGACGCCGCCCGCGCCCAGCATGCGCAGTTCGAGTACCTTCATCCCGAACCCGCACTCCTGTCGGGGCTTGTGGGATCGGCACGCATGTGGTGCCGCACGCCCAATGATCCGGTATTGAAGGTGTTCTACACCCAGGTCCGGGTTGGGTTGGGCACCTCGAAGGTCGTCAAGGAGCTGGAGACCAACGAGCTGGGGCGGCGCGAAGACTACGAGCCCGTCACCTACGACGCGTCCTCGGCATTCCTGCAGACGCAAAGCAAACTGCACAATGCCCCGAAGCCGTTGCTGCTGCGCAACATTCCCGGTATGGCTCTGATCGGTCGCGACGGCATGGACGCGGTGTACGCGCTGGCGCGCGCGATGATCTGTCAAGCCGCCGTGGCGCATTCGCCGCGGGACTTCAAGATCATGATCGTGACCGATGACATGGCCCGCTGGGAGTGGTGCAAGTGGCTGCCGCACTGCGCCCATCCGACGCTGCGGGACCGTGGCGGCCCCACGCGGATGGTGTGGACCAGCGGCGAACTGATGGACACTGCGGTGGGCACGGAGCTGCACGGCCGCGACGCCTTCCGCGCCAACTCGAGCACGACTCCCCACTGGCTGGTGATCGACGACCGGCGCCGCCGCGGAGACGACCGCCACTGGGAGACGTTGACCCGCGCCGGCGGTGTGGCCGGAGTGACCTTCCTGGCCCTCTCCGATGAGCCGGGCCGCGGCCTCGGGTTCGAACCCGCCAACACCTTCTGGGTTTCCGACACCCAGGTCACCCACCGCGATCAATGGTTCTGCCGCCCCGACTCGATGGACTTGGCCAGCGCACGGGTCCTAGCCCGCAAGATGGCCCGCTACCGAGTGGAGGGGGAGCGCTCACGCAGCGTCATTGACGACGCCTCGGTGGACGCCGACCTCTACAAGATCATCGGCATCGAGGACCCCGGCAACCTCAACGTGGAAAAGCTCTGGGCGCCAACGCTTACCGGGCCACCATTCGAGAACAATGCGTGGGGCGCGAAGTGGTTGCAGTTCCCGATCGGCGTCGACCCGTCCGGCGCCCCGGTTTACATCGACTTCAAGGAAACCCACGAGGGCGGTATGGGCCACCACATGGTCATCGCCGGCACGACGGGCTCGGGTAAATCGTCCTTCCTCACAACGCTGCTGTTGTCGGCGGCTCTGACTCACTCTCCTGAGACGCTGGTGTTCGCCTTCTTCGACTTCAAGGGCAAGACCACGGCCAACATGGTCGCCGGGCTGCCCAATGTCGTTGCCGCGATGGGCAACTTGAAGGACGACTCGCTGTGGATCGAGCGTATGGGCGATGTCATCAACGGCGAGCTGGAGCGCCGTAAATCGCTGCTCGACCGAGCGGGAATCAGCGAGGTCGCCGAGTACGAGTACCGCCGCATCCACCTCGGGATGCGGCTGGAGCCGCTGCCCGCGCTCATCATCGTGATCGACGAGTTCACACAGATGTTCATCGAAGCGCCCGAGTCGAAGAAGATTATCGACGAAATCGGCCGCCAGGGCCGCGCGTTGAACGTGAAGATGATCCTGGGGTCGCAGCGTCTCGGCCATGAGATGCAGTCGGGCATCATGGCCAACATCCCGATCCGCGTCGGTCTGCGCACCCTCGATGCCGGTGAGTCGATGTCCATCATCGGCACCGACGAAGCCAAGCATCTGCCCGAGAAGCCCGCCGGTGCAGGCCTGCTGCGCGTTCAGGGCCGAGATCGGCTAGTGCGGTTCCAATCTGCGTTCGCGCGCAAGGTCTATCATCCCCCGCGCCGTGTGGCGGCCGAAGTGGTGCGCACCCAAGCCGGATACATGGCTCCCGAGGTCTTCACCGCCGCCCCCATGGCGGCGCTCGCCACCGCACCCAAGCTCGCAGCGGCACCAGTGGAATCCACCGACACCGTGCTCGGCGACGACGGCCAACCGATTCGCGAGCTGGAAGCCTCCATCATGTCGCTGCGTGAGCAGACCAGGGTGCCAGTCCACCAGATGTGGCTTCCCCCATTGGAACCCGTTCCCGTGGAGGAGCTGGTGCGCCGGCTGCGCCGCAAGCCCTGGCATCAGGACTACGGACACACCGCCGGGCTGTCGTTCCCGGTGGGGATCGAGGACCGGCCGTTCCAGCACGCGCAGCGTGTGTACGCCTTGGACTTCTCCTCGGGTAACTGCGCGGTCATCGGTCGACAGACGGCCGGCAAGACCACGGTGCTGACCACCCTCATCACCGGGGCGGCCCTGATGTATCACCCCAAGCGGGTGCAGTTCGTCGTTGTCGCGATGGGTGGTCCCGGCCTCAACGAGGTGGACGCACTACCGCATGTGAGTTCCTTCGCCCGCGCAGGCGACCGCGAGCGGGTCCAGCGCACGATCGCGGAGATGAAGCTGCTCGTCGAGGAGCGAGAGGAGGCGTTCAGCCGGCTCGGTCTGAGTATCGAGAGCTTCCGGGCCCGCAAGTTCGGTGGTGAGGCGGGCCCGGTACCCGATGACGCCTTTGGCGAGGTGTTCCTGGTCATCGACGGCTGGCAGCAGTTCCGCACGACCTTCGGCGACGACCTCGTGGAAGACCTCGGCGTCATCATGCAGCGCGGTAACAGCCTAGGCGTTCGCACGATCATCGCCGCGAACGGCTGGATCTCCGGTGGTTTCCCGTCGTGGATGTCGAGTTCCTTCACCCTCAACGTCGAACTGAAACTCGACACCAACGACGATCCACAGAAGAACAACCGCGAGGTCGCCAAGAAGGTGCCGTTCGGTACGCGCGAACTGCTTGCAGACCCCGACGACCCGAACGCGGAAACACGCATCGAGACCGTCAGCGGCCGAGGTACGTCGATGGCGGGCTACCACTTCCAGGCCGCCCTGCCCATCCTCACTGCCCCGGACGGCCGCACCATCGGCCCACGCGAGGCCGCGGAGGTGATCACCAAACTCACTGGAGTCGATCAGGTTGCCCAGGTCCGGATGCTGCCGAGCACGGTCGACCTGGCCGGGGTGTTCGCCGCTCAGCGCGAGGCACGCCCCGGACTGGTGCCGTTCGGCATATCCGAGGTCGGCTTGGTGGCCGCAGAAGCGGACTTCGCTCGCAACCCGCATCTGCTGTTCATCGGCAATCCGGAGTGCGGTGTGTCCAATTCCCTGGCCGCCGTCGCGCGATCGATCATGCGGTGCTACCGACCCGAGGAAGCCCAGATCTACGTCATCGACCCCGGCAACTCCCTGGTTCAGGTGGTCCAAGGTCCGCACCTAGGCCGCTATATCGGCGAGGATGGCGTGGAGTCCGAGGGCTACACCTACTACGAGGACGACGTGCGAGCCATGACCCGGCACATCGACATGCTGCTGGCACCGCGTATGCCGCGCGGCCGCGCCGGGCAGGAGGAACTCGCCCAAGCGACCCGATCGTGGTCGGGGCCGGAGATTTTCGTCCTCGTCGACGACGAGCAGATCGTCTCCGGATGGAGTTCGGGAGCCAACATGTTCCGGCCGGACGGCAAGGGCCCCGCGACCGAGGGATTGACCAAGTACATCGACCGCGCCCGTGAGGTCGGTCTGCACCTGATCGTCGGTCGGCGCTTCCCGTGGGGGCCGGCGATGTCGTCGCCGTTGGCCGGTCGACTCATCTCCCAAACCGCTCCCACGGTCGTCATGGATGGTGCCCGCATGGAGGGCGAGCTGATCCGGGGTGTTCGGGCAGCTCGGCAGCCGGTGGGTCGAGGGATCTACGTAACCGACCGCTTGTCGGCCCCGGCGCAGATCGCGAAGGTGTTGCCCCTTGAGTGATCCCGGACGTCAGCTCGCCGCAGCCGTTGACGCCGCACGGCTGGATTTGGGCTTGACCAAAGCGGATTTGGCCAAGATCGCCAGGGTCGGACGATCCACGATCGACGGGCTGATCAACCGCGGGATGGTCCCCGGCCGCGAGGTCACCCGAGGCCGCATCGAAGCAGCGCTGGGCTGGACCTCGGGCAGCTTCGCCAGCGTGTTGGCAGGGGCGGAACCTACTTTGCGTTCCGGGGCCGAGTATCCCCTGACCGGGACAACGAAGGTGCTGGTGGAGCACCTGACGCAGATCGCGCAGGAGGCCAGGGCCGGGTCCGCGGCCGCGGACACCCTGAGCAAGCGTCTGCAGGTCATCGGGGACATTGCGGAATCCGCAGCCCAGCTGGCTGCGCGTACCCACAAAAATTTGTGTTCGGACCATCTACCGGTAGCTGAGATAATGGCACGTGACGAAATGTCCGGGTCTTGAGCGGACCAGCGACGAATATCGGATTTGAATACGGGAAATGTGGCTCTGCTGGTGGCCGCCATTGCTGAACCGCTCTAGTCTCGGTTCATCAGGTACCTACCGTCTTAGGGGAGGCTTATCGTGACCTTTTTCGTAGACCCAGTCGCAGTTGCTGGTCAGGCCGTTGCTGAGGCAACGGGAACAGCAACTACCGCCGGTGTGCTCGCCGGTTCGGCACCGGCGATGACTGCGGTCGTCCCGATGGGAGCAGAGGAGGTCTCCGCTGCGCTCGCTACTGCGATTCAGGCGCACAACGCGCAATTCCTCGCCGAGACCGCGGCCAATGTCGCCGACCGCGGAATGTTTGCTAGCAACGTCGGCGTCTCGGGGGTGATGTCGGTGGCCACCGAGGCCGTCAACGAAGCCTCACTGCTGCTCTGAGCGCATGGCGGTCAACTACTGGGGCATCACTCCTGAGATCAACGCAATCCGGTTAACCACTGGACCCGGCGCGGCGGCCATGGCTTCGGTCATCGCCGGCTACCAGGCCGCGGGCGTCACGCACATGGAGCAGGGTGCCCAGATGATGACCACCGCGGCCACCACCGCGACGGGTAGCTGGTGGGGCCAGGGCGGTACCGCCATGATGGCTGCCGCGGTGCCCAAATCGGAGTGGCAGATCGAGGCCGGCGCACACGCGGAGAAGGCGACGGGCATGATCGGCGCGGCCGCCGCCGCGCACACCGGCGCAGTAGCTGCCACCATTCCCTACCCGGTGTGCGTCGCCAACCGCGTGCGGGAAGCGACGCTGCAGGCGACCAACTTCATGGGTTTCAACACACCTGCGATCCTGCAGACCGACGCCGAGTACGGGGAGTACCACGCGCAGAACGCGACGGCGATGACCGGGTACTTCACCGCCGCGCTGGACCTGATCGCGGGGATGAGTACCCCGCTGCGCCCGCCGATGGTGACCGGTGCCAACCCGGCCGCGTTAGCCGGCGGCATGGCCAGCATGGGTGCTCAGGGCGTGCAGACCGGGGTCCAGGCCGCTACCCAGGGGCTCAGCGCGCCGATGCAGGCAGCCGGTCAGGTGGCCTCGGCCGCGCCCGCCGCCTTGTCGGCGGCCACCAGCGCGGCCACCGGCCAATCGGGTGCTGATGGTGACGTGGGCACGACGGGGGCCCCTCTGGCTCAGCAGGGGGGAAGCGATCTGCTGGGCTCCAGCCAGTCGATGATGGGCATGGCCAGCTCGCTGCCGTCCATGGCGCAAGGGATGACTCAGCCGCTCTCGCAGCTCGCGCAGGCCCCGCTGCAGATGGGTGGCCAACTCAGCGGCCTGATGGGGTCGATGGGCGGGATGGGTGGTGGACCGTTCGGCGGTCTGTCGGCCAACGCGCCTGGGGCCAACCTCGCCGCCTCCATGAACGGTGTTAGCGGCGGATTCGGTTCCGGCGGTGGCCCGGTGACGGCTGCACTGACCAAACCCGCCGGCGTCGGCATGGGTGGCGGCCCGATCGGGACGCCCTCGGCCTGGTGGGGCCCGGCCGCCGTGGACGGATCGGGCGCGGCTGGGCAGAACAAGCCCACAGCGGGCGCTCGGGCCGCCGTGCCTGGCATGGGCACGGGAGCCCCCATGGGGTCTGGCATGGGCGGCATGATGCCGATGGGTGCGGCCCAGGCCGGGCAGCGTCGCGATCAGGCCGCGAGCCGTGGACAGGACGACACCTCATTGTCGGTGGTTCTCGACGACGCGGATGCCATCCCCATCCTGACCGCCAACGGTGTGGTCTACACAGACGGGGGAGGGTGATCGCCCGGCGGCAACCGGCCAAACACATGACGAGAAACCAGAACAGATAACCCTGACTGAAAATGAAGAAGGAAGTGAAACATGGCTTTTCAGACTGACTCAGCCAAGCTGCGCGCCGTTGCGACGCAGCTGGACGACATCAAGAACGAGACGCTCAACGCCTTGGGCCGCTACATGTCGATGAACCAGGACCTCAATGGTTCGGCGTTCATCGGTCTCGCCTCGGTCGCGTCGCTGAAGACGACCGAGGACGTCGCCACCACCGGACGCAACGTGTCGGCGCGGTTCGATCAGGTCATTCAGGCCCTGAGGACCGGCGCGGACGAGTACGACCGCGTGGAACACGAGAACCAGTCCAGCCTGTCCAGCGTCCAGGCATAACCGCCGGACACACAACAACTTTGAGAAGGAGTTCCACATGAGTATGCGGTACGACCAGGCGAAGATCATGGACCACGTGGCCGCCCAGGGCGCCCTCGTCAACCACATGACCGATCTCAAGCAGCAGGCCCTCGGCGTGCTGGCCCAGACGGCCGACTTCTGGACCGAGAAGGGCCAGCAAGCCTACAGCGAGGCTCAGCGTTCGGTCATCGTGGCCTACGAGAGCGTGTTCGAGACGATCACGCGTCACGGCACTGCGCAGGGCGGGGCCGTGCACAACACCGATGCGGGCGACGCCTCCAGCGCCGCGCGGTTCGTCGGGATCTGAGCGCGCACTGACCATGGGAGCGCAGCTGTCAACCACGTCAGAAGGCCTGTGGTTGACAGCTGCGCTCTCGGGCATCACGCGGCTTCCCGCAGCGCTGCGGGTCCGCCCGGTAGGCGATACCGAGGCCATGTTGGCCTCCCATCCCGGACTGCAGGTCCTCGAAGAGGCGGGGGTGTGCCAGGGCCGCACACTCGACGCCGACGTGCAGGAATGGCTCTTGACGTTGGGCCGATGCGACATCGACGTGTCGATCAGGGTGACCCGGCCGGACGAGAGAGCCGAGCGACTCACCGGCCCCCCAGCACTTTTCACTCCGCCGGCAGATCCGCTCAAGGAGCCCCTGGCCGCCGCGGCCGCGCTACGCGAATGGCGCGCACACCAATCTGCCGACCGTGCGGCGGTTCTGTGCCGCCGCGACGGCAAATGGGTTGTCGCCGCGCGCGTGTGGCGAAGCGGCGACGAGCCGCTCGACGAAGTGACCATCAGCCCCCTGGAGGGCGACACCACGGTCTTTCAAGCCGTCAACGACCTCCTCGGGGACGAGCCACCCGCAGAGTTCGAAGGCGTCAACGTCGAATCGCAGCGGCTGGAATCCGTCCTGAGCAGCTGGCAGGCCGACCCCCAGGCCTACGACGTCATCGGTGAATTGCTCAAGCTGGGCCTCACTGCCCGCCAAGCCCGTGTGATCGTCGCGGTATCCGACACCGGCGCGGTGCGCGCAGCCATCGGCGCGACCCAATACTCGATAGACGGCCCTGAGTTTGCCACCACTGGGGCGATAGTCGTCGACTCCCTGATGGGCCGGGTGGTCATCTCCTCGAGCACCACCGATGATCAGCAGAGCTGGACGATGCTGTTCCCCGGTACCGCAGCGCGGGTGGCTCGGGCCGTCAGCGATGTGTTGAACAAGTTGCCCAGTGGCGACGCCTGGGAACACCACCAGAGAATTCAAACATTTCACGCACACTGATGTGCCTAACGTCGTGGACGCCTGAAATGTGTGGTTGGTAGTCTTTCTGCGACGGTGATATTCACCGATTCGAGGAGCCTTGAAGGTGCTCCCCGGTGAAGATCGGCAGGAGGGCGGGGCTAGATGACCGAGTCCAGAGATCAACGATTCTTCGAGGCACTGAGCAACTCGGGCCGCGACGACAACGACGCGCACACGGGCGCGCCAGCCACCACGGGCACCGGAGACCCGGCGGCACCCGCTGCACCCATCGGTACACAGGGGCCCTTTGCTGCAGAAGATCCGGGCGGCGACCCTGCCGGCGGTCGTCACCACGTCGACCCACCGACGCCCACGGGCGGCGCGTGGGGGCAGCCGTTCCAGCCCGCCGGCGACACCGCTGCACCGCCATGGCACAACAGCGCGCCACCGCAAGCTCCTGCGTCGAGCCCCGGCACGCCCGCATCCCCACCACCGTGGGGGCAGAGGCTGGACGGGCCCTTCCACAGCGGCGACGCGAGCCCGCTGCAGTCTGCGCCGGGATCTCCCGATCCGGCGAACGATTCTACGTCCCAAGTAGATTCGACCGGGGCACCGACAGCCGGGTCCGAGGCTCCGCGTCATCCCGGCGAGCCGGAGGGGACGCCGATGCGTAGCCCGCAGCCCAGTGGACCGCCGACCGGCGAGCAGCGGCAGCCGTCGGAACCGCCGGGGCGGCCCACTCCCCGGCCGGTTCCTCCTGAGGAACGCACGCAGTTCCTCTCGCGCGAGTCGCTGCGAAATGCACTGGGTCCCAACGCCGCACCGCCCCCACCTCCAGGGTGGCCAGCCCCCGGCGGGGTGCCGCACGCTGGCGGGGCGCCCCGGCCCGGCGGATGGCAACGCGCCAGCCAACCTCCGGCGCCCACGAGGGGCCCCGACATGCGGCCCGTCGAATCCACCCCGCCAGCCGGGCCTCGGCCGCCGGAGTGGAACTGGTCTCAGGGCACTGGCGGCGCGGAACTGCGCAGTGAGCAGATCTCGGCGTCCGAACTCAACGCTCCGCGTAAGATCCCGTCGTCACGGGGATGGCGAAAGTGGTTGTACTACGGGACGTTCAAGCTCATCAACACCGGCGAGTCGCCGGACGAGCAACTGCTGCGCAACCTCAACGCGACGGTGGCCGGCCACCTGCGAGGCACCTATTCGATCGTGGTGCTGGGCGGAAAGGGTGGCGTGGGAAAGACCACGACAACCGCCTCGATCGGGTCGACGTTCGCCGCGCTGCGCAAGGACAAGGTGATCGCGATCGACGCCAACCCCGACCGCGCCTCCAACCTCGCCGACCGGATCGACCCAAAAGCGACGAACTCGTACACCGATGTCCTCGCCGACCGGAACCTGCACGGGTACAGCGATATTCGATCTCATGTCGGCATGAACGAAGCGGCGGGCCTGGACGTGCTGGGCAACCGGTACCAGCCCGATCGCCAGCCCCTGTCCGCCCAGGTCTACACCGACACCCACGCGGTGCTGCAACGCTTCTACAGCGTGCTCATCAGCGACTCGGGCACCGACGTCGATCACCCCGTGATTCCCGGCCTGATGGGCCGCGCGGATGCGCTGATCATGGTGGCCTCGACTGCACCCGACGGCGCCAAAGGTGCCGCCGAGCTGATGGATTGGGCGTACGAGGCCGGATACCACAGGCTGCTGCAGCGCACCGTGGTCGTCATCAACGACGTGCGCGGTGAGTCCGGTAAAGCCCACCGCAAGCTGGTCGACTCGCTCGTCGAGAAGTTCTCCCGGTGGGTCAGCCCGCAGCGGGTCTTCGTGGTTCCCTTCGACCCTCACATCGCCTCGGCTGGAGTGATCGACATCAACGAGCTTCGCCCGGAGACCCGGCGCCGCTACCTGGAGATCACTGCTCGTCTGGCTTCCGGCTTCAACAGCAGTGAGGGCGCACAGTGAGCCCCGCGGAGTCGGCTCCCGCGTTGTGCCGGGTGGCGCTGCTGGTGGGGGAGGACTTCGAGATCGACTACTCGCTGCCCGCGGGGGTGGCGCTGATCGCGGTCACCGAGGACCTGGTGGCGCGCGTCAACGAAGTGCTGGGGGAACGAGGGCGTCCGCTGCTCGATGCCGAGCAGAGCTACCGGCTGTGCCGCGCGGACGCCCAACCGCTGGACCCGCAGAAGACGCTCGACGAGTGCGGGGTTCTCGACGGGGAGCAGTTGTGGCTCCTGCCGGCGGCCTCGGCCGAAACCTACGAGCCGGTCACGGAGATGGTCTCGACGGCCATTGCCCGCGCGGCCAACCAGCTGCTGGCAACCATGACACCCGATGTGGGCCGCAAGGTGGCCAGCTGGCTCACCGCGGGGGTCGTGGGCTGGGCCTGCCTCATTCTGGTGAACTGGTGGTGGAGCAGCGGCGGCACCGACGCGCCCTACGGTTGGGTCGGCGCGGCGACGGCTTGGGCGATGTTGGTGGCGTTGGTGGCCGCAGCACGTGGGCTGTCGAAAGCCGACGTGTCGACCGCGGCCGGTCGAGAGCGCCGCGCCGCGGGACACGCGTTGTCCTGGGTCGCCCTACTGCCCGCGGCCGCGGCGGCGGCCATGTCGCTGCCTGGTACACCGGGGCTCTGGCACGTGGCGGCACCGCTGGTCGCGGTGATCGCGGGCGTCATTATTCTTGCCGCGATCTGGGGTCGCCACATCGCGGCCATCGCCGCCATGCTGACGGTGAGCGTGTTCGCCTTCGGCGCCTCGGTCGTCGCGGCCTCCACATGGGAGGTTCGCCCCGAACGTGTTGCCGTGATTGCCCTTATCGGAGTGATCGTCGCGGTCACCTGGGCCACCAGCACGGCCGTGGCCGCCTCGGGCGTGCCCACACCGCTGTTTCCCTCAGTGACCAACCGTGGGGTGTTCGAGCGGCTGCCCGGCCAGCCCGCCGACACCGTGTCACCTGTCGGCCCGACCGGGGTGGCCACCGCCGAACAGGTCCGCAACTGGGTGATGCGCGGCAACAACACCTTGACGGGGCTGATGATTGGCTTGGCGGTGGTGACGGTCGTCGCCGCACGCTACGCCGTGGTGCCCGGTCAGCCCGGCGGCTGGCGCTACACCGCATTCGTCGGGACGGTTTCGGTAATCCTGGTGCTGCGCTCCCGCTCGTTCGTGGACCGCTACCAGTCCGTCACGCTGCTGATCGCGGGGGTGGGAGCCGCAGCGGTCACGATCGGCCGCTACGCCGCCAACGACGCCACCAGTTTGAAGGTGGCGATGATCTGCGTCGCGGTCACCCTCGGGCTGGCCGTCATGGGTCTGCTGGTGGCGCTCGTGATGCCGTTCCGTGAATACACCGCGCCCATACGGCGATTCGTCGAGATGATCGAGTACGTGCTCTTGCTGGCCCTGTTGCCCTGGGCGCTGTGGCTGCTCAACCTGTACCCGGTGATCCGCAATGCAGTCAGGCACGGGATATGAGCCGCAGCGCTTTTGGCGCCCGCGCGCGGGTCGGGGCCGCATTGGTGGGAACGGTCGCGCTGTTGGCGGCCACGAGCGTGGGAGCAAGCTGGGCGGTCACCCCGCCGGTCGTGCCTCCGGGCCCGCCGCCGGCTGATCCCGCGCCGGGCCCGGACTGGCCGATGAAGCAGACGCGTGCGTGCACGCTCACCGGCGTGATGCCGGGCAGCGACCTTCGTGAGATGCCCCCGGCGCTGCCGCTGCTCGACATGCCCGCCGTGTGGCAGGAGTCGACCGGTGCCGGAGTGGTTGTCGCGGTCATCGATACCGGAGTTGCGCCCTCCCCGCGACTTCCGCATCTGGTGGCCGGCGGCGACTACGTGATGGGCCAGTATGGCGACGGCCTGGCCGATTGCGACGCCCACGGAACCTTGGTCGCGTCCCTGATCGGGGCGGCACCCTCCGGAGCGCCGCTGCCGGTGCGCCCGGAAGGCGCGCAGGTCGCTCCGCCGCCCCCTGCAGCTCCTGCGCCCGAACCCGTCCCGCCGCCGCCACCGCCGCCGACGATCACGATCACCAAGACCACCGCCGCGCCGCCCCCTCCGCCGCCACCGCCGGCAGAGCCGCCGCCCCCACCGCCGGGAGAGCTGCCGCCAGGGCCGCCCCCGGCATGGGGTCCCAGCGGCCCGGTCGCCGAGGCACCACGGCTGCCCGCGCCGCAGCTGCCCCCTCCGACCGGCGGGCCGGACGGCTTGATTGGGATCGCCCCGGATGCAGTGATTCTCGCGATACGCCAGAGCTCACAGAACTTCGGCTTGAAGGACCCGCGTCTGGATCAGGACATGGAGCAGACCCGCAGGACGGGCGACATCAACTCACTGGCACGCGCTATCGTGCACGCCGCCAACCTCGGCGCGCGCGTCATCAACATCTCCCTGGTGTCCTGCATCCCGGTCACCAAGCCCACCGACCAGACGGTGCTGGGTGCGGCCCTTCGCTACGCCGCAGTCGACCGCGACGCGGTGATCGTGGCCGCAGCGGGTAACGCGGGCACCCAGGGGTGCACCCAGAACCCGCAACCGCCGACCGGGGCGTCCGGGTGGGACGACGTGACGACCATCGCCTCACCCGCCTGGTTCGACGACTACGTGGTGGCGGTGTCGGCCACCGACAACTTCGGTGCGCCGCTGATGGGGCAGGCCGCGTCACTGCACGGGCCGTGGGTCGATCTTGCCGCGCCGGGGGCCGACATCGTGGGCCTGTCGACCTCGGGCAGCGTCATCAACGCCTCGATCGACGACGACAAGTTCAAGCCCATCATCGGCTCGTCGTTCTCGGCGGCCTACGTCTCCGGTGTGGCGGCACTGGTGCGGGCGAAGTTCCCGCAGCTCTCCGCGGCCGAGGTCATCCATCGGCTCACCGCCACCGCGCACGCGCCCGCCGGTGGGCGCGACAACGTGATCGGCTACGGCGTGGTCGACCCGCTCGCGGCCCTGACCTGGGACGTGCCCCCGGCGCCCGCGAAGGCTCCTACGGCGACTGATGTGCCGTTGCACGTTCCACCGCCCCCGCCCCCGGCAGATCCGCGCCCAGTGCGCGTGCTGGCCGCCCAAATCGGGGCCGGTGTGGTGTTGGTCGGCGCGGTGCTGTGGGGAACGACTGTCTGGCGAAAGAAGAAGCAACGATGAAGGAACGCATCTGGGGTGCACGCGCAGATCTGCGCGCCGCACTGCCGACCGAGGTCCTCGCCGTGCTGGGAACGGGCATTACCGTCGCCTTCGGCGCGCCGTGGTGGGCCGGGGCGGCCGGCGGTGCGGTCCTGGGGGCGCTGCTGTTCATGGTCAAAGCAGCCCGGCTCACACCGTGGCAGTGGCTCAAGCGGTCCATCGGGCGGCTGCGCCACAAGGACCACCGCGTCGACACCGGCGAGTTCGTCGACGTCGACAGCGACGGCCAGCCGCTGGGATTGCACACTGACGGGGAGACCCTGGTCACCATGATCAACGTGTGGGGCCGTCCCTACATCCCGACCCTGCTGCGCCCTCAAGGTGCCGAAACCCCGAACACGCTGCCGCTGACCGTGATTGCCCAACAGATGCAGCGCGTCGGTCTCGGGGTGGACGTCGATGTCATCGCCCAGGGGCGCCGTACCGCCAGTGACAACTACGGCCAATTCTACGCCCAGCTGCTCGCTGACCGGCCCGCCGCCGGGCAACGCAGCACGATCCTCATCGTCCGCATGGACACCCGCGCAGCGGACACCGCGGCCGGGCTGATGTGGCGCACCGATGCCGCGGCCGCCGTCGCCGCGGTCACCCGCCGCATCACGCGCGCGCTGCGTCAAAATGGTTGCCGCGCAGAACCGATGACGGCCGAGGACATGCGCCAGGCCGTGGTGGACATGCACGGCGGCAGCCAGGAGAACGTGCAGAGCACATTCCGCGAAGGATGGAAGGACCTCACCCACCGCGGAACGCACGTCACCAGCTACTACCTCAGCGCCGAGGACCTCACCGCTGAACGCATCGACGACATGTGGGCCATCGCCTCCGAACACACGCTGCTCGCGCTGCACCTGCGCCGCTCGAGTGAGGGGATCACCACGGTGTCGGCGACGGT
Source organism: Mycolicibacterium chubuense NBB4 (assembly GCF_000266905.1). Next base: position 208,228 of record NC_018022.1, on the reverse strand, counting down.
GCGCTTCACCACCGCACAGCCGCTACTCACACCGCCGGCGGTCATCCTCAACCGCTACACCGGCCGTCAGTGGTGGGCGTTGTCGGCGTTGCTGCCCGGTGCTGAGCGGATCACCGGAATGCCGGCACGGCTGCTGACCGACGATCTCGACGCCGCGGTGGCCATCGGCTCGTCGGGGGTCATGCTCGGCAAGGTCGACGACGCGCTGCTGCTCATGCCGCTGCGCGATCCGGCCGGGCCCACCCGCATCGTCATCGACGCCGACGACGACCTCGCGGTTCGGCAGATCATTCGCCGCGCATCGGCCAGCGGTGAAATGGTCGCGGTGTACGACCCGCGCCGCCGCTGGGCGATGGGCGCACCCTCATCGCGGATCTGGAACACGCCAGACCTGCGGGCTCAACCGCCGCGCCCGCCAACGGTGGTGGTGCACAACGGGACCAGCAATCCCTATCCGGGCGCACCGGTGAGTATCAGCGTCGGGGCCGGAGCCCGGTCGGTCGAGCCCGATGTGCGAATCACCCAGCGCAACGGGCGGATTCGCATCGAGACCGAGCGGTTCACCGCGCGCGTCGACGCGGTGAGCTTCCGCAGTGAACAAGTCTTCCTCAACTGAGGACTAACCCCGGCCGGCCCTGCCTCACGCGCCACCAGGACGCTAGAGCCGACTCCGTGCCAGGTCGATCACCTGCTGAGACCATGGGGTGTACGCGGGGATATGGGGTCCGGGCCCGTCGCCCGGCGAGTTGACGATGGCACGCAGGCCGGGCTTACCTCCGAACATGTCGTCGAACTCCGCCACAGCTTGATATGCCGACGACATGTTGTCCAACAACTTGGTCTCGATGGCTGTGTTCACATTGGCCAGCGGCTGGGTGATCTCGTCGGCCAAGTCGAGCAGGCTAGGGTTCTGACCGAGAGCCACGATTTGGGTATTGGCCGGCTTCTTCATGTCGGATTGAGCAACAAAGGACCGGTCAATGGTCACGATCCACTTGGATTGGACTTTGCCGCCGACCAGAAGCTGTTTGACCGCCGCCGTAATGGCTTCCATCGACTCATGCACCATGACGTTGCGCAGGTCGTACAAGAAGCGGTAGCCGGCGAATCCGTCGTACAGTCCGTGGAAATCGCTTCTGACCTGGCTGTATTGAGGACTTTCTGCCCCATAGGCCTTCTCGATACGCCGCAGCATTTGGTCCTGGTGATAGACAACTGACGAACACAAAGACAGCGCGGTTGCGCGCAAGCTGGTCAGCCACGTCGTGAACGAGTCGGGAGCCGAGTTGAATTGGACCAGGCCGACGTCCGAAGCCTGGTTTGCAGCCATCACTGCTGACCGCAGCAAGCTCTTCGACGAACTGAAATATGTGTAGATCGAGCCAAACACGAGACCGGCGATTTGTTTGTAGGAGTCTGTGAATCGCGTGTAGTCGTCATGCGACAGAACACCTATCCGCTCGAAACTCACCGCCTGCCCCGAAGAATCGGTCGTGATCAGTAGGGCGCCGCGCGCATCGGTCGGCGGGTCGCCAGGATTCGTCATGCCTCCAGCCTGCACGGCCTGGCCCGCCTCCGGAACAGCAGGTTGCGCTTCTGGGCTAACGCGCCGCTACACGCCGGCGAGCGCGGTGGCCGGAAAGTGGGCGAGGGTTGTCGCGACCGCGGTTAAGTACCAGAGGCTGCCCAGTGCTGCGATGGCGGCGGGCAGGGCCAGCCGGGTCCAGTTGACCGGGGCTGGTCGGCGGCGCGGGACACGCAAAGCGTCCGACAACGGCCTGCTTGCGGCAGGGTCGGGGTCGAGCAGGGTCGGCATGGAGACCGGTGCAGGGCCAAGGATGAGCGTGTCGTCGACATCGCGTTGGGCGGGCGCCAGGGGCCACCAGTCGCTGGAACCGTCGATGGCCAACCATCCTTCGAGCACTCCGTAGGCGGCGGCCGCGGCGAAGGTGGCGGGGATCTGGGCCAGCAGCCACGGGATGAGCAGAGTGCTCATCAACGATGGGTTGGGGTCATATAGCAGCGGTAAGGGGGCTCCGCAGAGGACCGCAGCGCCGAGGAGTGCCGCGATCGGATAGGCCTGGAGCCGCTCCGGGATGAGACCGGTGATCACGGTGTAGAGCGCGCGGCCCGCCGGCCAGCCGATGGGTGCAGCCGCGGCGAGGGCGGCGACGACTCCGGTTTCGACGGCGCCGGTCGTGGTGGAGGACGTTCGGAAGATCAGCGGCGGGGTTACCTGGTCGTCGTGCGGGTCGGGCCGCGCACCCACCTTGGCGCGGCTGCGGGCGCGGATGCGTTTACCGAGCAGCTCGACGCGGCGCTTCTGGAACATCCAGATGCCGGCGCGGGCGGCGATCCAGGCGCGGCGCTCTTCGTCGTAGATGTCAGCGGGCATGGCCGGACCCGAGAAGACCTTCCACCAGCTCCAGGGCGGTGTGCAGCTGCGTGCGGGTGCTTTCCAGGACCGTGACGACGTGTTCGTGCGCCGGGCAGGCCGCGTCGCTGGATGCCGGAATGCGTGAGGTGGGGGTACCGCCGTCCATGACGGACTCGGCTGAGCCCGGTGCCCATCCCAGTGCGCGATCGATGCGTTCCAGGGTGGATCGTGACAGCCCGCGGTCCCCGGTGAGCGCCTTGTTCATCGTCGATGGCGACGGCCCGCCACGGGCGAACATCTGCGCGCGGCTGATTCCCAATGCGCGTCGACGCTCGGTCACGAAGTGGTGCAACCGCTCGATGCCCTGTTCTGGTGCCTCCATGCGCTAACAGAACCATATTTCGCCCTTAGTCGTCCATGAGTGTGGACACATTTACCCCTTAGTGGATACGGTGCGGTTACAGAGTTGGTCATTGACCGAATCGAGGAGGCTAGACGTGAAGACCATGCTGATGGTGGCGGCAGGGGTGGTGGTCGGGTTCACCGTCGTCATCGCCGTGCTCGTCCAACTACTCGTACAGCTCGCTCCGGTTCTGGTGGCGGCAGCGGTCGCGGTCCTGGTGCTGCACCTGGTGCGCAACCGCCGGCCGCGCCAGAACGTCCAGGTCCTTCCGGCTGCATCATGGGTGCCCCCGCACGTCGCGCCCGCGCCCCAGGCGCCGATCCCGGCTCCCCGCGCTACGGCGCTGCCGACAGCCGCACCCGTGGAGGACCTGCACCTGCGGTGGGGCCCGTCCGAGTCTGTGAGCCCGGATAGCGTCCCGGTGTTCACGCCCCGAGCCGCGCTGACGCCGGGTCGGCGTCACCGCGCGGGGAGCCGCCCGACCGGTAGCGATCGGGGCCGGCGGCCATGACGCATGCGCTGACGACCTGGCATCGGGCGAAACGAGACTTCTCAACAGCATCGCGGGATCTGTACGCCTCCATCGCGACAGCGACGGGGGAGTCAGGGCCCACCCCGTCCCCCTCCGCTTCGGCGTGTGACCTCCACAACGACGAGTGGCTTGAAAGCATTGGTGCAGTTGATGCTTACAGCAACGCCTTCACCAGCAAGGGCGTAGTTCGCGAACTCGAAGAGTGGTTCGCAGCGCGCGACGCACTCGCCAACGCACCGTGGAATCTCAAGGAACGGCTGCGCCGCCGCATGGCCGCCCGATGGTCGTTCACCGTCATCTGGGGACCTACATTGAGGAACCTGTTCGTGCGACCGCAGTCGTGGCGTCCGTCGACGGTTCTCGCGCTAGCCGCCGTGATGGGCGTTGATCTGGTCGAAGGTAGCCCCCGCATGGCGCGTTGGCGAGGCGTAGTCGACGAGAGGCTGTCATGACGGGCCGCGTCGACAATGACGAGTGGCTCAAGAACATCGGGGCGATCAGCGTCCACGAAGGCGACGACCGCGACGGCGACCGGGGCGGCGACCGCGCCACCTCGCCCACGGTCCGGACGCCGCGCACCGCGACGGCGACCACGAATCCAGACCTCGAATCGACCGAGATCCCGCCGGAGGCGACGCCCTTGGAGGAGTTCGGCGACGACGGCGAAGAGGAATCGCCCTCCGGCTACGACGAATTCGACTACGGCGACGATGACTACGACCCTTCCGAGCACGACATGCTGCTCGGTTCGCCGATCGACATCGGCGGGCCGGTGGTGGAGCTTGATAACGACTCCGCCGCCGCCCGTTCCCAGGACGGGCCGCCGCGTCGGTTCACTCCGTGGGTTCTCGCCGCGTTCGGCGCTGTGGCGGTCATCGGCACCGTCATCACGCTGGTTGTCACCATGGCCAATTCACCCAGCGAAGCGCCTCCTCGGTCCACTGCCGCGCCGGTGACTCCTCGGACGGTCGACGTGGCACCGCCCAGCACGCCTCCGAATGCCGATGGGCCGCTGCCTTTTACGGCCTCGTCGGACTGCCCACCGGGGTCCACGTCGGCACAGTCGGTAGCCGACCCCAGCTCGACCACCCCGTGGGTGTGCGTGCGATCGGTCGACGGTCAGGTCTTGGAGATCGACTTGGGGCGCACATTCGTCATCACCGCGGTGTCGATCGTGCCCGGCGCGGTGAACAAGACCGACGTCGGCCCTGACCAACCCGATCCGTGGCTGCAGCATCGCGTGGTCACGCGGGTGCAATGGCAGTTCAACGACACCGACCGCACCGTGAAGAACCAGAACACCGGCAATGTCCGTGGCGAAGCCGTGGAGTCGATTCGACCCGGCGTGCTGGCCTCGAAGATCACCGTGATCATCCAGGAGACCAGCCGCCCGCCTGCCATCGCACCGTCCGGAACTGCTCCCACACCGGCACCCGGCGCCGGACCGCCGTCGATTCTCGGCGACATCCTCGGCGGCGATCACGGTGGGGCGGCTCCGGCACCCGTCCTGCCGGGCGGGGACACCTCGCGCGATCCGGCGGACGAAACCTTCGCGGTGTCGAGCATCAAAATCATTGGGCACAAGGCAGTTTGACATGCAGCTGACGAGAACCTGGCGGCGACGCATGACCACGACCGGGCAGGGCGGCGCCAAGGTCATCGTGACCATCTTGGTGGTCAGCTCGGTGATCAGCGGAGCGTCCACACTGTGGCGTTGGGTCTTCCCGCCCGACGAAACACCGGTGGCGGTGACGGCGCGCTCGGTCGGCAACGAGACCACCTTGGTGGAGAGTTACGCGATCGACTGCGTGACGGTGCTTTTGACTGCCAGCAGCAGCCGGGCCGCAGAGGTGGCACGCTGCTTCCCCGATACCACCGACATGTCGCTGCCCACGACATCCCCGCTGATCGTCTCGGCGCAGGCCGCATCGGCGACGTTCGTCGGCCAGACAGCGCCCAACGTCGCCACCTACGGCGTCATCGTGGCCGTCACCGAGCAGTCGTACACCAACGCCCCTCCGGTGCGCAGCTACTACCAGCTGCCGGTCAGCGTATACAACGGCGGTGCGCCCCGCGCGATGGCCAAGCCCGCACGCCGCGACCCGCCACCGCCAGGGGTCGACGTGTCCCTGGACTATCCGGTCACCATCACCAACGACGCCGTGCTGGCGGGCGTGATCAGCGGCTTCGTCACGTGCTACCTCACCGACGCCAACGGCATCGAGCGGTTCGTCACCGTCGACTCGGGGCTCGGGCCGCTGCGCGCCTACGCGACGGCCACCGTCACCTCCATCCGCGCTCAGCATCAGGTCCCCGACGCCCCAGCCGAAGGCAGCGAGCTGCGCGTCTGGGTGACAGTGAGTGCCCGCGCCGCCGACTACACCACGACCCCGCTGCAGTACCCGCTCACGCTGCGCGCCAGCGGGGGCGCCTGGTCGGTTGCCGCGATCGACGTCGTTCCCGCGATCGACTCCGAAGCCCCGCCGACCCCCGTCGCCGGCGGCACGCGATGACCCCCCAGCACTTGCCGCTGGCGACCCGCCATCGGCTCAGTCCATCCAGCATCACACGAAAGGGAACACGATGATCAACAACTCGGGCACAACAATTTTGGCGGCGCAGGGAATCGTGGGCATGTCCCAGGAGATCTTCTCGATCGTGGTCGTCGTGGGCGGCCTGGCGGCGATGGCTCTCGGTATCGCGGTCGGCTTGCGGAACGGGTTCAAGCAGGGCATCGGATCGGCGATCGCCGCCGTGGTCGGCGGAATCATCCTGTCGCTGATCATCGCCAACGTTGCGGGATTCCAGCAGTCGGGCAATCAGGAACTGCAGCAGCGCGGCATCGTGTCGGTCTACGGGCATTGACATCTCGACTGGCTGAGCTGAGGGCGACCCTGCTGGGCGCCCTCACCGTTGCCGCCCTGATCTGCGGCACCACCCATCTAATCGACGTCACTAACAACCAACCCATCCTCATCAGCAACCACGAAGAGAGCTGACCGTGCACAACGAGGTTCCCACCGGAGAGCCGGCGAAGGTCTTCACCGGAATCCGCGATGTTCCGATCTACGCGGGGGAGTCCTCGACGGGCAACCGACTTCCCGGCGGGCCCTATCGCGCTCCCGAGCTGATCGCCATCGGCATGATCGTGCTACCCGCACTGTGGTGGTTCCGCACACACGAAGGCTCCGGGTTCGGGGTGCTCGGCGGCGCTGCCGTCGCGGCAGTCCTGGTGACGGTGATCCTTCGCATGGTGTTGCCCAAGCGGCGCCCCTCCCTCTCTGCCCGTGCCTCTTTCGCCCTTAAGACAATCCTGCCCAAGCACGCGTGCGCGGCACGCCAGCGCACCAGGAGCGATGATGGCGCGCAACGCTGAACCGCGCGTCGATCACCTGTACGACCCGCCCGTGGCGGTGATCGGGAACCTTCGTTTTACCCGCGGCGGGGTGTACGCCGATTACCTCATCGACGGGCTGCCCCTGGTGCTGCGGCCCCTACGCACCCATGAGCGGGGGAGCCGGTACTACCGCAACCTCGCTCGGGCGCTGCCCTCGGGATGGTCGCTATCGGGCCTCTTGGACACCACCGACCCGAACCGTCTGCTGCGCAACATGGTTGGTAACCACGGCCACCGACCCGGCTGGGTGGAGCATTGCCGACTGTGGGAGCCCACCTTTAATCCCGCCGCCGCACCGGTTGGTGCACCGGTGTTCCTCGAGCAGCGGCGGCGCGGCTGGCTGACCTTCCCGGTCGACAGCGGTCGGGGCGGGCGCAACGCAGCCGGAGCGGCCACCAAGGCCAAGGACTGGCTTGTCGGCCGCGATGTCGACTCCGACACCTCGGTAGCCGCCTACGCGCGCCTGGCCGCCGAGGTGGTCGCCTCGCTGCCCGCACAGTTCAGCGTCCGTCCTGCCAGCCCGCTGCAGATCCTGTGGCAGCACCGCCACCAAGTCCTCCGCGGTGCGCTGCATGAACCGATGCCGCCGGCCGCGGCCGGCCCGGACCGGCTGACGTCCGCGGCCTTCGTGCGCCCCGGCGTCGACGAGGGCGCCAACGCGGTGCGGTCGTCCTGGTGGCCAACGATGCGCCCCATCGTGCGCCTGTATGACGCCGATCGCCCCGATGGTCCATGGAGTTACCAAGCGCTGTTGCCGGTCACGCACTTTCCCGACACCGGCCTACGGTTTACCAAGGCCGCCTACCTGTATGCGCTCGATAACGTCGAGACCGACGCGACCATCGATTGGATGCAGCACGTGACGGTACGTAGCCCCGATCGCGCCGAGGCGCTCAACGCGCGCGCAGCCAAGAACATCAAAGACCAGATGCGCCAGCGCGGCCGCATGATCGAAGAGGACGACGAACTCGACGTCAAGCTGGCCAACACCCGCGAGTACAACGCGCAGATCAAGGCCAACCCCAGCGAGCGCGAGCTGGACGTCGCCACGCTGATCGCCGTGGGCGCACCCACTATAGAGATGTGCGAAGACGCGGTAAAGCAGGTTCGCCATGAGCTTGATCAGGCCGAGATCGCCGTGAGCCGTTGGCGTGGCGCGCAATCCAAACTGTGGGCGGCGTTCACTCCCGGCAGCGAGAAGCACGCGCATCTCGACGAGTTCCGCGATCCGACCTCGGCGCACCTGTGGGGCCGATTCACGCCACTGATCTCCACGCGCGTAGGTGATTCCCGCGGGACACCGCTGGCCGAGAACCAGAACACATTGCGGCGCAGCCTGATCCTTCACGATCCGGAGGGGTGTGCCCGCCGGCAGAAGAACACCGGACTGATCGTCATCGGCGACCCAGGCGCAGGCAAGTCCAACCGGGCCAAGCTCTCCGGCATCGAGGTGGTGCTGCGCGGCGGCAAGGTCGACGTGTTCGACCCCGGCACGCACGGCGAATGGGGCCAGGCCTTCCGCAACGTCACCGACACGACCACCGTCGACCTGGGAGATTCCCGGTTCAGTCTCGATCCGCTGCGCATGTTCCCCTTCGAGGAGGCCGGAGACGTCGCCGCCGACCACATCCTGCCCATGATCGGCGTTCCAGCCGACAGTGACATGGAGAACCGGTTCACCCTTCTGGTAAGCCCAGACATGCTGCACGCCAACGGAATCAACTCGATGCGTTCGCTCATCGGTTATCTGCGCGACCAGCCCGACGCCGGCAACGACATGCTGCTTGCCCGTCTGGAAGCCTGGGCCACCCAACGGGCGGCGCGGGCCATCTTCGACGAGACGTTGCCGGCGTACTCGACGTCGCAGTCCCTGGCCACGATCTGGCTGACCAACCGGCTGGGCCTGCCCGATGCCGACGACATTCTCAACCCCCACCTTTACGACAAGCTGCCCAAGAGCGCGCGTGCAGGGATGGCGATCTACGGGTTGATCATCGACACGGTGCAGCGTCATCAGTTTCTGCGCCGCGAGCAGTTCTCGACGATGATCTTCGAAGAGGCAGCCGAACTGATGGCCTATCCCGCCGGTGCGCGCACCGCGCACCGCATCACCCGTCAGGGCCGCAAGCATGCCACCGGTATCTGGCTGATCTCCCAGGACTACCGCGATTTCGAGCGGATGGGTGACAAGTTCATCACCCAGAAGTGGCTGTTCGCGATCCGCAACGAGGAACTGGCGACCAAGACGCTGGAGTGGGCCGGGGTCGATCCCGCGCTGTACCCCGAGGTTGTGCAGTCCTACTTTGAGGACACCAGTCCGGCCGTGTCGGCCGACGACGAAGACAGCGACGACGATGCCTTCGGCAAGGTCCACCCGTCGCGGATGGGGGAGGGTTTCATCGTCGATGAGCGCGGTCGGCGGGCGCGCTGCCGATTCCTGGGCGCGCCGAGCACGCAGCTGGCCGCCGACGTCGACAGCACCCCGCCCGAGGAGATCTTTGCTCCAGCCGAGGAAGTGTTCGCATGACCTCCGGCGCGCTCACGCTGTGGCTGGCCGACCACCCACGGGCACGCCGCGCCGTCGTGACGATGACGCTGACCTACACACTGTCCTTCGTCGCCTTGCTGTGCGCGCCGAATGCGGTGGCCGCTGGCGGGTCGGCCGCATTGGGCTGGACGGGACTACGGGACACCGATGGTGTTCCGGTCGCCTTCTACTTCCTGTCGATGGTGTCGGTCCGGGAAGCTGCGACCAACAACGGCCAGGACATTTCGATGCTCGACCCGAGCACGTGGATGCCTTGGATGGCCGCGGCCATGGAGCGCGCGGTCGACAACGCGACGGCCTCGTGGTGGTTGGGCATGATCGCGGGGACGTTCATCTTCATCATGGCTGCGGCGCTGTGGTTTCTGCGTTTCGCGTTGTCCACGGGCTGGCTGGTGGCCGTCGCTACCTTCGCCACGCCGCTCTACAACGCCGTTATGACGCTGGTCCATTCAATGATGTTGGGGCCCATTGCCATTACCATCTGTGTCACCGTCGCGGGCTATCACATACTGCGCGGGCAGCCCGGCCGCGGATGGGCGATGCTCGGAACCGCCGGGGTCCTGACGGTGCTGTTGGCCACGGTGTTCTCCGATCCCATCGGCGACCTGTACAGCGAGCACGGCCTGCTGGCGCTGGGCCGTGGCACCGGACTTGAGATCGCCCAGGCCGCGACCGGAGCGCCCTTCGCCTCGGGCGGCTCGCTGGACGCCAAACTCGATGCCCTGATGGCCAATGTCGTGACCGCCGGGGTGCGCCACCCGTTGCAGGTCCTCAACTTCGGCATGGTGGTCGATGACGTCGGCGGATGCCGACAAGCGTGGAATACGGCCATCACCGGCGCGGGCGGCGTGGACGGCCCCGGCCCGGCACACGCCATGGCCAGCTGCGGTGCGCCGCAGGCCCTGGCCTACGCTCAGCGCCTCGGCGGTTCCGACGCCACGATCGGTCTGCTGCTGGTCCTGGTCGCCACCGTGGTGGCGTTCTTCTACTTCTACGTCGGCCTGTCGGCGATGATGGTCGGGATCAAGTCGCTGTATTTCGGCATCCTGGTGGGCCCGTCCTTCCTGATCGGCATGCTGGGCTTCGGACGAGCGCTGGTCTTCGCCAAGCACTGCGGCACAGAGCTTTTCATGCACGTGGTACAGCTGATGGTCTTCGAGGTGTACCTGGCCGTCTCCGCGATCGGCATCACGTGGGTACTGACCACAGACGCCTTCGGCGCGGCGACGCCGACGGCCATCCCGCGGGTACTCATCATGGCCGTCGCCGCGGCCGCACTGTGGCTGGGCTTCCGGTTCGTCGACCGCTCCTTCCACGCCGACAGCACCGGCACCATCGGCCGCCAGATCAGCAGTGCCTGGCATGCGTGCACCGGTGCCGTGCGCGAGGAGACGGCTCGCTCGGTCCCGCGGGGGGTCAGTGAGCGCCGCAGGGCCCGCCGCGAGGCAGCAGCCGGTGAGCAGGGCTCCGACAGCGGTGCAGAGGCCCGCCCCACACCGGGAGTGGATTGGTTCAAGCCGCGCTCGACCAGTTCGCCGCGCACCGTGGTGACCGGTACCGGGGCGGACACCGGCGCCAGCACCACATCGGCGAAGTCGGCGGCCAAGTCCGCGGCGACCGCCGCGGCCATGGGCGCGGTGAAGGTGGCCGCCCCCGAGGTGGCCGTCCCTGTCGCGGCCGCGGCCAAAGCCGCTGGCGTCGCCGGCAGCACGGGGCATGTGCTCAGCTCCGGCAAGAACACCGGCGGCGCGGCGCCGTCGCGGCCCGCGCCCTCAAAGTCTGGGGACACGTCCTCACCGGCCCCGCTGCGCCAGCCCCGCCCGGACACCGCAGGTACCCCGGCACCGACCCGTGCGCCCGCGCAGGCCTCCACGATGGCCAGTCGCGGCGCGAGCCAGCCGTCCGGCCGCCCGTCAGAAACGGGGTCTGCACCGGCGCGCGGCGGCAGCACCTCAGCGGGGACAATTGATTACGACGGGCCGCGCCAGGGCGAAGCTCCGGCCGCTCGCGCCTCCCGACCGCCACGACCACCCCGAGAGATTGGGTCATAGACGATGAGCACTGCGCGCGACTACCTCGACGCCGGATTCGACGCCTTGGGCCTGCTCGGTAACCCGGCCGACCCCAACGCCGCGCGGGAGCAGTTCGGCCGGGCGGTGAGCATGGACCCCGGCATGTGCGACGCCTGGCTGGGACTGATCGCTACCGGGGATCACTCCAGCGAGACGCTGCGTCACGCTCACGAAACCAGCGCCACGCTGCACCGCGAGACACGTCGCCTGGGCCTGCAGGACACCGCTTTGGAAGCATCGGTGCCCTCGCCGGGCTTCATCGAGGTGTTCCCCTACACTCCGGCGTCGATCACGCTGGCATACATCGCGGCGCTACTGAGTCAGCAGGACTACGACACCGCGGAGAAGCTGTTGGAGTCCTTCGACACCGCGCGCGAGCCCATGCAGTCGCCCATTTGGCGCTGCCTGGGCGCCACCCTGCACTACGTCACCCAACGCTGGACCGACTTGCTGGACTGGGCCGCTCGCCCCGTCAGCGGGACCTTGCGGGTCGTGGATGCCGCGACCGACCTGATGGCCGGAGTCGCCCACGTGGGTCTCGGTGAGTTCGATGCCGGTCTGGTCCTGCTCAAAGGCGTGCCCGCAGATCAGGTGAGCCCGCACGCCGCGGCCCTCGCAGCGTTGTACCGGGGGTACGCACTGCGCTGGCTGGGCCGCGAGAACGACGCACGTGTCGAGTTCGGCATGGCCACTGTCGGCGGGCGCATGCTGCCCGACGCCTCGGCGGCCCTGTCGGACACCACGTTCGGCCCCAAGACGACCACTGCCGAGGCCATCGCGGCGCGGACCAGCCGGTGGGACCCGCAGTCCGGTCCGAGCACTGAGGAGCTGCGGCAAGCCGAACAAGCCCAGGCCGCGGCCGTCGTCCTCGAGGAGGCCGAGCGCGACCTGCAATCCTTCATCGGGTTGGGCGGAGTGAAAGCCCACATCAACAAGCTCAAGAACGTCCAGATCTACGACCGGGCGATGGCCGCGCGCGGGGAGGGAGTCGGGCAGCGCAACGCTTTGCACATGACCCTCGTCGGCCCTCCGGGAACGGCCAAGACGTCGATCGCTCGCGTGATGGGCAAGATGTACTTCGGCCTGGGCATCCTCACGTCGCCGGAGTTCATCGAGGTCTCGCGCAAGGATCTCGTCGGCGGAGTGATCGGCGAGACGGAGGCCAAGACTGGCGCGATTCTCGACCGCGCCCGAGGTCGCGTCCTGTTCGTCGACGAGGCGCCCGAACTGTACAAGGCGGACAACGACCGCGACTTCGGCCGCATCGCACTGGACGTCATCATGAAGTTTGCCGAAGATCACCGCGACGACACCATGATCGCTCTCGCCGGCTACGCCGGGGGAATGAACCGGCTCCTGTCGGCTAACCCCGGTCTGCGGTCGCGGTTCCCCACCCAGCTGGAGTTCAGCTCCTACAGCGCCGACGAGCTGGGGCAGATCGCCGCCAAGTTCGCCGAGAGCTATCGCGTGTTCGTTCATCCCGAAGCGGTCGACACCTTCGGCCGATACACCAGCTGGCTCACCACCACCTCGACCAACAATCCCGAAGATCCCGCCGAGACACTCGTCGACATCGCCGGCAACGGCCGCTACGTGCGCAACGTCGTGTCCGAGGCGGTCGAGAAGATGAAGGCTCGGGTGGTTTCCGATGCCTCGATTGACCTGGCCACCGCCGACTTGAATGTCCTGAGGACCGTGGTCGCCTCCGATATGGCCGATGCCATTGGCGCCATTCTCGCCAGCGCTGGGATTCAGACCCGCGAGCAGGGGTGACCGTGGCACGCGAGGCGGAAGTGGCCGCACTGCGAGCCATCGAAGACGCGTACCAACGGTGGACGGTCACCAGCGACGTGCTGCACCGGGAGGTCGTCGAGGCCGCCGAGCGCCGCGGCGGTGCGCCGGTGCAGGCTCTGCGCGCCGACTTCGACGCCCAGCTCGCCGTCACCCGATCGGTGGCCGCCTTCGCCCACATTTGCCCGGACACGGGACCTGATGTCGACGGGCTACCCGGAGCCGCATTTATCCAGGCGCTTCACCTCGTCGGCAGCCAACCCGGCCTGGATCAGAGCCTGGATGAGCTACAGCACCAGTGGCAGTCCCGGTTGGCCGCGCTCGACAGCTGGTCGCTAGCGACGGACACTCCGCCGCCGGGCCCGGCCCACCTCGGATGCCCACACCAGGGTGTTGGCCGCCGTCGACGACTGGTGGGATTTCGGGGCCGATCGCCTGCATGAACAACTGATCGAGTCGCTGACCGCGCAGGGGCACCACGTCGTGGAAACGACTACCACCGGTGTTGACGGCGAGCTGATCCAGTCAGCGCACGTGACGTTCGAGCGCGACTCGTCTTCGCCGGGCCCCTGGGCTCGGCTGCGAGCGCTCCTGCATCTCCGCGATGACCGGTAACCAGTCATGAATACCGAGACAGCATCGGGCACGCCCGGCCGCACCGATCGGTCCACCATCCCGCCGGTAGGCGATGCTGTGTCTGTGTTCAAGGTGGGCTCCCTGGTGGGGGGATATCGAATCGAGCGGCTGGTGGCCACGGGCGCCACCGGCACGGTCTACGTGGCCAAGAACCCCACCCTGCCCCGCCGCGACGCCCTCAAAGTGCTCAGCCCCGACCTTTCCCGCGACCCGGCATTTCGAGAGCGGTTCGTCCGCGAAGCCGATATCGCCTCACTGCTGAACCACCCGAACATCGTCTCCATTTACAGCCGCGGCGAAGCTGACAACGGCCAGCTCTGGATCGCGATGCAGTACATCGAAGGCACCGACGCCGAGGCTGCGCTGCAGGCGGGCACCATGCCCGCATCACGAGCGCTACGCATCGTCAGTGAAGTCGCCAAGGCCCTGGACTACGCCCACCAGCGCGACGTCGTTCATCACGACGTCAAGCCCGCCAACATCCTGTTGGCGCCCAGCCCTCCTGGTGAAGAGCAGGTATTACTCAGCGACTTCGGGGTGGCAACGGCAGCCGGCGGAGCAGACGACTCCGACGACGACGCGACGCTGGCGGTGACACTTGCCTACGCCGCTCCGGAAGTGATCACCGGCGGTGCTGTCGACGGTCGCGCCGACATCTACTCGCTGGCGTGCACGCTGTTTCGACTGCTGACCGGTAAGCAACCGTTCCACAGCGCCGAGGGGACGACCGCTCTCGCGTTGGCCCATCTGCACCAGCCGCCGCCGTCGATCTCCGAGCACTCGCCCGTGGCCAGCCCGCAACTGGATGCGGTGATGGCCCGAGCGTTGGCCAAGAATCCGGCTGACCGCTACGGCTCGGCGCGGGAATTCGCCGCGGCGGCCGCGGAGGCCGCGACACTCACACCGCGCCGCGCGCCCGCGGTCTCACCGGTGCCCAGGGACCAGTCGCGCACGCCGGGGTTCCGCAGCAGTTTCGATGAGCCGATCAGCGTGACCCCGACGATGCGACGGCGCACAAAGCCGAGCCCGGTGGTCATCCTGTGGGCGGTCTTCGCAAGTCTTCACAGATCTTGCCGCGGCCCGCACACGAACAAGATCAACCCCAGCGACCACGCCACGGGCCACATCAGCAAGCCCGATGACGAATGGCCACCCCGTCATCGTCAACACGGGAGACGGTCACCAGCTGGGAGCACGTCTCTGACATCTTGGTGAGCAACGGGCACGTGGTGCATTCCGTGCGCCCGATGAGGGCCCCATCATGAGCATTTCCGAATAATCAGATGCAGTTGCCTTGCAGCTGCCTCAGGGCTGCGCGGACCCCGTTGTAGTCGCCCACTCTGAATCTGGCCTACTTCTTAACCGACGTGACATGGCGGCTTCACGTCACGCCCGCCATCAAGTCTCTAAAGCAGTTCCCAGCGTGGGCTATGGCCGCCTGCCGCGAACCGGGACAGGTCCAGCAGGCTGGCGCCGTCAGCTCGGCGGGGCGGTCAGTGTTGCTGACCGCTCCGGTATCGCATCACCCCACACGCGCAGTGCTTGCGCGCGGTGATGCGGTGCTGATTGCTCCACGCCGCTGGCCAGATCCACCAGGGCGTCAGCGATGCTGCCGATGCCAAAGCCGGTTTCTCGAACCGCGCTGGCGATCTCTTCGAACGCCTCGCGCTCGGAGCAGCCGCGCCATCCGATCAGCACCCCGATGGCCATATCGATGATCCGCCGTGACGTCGGATCTGCACCCCGGCCGACTTTGCTCACCTTGTCCTCCCTCGCGTCGTCGCAGACAACTCGCTGTCTGGTGTACGCCGGGTCTATGAACACAAGCCAACGCGGACGACAACACCGTCACACCTGATGTCGCGGTGCAAACGCCCCCGCTGGCTCCGTCGTTTTGGGCCAAAAGACCTCAGGAAGGCAGCTGGATACCAGCAGGCCGGTGACCTTCTAGGAATGCCCCGCGCGTCGGGCCGGGTCGTTGACCGTTCCCGCCCATGCTGCGGATCCAAGGTGCTTGGGCGACAATGGAATCGGCCGAAAAGGGGTGCAGTGATGTCGAATCCACCGTTCTCGGATCGAATGGCGCGCAAGGTTCACTGCAGGCCGCCCAGCCGGGTTCGGGCATGGCTACCGCTGTGTGACCGGGGCGGGCACGACGCGATAGGGATAACGCGTGTGCAGCTCTACATTGGGCCGATCACTATCACGGTGATCGGCGAGGGTGGCGGGCGCGTGCGCGCCCGCTGGCACTGGTGTGCCCCCGGTCCGGGTTCGGCACCTGCGCTATCCTGACACGTGATGCAGTTGCCGCACTTGCCCGCATCGGATGATCCGGCGGGGATCGCCCGGGTGGCCGACGCTGAACAAGGCGCCTACTTTCGGCGCTTGTTGGTCAGTGAACTCGCCGAGGTTGACGCCAGAGTCACCGAGGTTCGTGACCGGATCGGCCACAGCCTGGCCCGCGGCGCGTTCTTTGAGGCAGGACGCGCTCGGGCTCAGCTCGAGGACGACGAGCAGGACAAGCGCACCATCACACGGCTGCTCTACGCTCTCGATCGGCGCTTTATCCCTGTTGCGGGTCCTCGGGTCACCGCACAACGCGCCGTCAGCGACGCCGCATCCCGTTGCCGCTGAGGGCAACCTGGCCGAACTGCGCCAACAACTCGCGGCCCGAGACCTCATCACCGAGCAGACGGGACCAGTAGTCGGGGGCAGCGATCTGACGCCGATGTCCGTTCTGGAGCAGGCCGGTGGGTGGCCGGTGCATTGGGGCGGCGGCGCGTGACGCAATTGCGCCGGCTCTGGGCTGATCCAGCGAGCTCGTCGAGACCTCGCCCGGGCGGTGAGCAACGGGTAACGTCGGCTTTCCTTGGTGGCTACTGGCGGTTCACCCGCGGCCGGAAAACTCTGGGGCGGCGGGACACGTCTAGGTGCGGCCGGTTGCGGTCCAGACCCACGTTTACCCAGGTTCGTCCCGCAAGGTGGTGCGATCACCCGCCGGTGAGGGGATCGGCGGGTGCTCGCGCGGGATCAGCAGGCCGGCATCACCGATTCCGGCGTTCGCTCAGGGGGCTCTGGTGGACAAGGTACTGGCCGGTGCCGCCATTGCGGAGGCTGTGCACCCGGCCGCTGCGGCGGCGCTGCGGCGGCGGCTGCATCCGATCGTGTTTGGTGCCCGGCAGGCCGTTTTCACCGAAGGTGAGCCCGGCGACCGGCTCTACATCATCAAATCCGGCAAAGTCAAAATCGGGCGCCGCTTTCCCCGGGGTCGCCAACATCTGCTGGCCATTTTGGGGCCCTCGGACATGTTCGGTGAACTGTCTGTCTTCGATCCCGGGCCCCGCACGTCGAGCGCGACCACGATCACCAAGGTGCGCGCGGCCTGGATGGACCGCGACGGGCTGCGCGCCTGGATCGCCGATCGCCCCGAGATCGCCGAACAGCTGCTGCAGACGCTGGCGCGACGGCTGCGCCGCACCACCGACACGCTGGCCGAACACAGCGGCACCGACGTGCCCGGCCGCGTCGCCCGACAACTGCTGCTGTTGGCCCACCGATTCGGCACCGGTAACGGCGACACGCTGCGGGTGACCCACGAGCTGACCCAAGAGGAGATCGCGCAGCTGGCCGGCGCGGGCCGCGAGGCCACACATAAGGCACTGCACGACTTCGCCGACCGCGGCTGGATCCGGCTGGAGACCAACGCCGTGGTGATCCTGCACCCCGACAAGCTCGCCCACCGCGCCGGGCACACTGGCCACATACCAGAGGGCTCACTACACCCATGCTCGGAGTGGTGCTGAGGAAATTGGCGAGCGGGATAACTCAATGCCAAACCCTACCGATCAGCGAAACAACGCGCGATCGAAACGCGCCGCGCCCCCGATCAGCGACCTCCCATCGGCCGCGTGCGAGCCATAACGGCGATCTGCAGCGACGAATCGGCTGGGATCCCCATCGTCATCGGAACCGTCGGTCCCTGCTGCCCGGCATTCTGGCTGAAAACGGCTGCGATCTGCATGAAGTAGCCTGGCAATGTCAACCCGACATGGCCCCGGTGTGACGGGCCGGATCCCAGCGAACGTCGCAACGGGACGAGTTGCACACTAGTCGTATGAGGGGTCTGCCGCGGAGACGGATATTGTGAGAGTGCAGCGATGATGTCAAGACGGGTGCCCGAGGCATATACGAGGTGCAGATCGAGATTGACGTCGCGGAGCGTCATCTGACGATCGTCGAGTGCCGGCGGGCGCGGCGAGCGGATATGGATTCGCACTGGACCCGTTTCCCGATCGCTCGGCTGGGCTATGGGGAGAACCCGCGGTGTGGTGATTGTACTGGCGCGACCGTAACCTGCGTTTCGATGCCTATGGGCTGGTGGCCTGGTGTCGCGGACGGCCAATATCGGGGCTGCTTGCCAGTGGCTCGGGATCCCACAGCGATCTTTTGGGGCTGACCGGGGCTTTCCTGAAGAACCGGTCGGCGGCGTCATAACCGAGCAGCAGTCGAGCGTAACGCTCAATGTCAGCGCGCAGTTCGTCGATGCGGCAGGAGGCGCCGAGGTGGTCGGGCGCCGCAACGTAGTCGTGCAGCGACACCTCAGCCGGTTGGGGTCGCTGGCCAGCCAGTCGCTAAGGAAGGTCAACAATCGGCCGAGCTCGGCCGCGTCGTCAGCGTCCAGACCGAGGAAGGGACCCATCGGCTCTGCCGTCGGAGCCGAGCCTACCGAACGGATCGCGCGGGTGTTACGGACGTCCCCCGCGATGTTATCCCGTCTTTAGCGTGGCACCGGTGATCAGGTCAGCGGGGTCGGGCCCGACCAAGAATTTTACGGGGCCGGTCGCGCAGATCACCGTTGATCGTGCATCTGCACGACCGCTGCTTCAGCGGTCCGGCGTGAACTGCTTCAGCGGTCCGGCGTGAATTAGCCGGTGACCGTCAGCTCGGTATACATCCCGGCCCAGTAGTGGCCGGCGATATTGCAGATCAACTCGTAGCGGCCAGGTTTCAACGTGATGGTCGTCCAGCCCGCAGCACCGGGAGGGATGCCATCGCCCTCGTCGGCGCCGCAGCTGGCCTCCACATGGCCCAGGCTGGCCGATTCATCGACCTGGTTGTTCGTCCCGATGCGTCGCTGGCCCAAATTTTCGCCCGCACCGAGCGGCAGCACGGTCAGCTCGTGAATCCACAGCCCGGTATTGAGCACCCGGAATGACACCTCACCGGCGCGCACCGTGGTCGGGTCGATCAGGATGCTCATCATCCGCATACCCGCCCACGGGTATGCCTGATTCGGTGCGACATGGCCGTATCGCCCGCCAGGACCTGGTCCCATCATGCCCGGTCCCATCATCCCGGGCCCCATCATGCCCGGCCCCATCATCATGCCCGGCGCCATCATCATGCCCGGCCCCATCATGCTGCCGGGCATGTCGGTGAGGGTGACATTGACGACCGTGCCCGGCAACGCAGGCACCTCACAGGACTGCGGTGCGTAAGGGTACGGCCGGATGGGCGCGGCGGGTCCAGCACTTCGAGTACCAGGCGCAACCGCTGCCACGGCGAAAGTGCTGGCCACCCCGAGCACGAGGGCCGCCAGGCCGATAAGCAGAACAAGCCGCAAACGCTGAGTCGACATCGCGCTCACCGGTGTTCGTGCAGTAAGGCCATGCGACGTCGCAACTCGTCCTCATCGATCTCGCCGCGGGCGAATCGTTCAGCCAGGAGATCCTCTGCGCGGTTGGGACCCAGGCCAGGCCAGCCGGTGCGGGCGCTGCTGCGATCGGCGGTGAAATAGCGGATGGCCAGGACCACCAACGTGATCACGACCGCCCAAAACACCACCATAAGCAGACCCATCAGGATCCAGCCGCCCCAACCCCATCCGCAGCCGTGATCCCACATCCAGCCGTCGCCGTCATACATAACTTTAAACCACCTCACCACCGTTGAAGCGTTGTCTGCCGCCCAGAATCCGCTCCTACAGTGTTGATGCGTAGGGTCGATGGTCCTCGTTATGGAAGTCCGAGGGCCTGCCGACTAGGGCCGGCGGCCATGCCGCGCACAGTTGTTAACGACGTCATCTCCGCTGTTCACGCGACGACACTGCGGGGTGTCCCCAGATTCGCAACCCACATCACACGCAGACGACACTACAGATAGATCGAAACAATGAGCCCGAGAGCGTCAGAAAGTTGCCAACCGGCGGCTACACCCCAAGGGGAGAAAATGGAGGCATTTGTACCATGTCCGACTAGGTTTGTCGACAACTGTCGAAAGGGTGAGTGAACGCCGGGAGCGTGGCGTCGGAACGACAGCCCGAACATTGTGCGGGGAACTGTTTTCTGTGGACTGCAGGGAGGGCAGCCCGTGGTGGTGTGGACCGAAGACGACAAGCTGCTGCTCAGCGCCGTTCGTGCCGCTCAACCCGCCACCAGCCTGGAAGGCCTTTACGCATGGTGGTCGTCGCACTCCTAGCGCTCTGAGTGTTCAACTGCGCGGAGTCACCAGTTGAACACTCAGTGGCCACCGATTCTCGCGCGGTCTCTGGGGTCCGTGCATCCAACGAAAACGTACTAGTTGGCTAATCCGGCTCTGGTGGTGGACTGCTACACGTGCCGCCCGCCACGATGTAGCCCATGAGCAAGCGACCCGAGCCCTATAACCCCTATTGCGGGCTGGTCGTCAACAACGACGAGCAGTACGAGAAGGTCCAGGGCGCACCGCATTTGGCGATCAGCGCACCCACGCGCACCGGCAAGACCCGACGCCTACTCGCCCCGGCCGCGGTACTTCATCCAGGCCCGCTGGTGGCCGTGTCCAGCAAGGAGGACCTCGCCGAACTGGTGCTCATGCGCCGCGGAGTCACGGGCCCGACCGGGGTCATCGACCTGCGCCCGGAGAAGACGCTCGCCTGGCCGGAGGGGGTGCGGTCCATGGTCAGTGATCCCACTGCGTCGATTGGGTCGGCCGACGAAGCTCTCACCGTCGCCGAGACCATGCTCGCCACCTCCGGTGTCGGTTTCGGCGGGGCGTCCAGCGGCCAGACGGTGGCCGCTGGC
The DNA here is from genome assembly GCF_000266905.1 of Mycolicibacterium chubuense NBB4. The sequence continues at coordinate 187,411 of NC_018022.1, read as the reverse complement.
GGTTTGTGGGAATCGACGGCGAGCCGCCCACTGGCGTGCCTGCTGTACGCGGCCAGCCCCCAAGGCAACAGTCAGGGCATGCCCTGGGTCCTGGAAGCCGTCGAGAATCTCGGGGTCGAGGACGAGGAGGACGGCCACGGCGGCGGTCAGATGTCGCTGGAAGCCACACCGTCTTGGATGACCGCGGCAGCACTGTGTCCGCACCCGATGCTCTCCGACCCGATGCAGCGCGTGCTCACGATGAACAGCCGCATGCGCGACAGCGTGGCCATCACCGTCTCCAAGGCAGTCACGCCGTGGGTGCGTCTCGGGCTCAGCGCCACCGAGCATCTCGACCGCCTCAGCGCAGTCGATGAGCTGAGCATCGAATCCTTCGATGTCTCCATGCTCGGCGACCCTGACGCCAGCCTGTTCGTCATCGCACCCAACACCGGCACCGTCGCCGGCGCGGCGGTAGCGCTGATCGACTCCATCATCCGCCATTTCCGCAAACGCACCGCTCAGCACCAGCTTGAACATCGACTGCTGCTCGAACTCGACGAGGTGTGTAACTCCTGCCCGCTACCCGCGCTGCTCAACTACGTTGGCGAGTCGGCGGGTCTGGGCGTCAACATCATGGCCACCGTGCAGGCCTCCAGCCACTTCGACGTCGTGTACGGGCCGAAGTATGCCGACGCGCTGCGCGACATCTTCCCCGGCACCGTCGTGATGTACGGGGCCCATGAGCGCCACCTGCTCGAGCAAGCGTCGCACTGGCAGGGGCTGGGGACGCGGCGCACAGAGTCTTACGAGCCGAACGGTGGAAGCCGTTCGCAGTCATCGCAACTGGGCGCGATCATCGACTGGCAGGAACTGCTTCCACAAAGTTACGAGGAGGCGCAGTTGCTGCTTCGGGGTACCGCGGGGCGCCGTGTCCAGATTCCCGACTGGAGCCAGTTCATCGATATCTACGACAGTGCGATCCAGACTCGCCAGCGTCGACAGCGGATGGCCGCAGCGTCGGCCTGAGCAGGACGTGCGATTCCGGTTCGAGCCCATGTAGGTGTGTTGCGTGGCGGGCGTACCGTCAACGAGTGGCCGCTGGGCGTTCTGTGGTGCGCCGGCGGGGGACGTCGGCGCCGATGCTGGCCACCCTCGGTCCGCCGCCCAGTGGTGACCGGTGGGCTGTGGAGTGGAAATTTGATGGCCAGCGCGCCAATCTCATTGTCGATCGCGGCGAGGTCGTCAGTTTCTCGCGCAATGGTGCCGACGTGTCGCTGACGTTCCCGGAGTTGGCTTTGGTGAGTCAGGCCGTGGGCGGGCGGGCGGTGGTGCTCGACGGAGAGATCGTGGCCCTTGATGCACAGGGGCGTCCGTCGTTCACGCGACTACAGCGGCGGTGGCCTCAGAATCGGCGGCCGAAGCCCGACCTGCTCCGCTCGGTTCCCCTGCAGCTCATAGCTTTTGACGTTCTCGCGGTCGACGGCCGGGATCTCACTGACGAGCCGTACGTCAAGCGCCGCGAGGTACTGGAGTCGCTGATCGTGGAGGAGTCCGCGGTGGTAACGGTGCCCAAGGCGTTCTTCGGTGTGCCGGCAGCGGACATGTTGGAGGTAGCTGCTCAGCACCATATGGAGGGCATCGTGTCCAAGCGGGTGGACTCCCCGTATCGGGAGGGCCGCTCGCCGTGGTGGGTGAAGAGCCCAGTGCGACAGAGTGCCGAACTTGCAGTGGTGGCGTTCGCAGGTCCGCCGGGGCGAGTCGGGGCGCTGCTGCTGGCCGGCCACCGCGACGACGGTGCGTTGGAGCTAGCCGGCGCCAGGTCGGCACGGGGTTCAGCGCGGTGATGCGCCGACATCTGTTCGAGGTCCTGCACCCGCTTGTGCGCGAGGTGCCCCCGGTTGTGAATCCCCCTGTCGATGAACAGGGTTGGCGATGGGTAGAGCCCCGGCACGTGGGAGAGGTCGCGTTTCGCGAGTGGGTGCCTGGGCGGGGCCTCCGGCACGCCAGTTGGAAAGGTTTGCGTGAGCAGGTCGACGTACGCACGACCCGGCTGCCTCCGGTGATCTAGTCATCGATGCCGGCGCCCAGGGTGTGCTCCGGACCGTCGACCTCCGGCCCGGGTGTGCGCCATCCCAAGGCAAGGTGGCGGCGGTGCGCCGCGCGCGCGGCGCGTGCCGCACCGTCGTACTGGGTGAGCACGTGACGCCACGATTCGCTGAGGTGGGTGCGGCCGAGGCGATCGGCCAGGGCAACCGCCGGCACCGGCTCCAGCAGCGGGTCTGAGGGCTCGGTGGGCGCGGCGGTGAGGGTCGTGCACCAGGGCAGGGATTGGGTGAGCAGCCGCACCGCCGAGGAGCTGGCCCCTGCATTGGTGCTGTGTTCGATGAGGATGACCCGGGCGTCTGCGGCCATGGCGTGGCGGGCGAGGTCGATCAGCTGGCCGGGGTCAGCGGTCGCGGGATCGTCGATGACGACGATGGCTCCGGGCGGCAGCATCCATTGGTGGTCGCTGACCTGCTGGTGCGCGTGGCCGATGGTGGTGATGGTGTCGGCCAGTTCAGCATCGCGGGCCGGGGCTGAACTGGACTCAGACGCTGCCAGCCACAGCACCTTCCGGTCGTCGGCGTTGGCGGCGCTGCGCAGGGTGTAGAGGGCTGCGGCGGTTTCACTGTCCTCGATGTCGGCACCGACGACGGCGAGCCGGTAGGGGAGTGCGGCCAGGGACTTGAGCCGATCGCCGGTCTGAGGTTCGAGGCCGGACAGAGCGGAGCCGGGGATGAGCAGCGGAACGCTCTTGGGGTCGAGGTGGCCGGCGAGCTGCAGGAGTTCGACTTCCGCGCGGGCGGATTCGAGGAGCTGGTCGAGGGTGTCGGAGGTGGCGGTTTGGGCGGCGGCGAACGCGGTGGCGATGTCGCGGTCGGCGCGTTCGATGTCGCGGTGCAGCTCGCGTCGACGCTGGCGCAGTGCGGCCAGTTCAGCTAGGTCAGCGCGCTCGGCGTCGCCGCGGGCGATGACGATGTCGTTCTCGGTGACTATCGTGCCGCCGGCCGCCGCAGCTCGGGCGGCTTGAGCGTCGGCGAGGGTCTGCTGGAACTGCAGCGACGGCGGTTGTGCCGGAAGCAGTCCGGTGTAGAAGGCGACCGTTTGGCGGGCCGAGATGATGTCGAGTTCATCGGCGTCGTGGGTGGCTAGGAGGAGGTCGAGCTGGGTGCGAGAGTGTTCGACCAGACGCAGGGTTTCGTTGTAGGCGGCGTCGGCATCGGCCCACTGCTCCATCACGTTGGTGACGGCGTGGCGGTAGGGGCGGTCGGCGTCGACCTGGCCGCGCATGCGCAGCAGATCGCCGGCGGCCGCGCGCGTCGCGGGACCATTTCCGGCGCGAATGTCGGCGGCCAAAGTTCTGATGTGGTCGTGAACAATGCGGTATTCGGCGCGCAGGGCAGTAAGTGATTCCATGGTGATGCCCAATTCCGGGGTAGGGCGATTTGCTGAGAAGTCTTCAAATTCAAGACCGGCATATTCTTGCGACCCGTATTCGAGGGCGTCGATGTCTTCGGGCGGGGCGATGTCGAAATGGTCGTCGAAGGGCGAATGCTCATCGAGGCTGTGGGTGGAGGGGTCTTCGGGGTCCGGGGGGAACAGCGCTTCCTCGGCGGGATCGGGCGGCGCGTCCTGCGGGGTGGGCAGGTCGTCGAAGTCCACGCCGAGGCGGGCGTGCAGGCGATGGGTGAACGCATCGACGGTGTAGGTGATCAGGCGCGCGTAATCGCCGGGCGGGATCGGCTGGTCGTCGTGTGCGGCGTCGGCGAGCTGCTCGGCGGCGACGTGGAGCAGGTCGCGCGGTGTCCACTTGCGCGGGTCCGCGGCGCTGATCGCGGCGACCAGGCCGGGCCAGGCGGGGTCGGAGGTGATGGTCTCGGCGAGCGCGGTCCCGAACACCACGTCGAGGTCGCTGACCCAGGGCGGGCGTAGCCGCGAATGGGTGGTGGCCAGCGTGGCGGTCGGGGACAGCGCGCCGGCGATGCGCCACCAGAGTGCGGCGGCGGGGAGCTCGTCGGGCAGCGAGCCTTGGTGGGCGGCGGTGGTGATGATCTGGCGCAGGTCAGGTGTGGTGCGGGCGGCCTGGAGCAGTTGGGTGGCCAGCTGCGGCCAGTAGGCGTCCGTGCGCAGCCGTGGGTCGATGCTGTCGATGAGGTCGTTCCAGCGGGTGGTGTCGGCGCTGCGGCGGCCGATGTCGGCGGAGGCGTAGCGGTGCAGTGCGGACTGGACGTCGCGGGTGCGCACCGGGAATTGGCGGGCACCGGTGAGGCGGGTGTCGGCCTCGTCGACTCCGGTGCAGGCGCGGAACACCGCGATCTCGGCGGTCAGGACTGGGTTGACGGTGATCAGGGGGCGCGCCCAGGCGGGGGCGTTGGCGTTGGTCCAGGCGCGGGCACGTGTGCGGATCTCGGTGGCCAGTCCCTCGACTAGCGCCTCGCGCCGGGCGAGATAGGCGCCCCATTGCGGATCGTCGGCCAGGGCTTGGGGGATCGCGGGCAGCCAACGCAGCACTCCGATGCCGGCCGAATGGGTTCCCACGGGGTCGATGCGGTGATCGAGAACCGCGGCGGGGTCTGCGGCATCGGCGACGCTGCCCTTGGCCAGCGCCTCGGTGAGCAGCTCGCGCGGGTTCGCGCCGCGAAGGGCCAGGATGGACAGGTTGCGGCGCAGCACTGGCCAGGCTTCGCGCTGGCTGAGCGCCGGAATGATCTCGTCGGCCAACGCATCGAGGCGGTCGCGGGCGCCGACACCGAGGCGGTTCTCGGCGGCCGAACCGAGTGCGTCGTAGTACATGTCGGCCGCAGCCTTGAGGCGCGCGGCGGGGTCGGCGGCCTGGCGGGCGGCGGTGGTGGCCGAGACTTGAGCGCCGTCGCGGGCCAGCGTCCTGGTCAGGACGTCGACTGCGGTGTCGGGGTGGGTGGCCTTGGGCGAGAGCAGGCGGTGGGGGTCGCCCTCGGCGGTCGACAGGTAGAGGTGATTTTCGTCGGTGCCTCGGGTCATGGCGACGTAGAGGTGCTGGCGGGTGAGCATGTCCGAGCCGACGATGTGGCAGGTGCCTCGAGTAGCGCGCCCGCCTGCGGTCAATCCCTGCGCGGAGTCGATGGTGGCCGCGTAGCCCAGTGTGACGTGCTCGGCGATGTAGTCCGCCGGCAGCGTGACGATGCGCCCGCTGCGCAGATGCCGGGCTTTCACGCCGCCTTCAGGCAGGACGTCGGTGATGGTGTAGCGGTAACCGTTGCGCACGAAGTCGTTGCGTCCGATCGTGATCCGCCGGTTGTTCTTGCGGGTGCGGACGGTGTCGCCGACGCTGGCGTGCAGCTGGTCGGCCAGCATCACCGAGGGGGCCGTCGCCGCGTCCGGATCCGCGGCGAGGCGATCGGCGCGGGCCCGGGCGTTGAGCTCGTTGATGATGTCGTTGGTGGGGGCGAGCAGGATGGAATCTCCGCCGGCGGCTTGGTCGGCGCGCCACGCTTGATAGGCCATGTCGGCGGCGGTCTCGTCGGTGCCGACATGGATGCGGTGATGGTCGATGTAAAAGCCGATTCCGGCCGGGTCGGCGTCATGCAACGCGAGTCCGGCTGCGGCCTCGGCGGGCGACTTGAACCGCACCACTTCGCTCAAGGTGAGCGCGTCGGTGGCTTCGGCGATGTCGCGCAGAATGCCGCCGGCCGAGATCGAGGAGAGCTGCCCGTCATCCCCGACCAGGCGCACGCTGGCACCCTTGCGCAGCGCGTCGGTGATCATTGCGTCCAGCCCGGCAGTGGCGGCCTTGCCGGCCTCGTCGACCACGATGAGGGTGTCGGGTCCGACCTGGGTGAACCAGTCGGGTACACGGGATGTCGCGGCCTTGTCGGGATCGGCCGACCAGACGTACTTGTCGAGGGTGTCGGTGACCGCGCCCAGGTCCTCCCCGAGCACGATCGCTGCATCGGCGGTGGGGGCCAAACCGATCACGTGGCCGCCCGAGCTGCGCCACGCATGGGCTAGCGCCGCCATGGCCGTGGTTTTGCCGGTTCCGGCCGGGGCGAGCGCGAGTGCGACACGGCGCCCCGCGGTCGCCATCTCCGAGACCAACGCGGCCTGGCCGGGGTTGAGGGTGCGCCCCCCCGCGGCCGAGTCGGCTAGTGCCATTTCGACATCCGCCGCAGATGCGACACGGCCGTCGCTGCGGTGCACCGCGTCCAGAATCCGGCGCTCGGCAGCCAGGATTTCGCGGCTGGTGTAGGCCTCGACGCCGTGGCGGCGGTAGACGCTGGCACCGTCGCGGCGACGCAACGCCACGGGCTCGCCCAGCTCGGCGTCGGCGACGCGGGCATGCGGTATGGAAAACGTGTCCCCGAGGGCGGTTTCGGTGAGCTTGTCGACCAATGCGACATCGTGCGCCACGTCGTGGGCGCGGGCCATGCGCAGCGCTTCGGCGCGCACATGGTGGCGCTGCCAGGTGGAGCGCGTTTCGGCCACCGTGGCGATGAGTTCGCCAGCGCGCGACGCGATCCATTCCTCGTCGATCGTCACGGTCTCGCGGGTGGTCTGCGGTGCGGCCAACGTGTCGGCCAACATCTGGCTCACACCGTGGTGCCCGAGGACCTCGACAGCCTGGGTGCGCCACACGTGGCGCTGCTCTGCCAACGAGCGCGGCTCGTGCTTGGCTTCGCGCGATTCCAGCGTCGCCTGCTGAGCCAACGAGATGATCTCCACGTTGGTCGGTTCGCGGCCGTGATCGGCCTGAAACTGCTTGGCCAGCTCGGCGGCACGGGCCTTGATCGCTGCGCGCCGGCTCGACCACCGCGACATCAATTCCGCCGACATTCCGGCGATTTCGCGCACCGCCCGCTTACCGCACCCGCGCGATTGTTCGACGAACCGCACACCGAGGCTGGCGATCAAGTGCGCTTCCAGGCGGGTGTTGTACAACTCCGAGGCCGCGACGGTGACGCGGTGCAGGGGTTGGCCGTCCAACGCGAGCCAGCGGCGTACCCCGTTGGCGTCGACATAGGACACCTTGTTCGAGATCGCGACATGGGTGTGCAGATCCGGATCTCCGGCGCGGGAGTCGCGGTGGGTGAACGCCGCGGCGATGAGCCCTTCGGTGTCGACCTGGGCGACGCCACCGGCGCCGGTGCGGGTGAACGCGGCCTGATCCTGCAGCCATTCCAGGACGTCGGCGACCGCCGCATCGTGGGCTGCTTCGATCTGTTCGGCCACCGACAGCGGGGCGATAGCCCACAGCGCCGACACCGATTTCACCGGCGAGAACGTCAGGTCATACCCGGCGACCGCGGTGGTCTTCGCGCGGGTGTTGCGGGCGATAAACCCCGACAGTTCCCGATCATCGGCGGGCGGGCGGCCGTACTCCTCGCCGAACAACTTCACAGCCACGCGGGTGCGGATCTGCGCGCGATCCTCTGGGGAGATGGTGGCGTTCCAGTGCGCACCGATCTCGGCGTTGTGGTCACGAAAGGCCACCGCCAAACGGCGCGCGAACTCCGGCTCGCCATCGCGGACTTGAAACTCACGGCCAAGGCGGCTGGCCGCGCGCTGGCTGCCCATGCCGCGGTTCATGACGTAGTTCTGAATGCGCTCGGCGTTGGGGTGCAGACCCACCCCGTAAAGGGCGCGCATCTGCGCCTCGCCGACAGCCGAGCCTTCCTCGACCGTCCAAATCTCCTCGCGGACAGCGGGAGTGACCTCGCAGCGGCCGGTGTCCGACAGGGCTGCCAGGCCGCGGCCCATCCAGCGGCCCGGCGATTCCCCCTTGGCGGAGTAGTAGTCGGCCAAGGTGGAGCGGCCCCGTTCGGTGCTGTCGGCGGCAGCGACCTGCCGCACCAGGTACAGGTATCCGTCCCCGGCGGTCAGCTTGTGCAGCGTCATCACCATGACGCGCACGCCGGTGTCCGCATGCGCCGCACGCTACGAACTCCGGGGCTGGCGGAGCCACCACCAAACCGGAGGTTCTTAGAGAACTCTTAGACGGGCCGGTGTTGGCGCAGGGGACGTACTCGAGTGGGTCGAATACCCTGCGCCTGTCGCCACGGCTGGACAGCTAAGCAAGTAGTCGCACATATGCAGTTCACGCCCCGGTTTCCCTTCGGTTGAGGCTCTGAGGACAGTGGCCAGGAAGCGGACTAAAATCCTCTGAACTCGATGTTTGTTGCGTTGAGGGTTGGTGATAGTTGTTAGCTGGACCGTTTCGAACTGGGGATTCCCCGTTACTGGTGTTGGTGGGCACTGAGGCTAGATGAAACGACTGCGGTATTTACTGCGGTACCGCCCCGCCGGGCCTGGCCACCGGGTGAGAACCACAAGTCGTCCACGGCCGGTCGTGAACGACTTGTGGCATCCCGATATGCGGACCTGCAGGGTCGGATGAATTGGTGATGTTGGCGCTGGTGTGAGCAGCAGCGCTTCACCGGTGTCGGGTGGACGATCCAAGCTCGGCGAAGTCACATCACGCGCATCGCTACCGCGACAGACGGTGAAAGCGGTTGGCACGACGACTCCATGTCTGTCCACCACCGCGACGCTTCGTTATGAAACAAGCGGCCATATTGATTCCGATTGGAGCGCGCGCAAGTGAGAAAGACACCTTTTCGCGCCCGCGACAGCATTACCAGCAGGATTCTCTGGTCCTCCAAAACCTCCGCCGGCGTCGTCGAGTATGAACTTGGCACGTGACCCTCCTCGAGACCCATGACCACAACCCAGTCGAATTGTTGGCCTTTACCGACATGCGCATTCAGAACGTGCACCCCTGGACTGATTGCAGACATCGTGGTGTCACGCAATCTATTCATGAATTCGGAAAGCGGAAGATTGCTGTCGGTATGTTGCATTAGCTGCTCGCAGGCCTCATGGACCTCAGATATTGCGTCGACGTCGGCTGGGTTGAAGGACCCGGTTGCGCGCTCGCGCAATTCGTCGACTTGTTGGTCGAATGTTAGGCCTGCGTCAACATGCTTTGAGTGTCTTTTAAGTAAGCGTGTAACCCGGGGGTTGTCTAGCGCATAGTCCCAGAACTGTGGAGTATATCGAGCGTTCTCATATGCGGAATTGAGGGCACTACGCCGGTACTCTGCTCGGCAAATTACGCCGACAGTGTCTTCCGGGCACTTCTCGGCAAGATAGTCGGTCAGGGATACGATTCCAGCAGCTTCATCTGAGTCGGTCGCATATTGCACGGCGTAAGCATGGTCACCGGATTTCCATTCTTCCGGCTCTGCCGCATGTAAAGGCGCGGATCCGAGGCTGGATGAAACTGAATTAATTACCCGGAGGACTGCAGGCGATGACCTGAAGTTGACGTCCAAATCAATTGTCTGGTCCGCCCTAGACCTGATGTCTTGCAAAACATGAACTGGGTCCGCGCCAGCCCAGCCGAAAATGCCCTGGTGCGGGTCGCCAACGTAGGTAATATTCCGAGAACACATGTGCTGAGTGATCTCATACTGCTGCAGCGAAAGATCTTGAAATTCATCGACAAGGATGGCGTCGAAGTGTAGCTGGAACAGATGCGAAACTCGCTTGTTCCGTAGCAACAATTGGGTGTGGCGCAGAAGGTCTCCGAAGTCAATATAGTTTGCTTCTAGCCGGCGCTCCTCCAGAGCTAAAACGTCACTGTTTCCAGTCTCTCTGATGCGTTCGACGAGCTGCCCATCCGTCAGTGGTTCTCTCTTTAGCGAGCCCAGAATCTCCTTCACCTGACGATGCCTAGCTCGATCGGACGTAAGTTCGGAGAGTGCGCGACGGAGCCAAGCAGGGCGAGGATAGGTAAAGCCGGGCGCCAGCCCAATAGTGCGATGATGCGCCTCTACGATACGAGCGCTTAGCTCGTGGAAATTTGCGACCAGTATTGAGCTGCGCAAGCGGTTTCCGCCCAGTTGTTCTTCCAGTCTGCTTCGCAGATTATCGCGGGCACGGTTGGTAAAGGTAATTGCGAGGATGCGACGATTCGGACGGATCTTTCCGGAGGCGAGAAGATGCTCGGCGCGCATAGCGAGCACCTCAGTCTTACCGCAGCCCGGAGGAGCAATTACAAGAAGGCAGTTAGCACTACTCTCTACTGCTTCCTGTTGACGTCCGCGTGGTTTCTTAGTGTCCATGTCAGGCATCTGCCTTCAAAAAACTGATTAGCCCCATTAGGGATGGGCTTGCTGCCACGATTTCTGGCGTCAAGATGGGTGCCACTGCCCTAGCTGCTGGCACCTTCCTGCTATCCACCGAAGACAGGAAGGTCCCCAGTTGATCTGGGGTGACAGAATCAATGTCCGCAGCGCCTGTAGATTGTGTAATACCCTCAGTGCGTGCGACCTTCGCAGCTATGAGCGCATCCACCACCTTTTTGACGCCAGCCGCGCGAACATACTCGTGCTCAAGGTCTTTACGTGCAACGAAGAAGCCGTTTTGTTCGAGTGCGCGCGGTCGTAGACCTAACGTTCCAGCCCAAGATTGCTCCCTATCCTCGTCGCAGAGACCGCAGACTGGAAGGCGGAACCCATTGCGACCGAGAATCTTTAGCACGTGACTGAACTTATCTGCTCCATCCAAGGCTAAGACTGACACGCCAATGCGGTCGAGGCCGATGCCAAGTGCTCTTGCGGCAGCTTCGATCAGAATTCGGTCAGCAAGGCCCTCGACGAGCAGGACCCTCCTGGCCGTGAGGCTCTCGAGCAAGTATGGCGACCACCAGTGCAGCATCTCCTTTTCGACATCGGAAAAGTTCTCTTCTGCAAGTTGCCTTGCCTCGCTGGCCGGATTGATGACGAGGACGTGTTTCGGCTCGAATCGGTGAACGATGTAGGGGGAGTGGGTTACGACGATCCGTTGCTTAGGAGATTCTGCGAAAAGGGCCGCCACCGTGCGCTGACTCGATGCGTGTAAGTGGATCTCCGGCTCATCCACGGCAACAATGTTGGACCGGACCTGAGCAAGATCGAAAAACGTCAGCGCCATCAACTGCCTCATGCCATCACTCTGTTCTGACAATGACTTGAAGCGGTCCCCTTCCCGTAGATAGATGGTTACGTCTTGTAAGGGTTGATCGACCGGATCAGCCGACGTTCTAATAGCGAGCGCATCCTCGGTATAAGTCTTGGGGACGGATCGAGACAAATGCGTCGCAATTGTCTTACGCAGTTCAAGTAAGGCGGTATTCTCCTCCAGCTTGTTGTTAAATTCTTGAAGCAGCGCGCCGAAGTCCTCGATCTCGTCCCCAAGATCGGCCGAGTCGAGCATTGTGCGGAAAGGGCTTGTTCGGCCGTCCATGAACTCCGGGCCGCTCGAACGTGTAGCAGGAAGATACCGCCAACCAATTGCCAACAGTTGATTGCGACTTGGGCCTCGCCGAGTTCCGGAATCTGGGAAGAAACGTGTGATTGCCACGTTGTCCGGGTCTTCTTCTGATGGCCTAACCTCTAGCTGTAGGACAAGATAATTAGGCTCCCCGGCCTCAACGGAAGTCTCAAACGGGAAGAGAGCAAGCTCGTCCGCATCCAGATCCTCTAGGCGTGCGACTACGCTCAGCTCGTCTTCGCCTTCGCGGATGTCGGTGAGGGTAAAGGTCTGAAACAGCTGTTGCACCGATGCTCCGAGGAGAGCGTGCAGTAGACGCAGGATCCAAGTCTTCCCTACGTCATTGGCTCCGATGATGACTAGATGGTCGCGAACGTCCACTGTCATGTCTTGGAGGACCCGATGCCCTCGGACCTCAAACTGAGTCAGTCTCATGCTTCCCTTGTTCTTGGGCTCGTAGAACTGTCTTAGACGGCGGTGTACTAGCTTGTGTGGCGCTCGTGCGCCCCGGGACGATAAATATCTGACTGCATTGTCGACCTGGCCAGCCGATCCGAAATCAGACCGATTCGTGCTGATGGATTAGCGCTGGATCGAGATCGATGAGGAGCGCCACAAGCTTTTCGAACAGAGGTGTGCCGACGACGCTGGTTGGTGCTACGTCGCAACACGTCGATGACGTCGTTAATCGACAACACACTCGCCCCAAAATTCGAGGTATTGCACACTCGGACGACGATAGTGAAAAAATCTACCAACACCGATTTCTTGGGGCGTGTCGTTTGCCCAAGATGCTTCAGCGTGCGGCGGTAGCGCCGCTGATCCCGTGTTGCCTGATCCAGCGGCGGTTCGCAGCCAGTCTCTCAGTTCAAGATCTGCGAACGGCAGTGGAAGGTTTGGATCGAGCACGTATGTTCTGGCCCGACGCGACAGCACCCTAACGTGGGTCCACTTTGCGCAGGCCAGACTCCGCCGAGCCGCGCTCCGCAAGTCTGGAGCTGGATCGCGGGGACGGCTGTTTGTCGCTTCGGTGGCGAGTCTCGCCCGCGAGAGATGTTTGCCGTCGCCGAGCCTCGCCAACCTCGCAACGCCGAACGTCGCCGGGCTAACTTCCTGTGGGCGTTTCAGTTCTGTCCGTCGATATCCGGGCAGTCTTACTGGTGTGTCGGCGGACATGAAAAAATGCCCACTCGCGGACATAAAAATGCCCACTCGCGGCCAATAACTTCTGCCCACCGGCGGACACGAAAGTGCCCGCAGGCGGCCATGAATCTGCCCAGACCTACCTGATATCGCCCGGCGCGTCAGCGCCGTGGCGGCCTCTCCTGCGGTTTCGATGTCGATGCCTAGTCGAAACGAAAACCCCAGGAGAGACCTACTTGAAGTCTGACGGAGAACTCATGGAAATACTCAATGCCTACGACCTGACCGGGTCCTACCGCGCCGCGGCTGAGCTGTGCGGGTGCTCGCATCACACCGTGAAGAAAGCGGTCGAAGACCGCGACGCCGGGTTGCCGCCAGCGACGCGGCGGGCCCGGATGATCGACGATTGGCGCGACCTGCTGGAAACCTGGGTCGCTGATTCGAAGGGCAAGATCCGCGGCGACAAAGCCCACGACAAACTCGTCGCGCTCGGATACAGCGGTACCGACCGTACCACCCGCCGGGCGGTGGCGGAGATCAAAGCGCAATGGCGACTGGGCAATACGCGGGTGCACCGGCCGTGGATCACCGAGCCCGGACTGTGGCTGCAGTACGACTTCGCCGACGGCCCGCTTGTGGCCGGCCGTAAAATTGTGCTGTTGGTGGCGTGGCTGGCGTGGAGCCGCTACCGGGTGGTGATCGCGTTGCGCGACCGTACCGCACCGAGCGTCTTCGCCGGCCTGGACCGGATCTTCCGGATCCTCGGTGGCGCCCCGACCTACCTGCTGACCGACAACGAGAAGACCGTCACCACCGGACACACCGCCGGGGTGCCGGTCCGCAACCGCGCTGCGGTCACCTTCGGCCGCTACTACGGCATCTCGGTGCTGACCTGTGAGCCTGCCGATCCCGCTTCCAAAGGTGGGGTGGAGAACGCCGTCAAACTCGCCAAAGCCGATATCGTGCCCACCGATACCAATCTGCTGCCCCAGTACGCCACCTTCGCCGATGTCGAAGCCGCGTGCGCTGAGTTCAACGCCGAGATCAACGCCCGGGTGCACCGCACCACGGGTCGACGCCCCGTCGAGATGCTCACCCAGGAACGCCCCGCCCTGCACGCGGTGCCCGACCTGCCCCACACCGCCGCACTGGGAGTGACCCGCCGGGTTCCCGACAACACCCCGATGGTCACCTTCGAACACTGCCAATACTCAGTTCCAGCAACACTATTGGGACAAACAGTGTGGATCCGACATCACGACAGCACCGACGAAGTGGTGATCTGCGCCCTCGACGACGGCGGCCCCATCGAGGTGGCCCGGCACCGTCGCGCCACCCCCGGCAGCCCCGCAATCCACGATGACCATTTCCCCGACCACCGCGACAAAGTGCCCGGGGACTACCGCGTGCGTGCCCGCACCGCCAGTGAGCAGACCTTCCTGGCCTTGGGTCCCGGTGCAGCGGTGTGGCTCAAAGAAGCCGCCGCCGTCGGCACTGAACGGATTCTGCAGAAAATGGCCCACGCCGTCGAACTCTCAGCACTGGCCGGCTGCTCTGATGTCGACTGGGCCTTGGGTCATGCCGCCGTGCACGGCCGGTTCGCCACCGGCGATCTCGACTCCATCCTTGCCAGCAAGGGCATGGACCCCACCCGACGTGGCGCCGGCGAGGACACCTCGCTGGCGCAAGGCACCAGCGGGTGGAACCTGTTCGGCCGCACCACCATTGATGCCCCCGAGGCGGGCATCGCATGACCACCACCACTACTGCCGCGGCGCTGCCCGCCGACGTCGAAACCTTGATGCGTGGGTTGCGGTTGCCGCACGCCCGAGCGATCGCCGCCGACGTGCTGGCCACCGCCCGCGCACAACGCTGGGACCCCACCGAAGTCATCAAGGCACTGCTGACCGAAGAAGCCGCCGGACGCGCCCGCTCCATGCTGGCCGCCCGCCGCAAGGCCGCCGGCTTCCCGACCGGGAAAACCTTCGATGCCTGGGATCCGGGCGCCTCGTCGATCCCGCTGCCCACCCAACAGGCGCTACAAACCCTGGAATGGGTGGGGCGTCGGGAAAACCTGGTGGTCTGCGGGCCGGCCGGCACCGGCAAGACATTCTTCCTCGAAGCACTCGGGCAGAAAGTCATCGAAGCCGGAATGCCGGTGGCCTGGTTCACCCTCGAACAGATCGGCGTGCTCGTCCGGGCGCATCGCGCCGATGACTCCCTGGGCAAGGCGGTGGCCAAGATCGTGCGTGCCGAGCTCGTCGTCATTGATGACGTCGGGCTGCTGCCGGTCGGTGCTGACGCCGCTGAAGGGCTCTACCGCATCGTCGAGGCAGCCTACGAACGCAAGTCGGTGGCGATCTCGTCGAATCTGCATCCCAGTGGCTTCGACGAGCTGATGCCCAAGACGTTGGCCACCGCGACCGTCGACCGGCTCCTGCACCACGCGCACCTATGCCAAACCAGCGGAGACTCCGTGCGCCTGGCCCAAGCCCTGCACGGGAAAGGAGTCAAACCCCTGACCTGACACCAGCGAACGACCGGTGGCGGACACACCCTCACGGGCAGATTCGTGTCCGCCACTGGGCAGTTCTTATTGGCCACCTACGGGCAGTTCTCATGTCCGCCCACGGGCAGTTCCAGCTGTCCATTGACACTGGTGGAGAGGTCGTATCCACATGGGGCGAACTCACCGGAAACAACGCCCAGTTCAGCAGTGAAATCGACCCGCTTCGTGCGCCCGGTCAAGCGAGCCACCCGGACTGCCTGTTCGCAAAATGCATCATCAGTGCCTTCCAACCGTTCGTTGTCGGTGGCTATTGATAGACCTATAGCGGACTGTCTGCCGAAGGCAGCCAAAGGCGGGAAGGGAATTCGATGTACTTCACGGTTACGGTCACGGGCGACGCAAATCGCTTTCCGACGTGGGCTTTGTACGGGGACAACCATCAGATGGTTGCGTGGGCTGGCGAAGGCTTCGATTCGCAAAGCAATGCGACCCGGGCGGCCACTGCGTTCAAATCCGGTGCGGCCACAGCGCGGTACGAAACGTTCCAGGACTCTGGCGGAAGCTGGCGGTGGCGCGCATGGCGGTCGAGCGACAAAGTGGCGGCCTCGGGTGAATCGTTCGACAGTAGGCACAACGCGGAACGGGCGGCAGAGAACGTGCGGGCCAATGCTCCATATGCCACTGGGCCGTGAGCTGATCGAGTGAGCGACACTGACGATCTCAGATCGAATCCACGCTTCCTGCGAAGAGCGGTCCAACATGTGCGCGAGTTCGAGCAGGCCTTCAGCGCCTTGCTGGAGCTGTGTAATTTCACCGCTCAACTTCGAGCAATGGCCGGTTCTGATCTACCCGACGAGGTGTTGGCCGGCTACGCCAGTCTGCCAGCGGTGACACCGAGAGCTAATGTGTCCGACGAAGAATGGGTTGCAGCAAAGGCTCGTTGCTCGAGAACGGGTGGCCGTGTATCGCACCTTCCAGATATAACCGGTGTGCAGATATCCCGTGGAGGATTCAGCGACCCGGCGAACCCATTTGAAATGTGGATTACTGTCACGCAGCCGCACTCGATCGTTACGCCCGACGACATCCTCGCTGCGACTGAGCACACGATCGGCGTTATCGAATCAATGGCGGATCGGGTCGACGTCGCCGGCGAGATCAGCGTTGAGGATATGCACCCCCTGGTATGGGGCGCAGCTCGCGGCCAATGGCGCATTGAGCTGTATCGCGAAGCAGTGTCGTCGGCGGTCGGAGCTGTCATTGACCACGTCCGACAGCTCACTGGACGCGCCGACCTCGACGACAAAGACGTGTTCACACAGGCCTTCTCGCAGAGTTCACCCAAGCAGGGTGCTCCGCGATTGCGCTGGCCGGGCAATGAACAAGACCAGACTGTTGCATCGATGAATCGCGGTCTTTTGGGATTCTCCACCGGCATCCAAGCTGCGATCCGGAACCCGGTGATTCACGACAGGACGCAACTACCGGCTCAAGAAGCCGCCGAGCGACTTGCCGCGCTGAGCCTTCTGGCGACCTGGGTAGAAAATTGCATACTCGACCGCGGTGACGCCTCGACGTGACCCGTGGGGAGATGCGCGAATAGAGGCAGCGGGGCGTACCTGGCTGAACTCGCGGCGCTGGGACCCTTTGGACATGCCCGTCAGCGGGCTCTTTCTGCAACGTAGTGAGTCCAGTCCCGGGCGGCGAGTTGGGCCCAGTCGGCGGCATTCTTGCTGGTGATTCCTAGGAGTTCGGCCAGCACTGGTGCGGGCATGTCTCCGGCAAGTTGAAACAGGGCAGCTTTGCGGTTTTCGTAGGGCTTGATTCCGATTGCGACGAGTTGTGAGCGGATGTTTTCGGTGGTGAGGTGATAGCCGGGCATCCCGCCGGGAAACAACCAGCCGGCGTGGCGTGATGCGTAGGGGCCTTCGCCTTGGTGCTCAACGTGCTGGCGGATGAGATCGTCGAGTAAGGGTGGCATTTGGACGGGAGTCGCTCCGAAGGCGACATTCACGGTGTTGTCTCCGTTGACTGTCACTTGGACTGTCCGCAGGGCGACGATGCGCGAAAGAGGTTGCGCGAACAACAGCGTGAGTAGGCCGGCGATGCGGGTGTAGCGGCGGACGGTGTTGTCGTGTAGCAGCCGCTCCACCGCGTCCCACCGCTGCGCGTCTGAGATGGTTACCGAGGGCGGCGTCCGTGGGGCGTCGGTGATGCTGAGCGTTGTGTTAATGCGCGACTGGCGTAGCCAGACGATGAAGGCGTATTCGTGGGTGAGTGGCCGTCTGATGAGTGCTTGGTAGTGCTCCAACATGTCTTGTGTTGCCGTCGCGGGGCTGGCGTCGTGGGTGCGTAGAAACGCCGATAGCTCGATCGCCACGCGGACGCGGCGACGGCACGCATCGGTCATGGATTTCGTTAGCCGGTCTTCGTGAGAGGCCGTTCGCATGTGTCGAAGCACGTGCCAGTGTGCGAACCGGCGGATGAGGGCGGCATCGTCGGTGGGCAGCCCTGCCACGACGTCCTCGATCCAAGGCAGCATGCGTTCGATGCGGATATCAATCGGAGCCAGGACACCGATTGCAACGAGCAGGCTGCGTAGGTAGTCGTGGGCGCGATTCGAGGGCAGATCGCGGAAGGTGTCGTGGCTGATGTCCCTCGCACCGCAGGCCATGTCGCGCAGTAGTTGCGGTCCGGCGCCCGGCTTTTTGCGTAGCCACCACAGCACTGTCTGCGGGCGTTGGACGTTGGCGAGATCGTCGAACACGGGCCGCAAGCGTTGATGAATCTGGCCGGTGGTCGGGTCGGTGAGCAGCTCGGCGAGACGCTCGCGCAGGAAGCATCGGGCGCACCGGCTAAACCCGTAAGGGTGGTCCTCCCGACCGCATTCGTAGCACGCGAAGATCGATGCGACACCGGCGCACGAGGCGCACACGATCATTTTGTCGAGCGACCACGCCAGCGGCCGTACGGCCGTACATCGAGGGCATGATTCGGGGCGGTAATGGCGTCTGCGACGGCACGCGACACAGATGCGACACCCGAGCGCCAGTTGGGTCAGCCGGCTGGTGCTCCCGCACTCCCAGCAGGCCCTCTGAGTCACTGATTATCGCTGGGGCGACGAATGGTGACGCGGATGGGACGCAACTCACCGATGCCGGGTCCGCTGTCGTTCACCGCAGGCGTCTCACGGATCTGTTCCTGGACAACCTCGAGCAGATCGTTGGGGGTGCACGACAATATGTCGCACAGGGCGGCCAACAGGTCGAGATTGATGCGTTGCGGCGGCTTGGTGGCGATCCGATGCACCATCTGTCGCGAGATCTCTACGCCTCGTTCGTGCAACGGTGCGACAAGGTCGGTGGTGGCGAACATTCCGTTCTGGGCCATGAGTTGGCGTAGGTTCCAACGGATCACGGTTCTAGTGGTCATTCTTGCCTTCATGTGTCGTCGCGGATCCGTAGACGCGACGTAGCGCCGCCTGCAAAGTTTTGGTTTTGAAATCGTTGGACACAGAGGTGTAGATCGCGGTGGTTGAGGCGTATGAGTGGCCGACCTGTTCGGTGACGAACCGCTCTGGATAGCCGAACTCGATGAGGTGCGTGACGTAGGAGTGCCGCAAGCAATGCAATGTGAGGTCTTTGGGAAGGCCGGCCTCCGCGCGCAAGAACGCGAATCGTTTGTCCATGGATTTGGTCGCTACCCGCCCTCGTCGTTCGGTCAACCACAGCTCTTGTCGCGTGCCCGGGCTCAACAGCGGCCGGCCGTGGTCGACCCACTGGCGTAGCCCCTCGATTACCCAATCGAACTCGGGAACGGCGAGCACGGTGCGCCGCCGCGGAGTGCTGCCGCGACTCGATTTGGCGTAGCGAACATGCACGGCGCCGAAGGTGCCCCAGGCCGGCATCCGCGGGTTGGGACGCAAATCGGCGAGGTCGAGATAGCACAGCTCGCGGCGACGTAAACCGAACGCGTAGGCCGTCTTGATCATCTGCGCGTCGCGCAACGCCGCCAACGCGCCCTTACGCCCTGACCGAGCGAGAACTTCGACCCGATCGTCGAGGAATCCAAACAGCGTTTCCACTTCCTCGTAGGTGAACGGGCGACGCGCTGGCTTGCCCTCATACTCGACTAAATGCGCGGCGGTGTTGTAGTCGTGACAGACCTGCGACGGGATCCGCGCGAACCTGTTCTCGCACTGCGCGATCCAGCCGTAACGGCCATCGAGCAGGTAGTCACAGAACATCCGCAAGCTCATGTGATAGCCCCGAATAGTGGACGGCGCTTTACGGGTCGGACCCGACATGAGCGCGGCCGTGAAGTCCTCGACATCGCCAGCTGTCCAGTCCCACGGGTGCGCCTCGGCGAATGCCGCGAAGCGCCGCACCAACGCCAAGCGCGACTCGATAGTGGCCTGACCCAGTAGGCGAGACGCTTGCTGACGCCCCCACCCCAACAGCATCGCTTCAAAGACCGCCGAGGGCTCGTCCAGGTGCACTACGCCCGACGCTAGTACGAGGTGCGCCGACCCCGGAACGCTCAACAAGTACCCCCATCACGGGTCAACTTATAGTTGTCAATGTCAACGTCAAGTTACCACAGAAGAAGAGTCGATCGCGTCACCAGCGGCAAGGGGAAGTGGTTCAATATCGCTCAGTCGGCTCTCGCCCCGAACGTCATCCGCAAGCGTCAACTTTAAGTTGATAGGCGAACTTTTTTTCCTGAGTGCAAGAGGTGTGTGGTCTGTCGGTGGGCCGTGGAAGGTGCCTGTGAGGGGGTGAGCTGGGAGGGCGCAGCGGCGGTGGTGAGGGGACGGGCTGAACGGCGGGTGAGCGCGTGCGGTGCTGTGGAAGGCGCGACGACGGAAAAATTGGTGGAGGGCGAACGTGGCTGTGGTGGTGGTCAGCTCGGCCCGGCCGGTTTTAGTGTCCCGGTCATGACAGCAACAGGAACGTCCAAGTTGGAGGCCCGGCGACGGGCCGTGGAAGCGAACCGGCGCGCCAACGAAGCGCGCGCTGCGCGAGACAAGGCGAACATCAAAGACGCGACGGAATTCATGTACGAGGTCGGCAAGATCGCCGAAGTCGAACAGTGGAAGAAGGAGCGCCTGGCCCAGCTGCGCGCGCAGGTCGACGCCGAGGCAGCCAAGAAGGTGGCCGGCCATCGAGCCAAGGCCGGCGCGGCGGTCGCGCGCATGCAGGACCGCGGTGAGACGCTGACGACGATCGCCGAGAACACCGACGTGGGGATCGGCATCGTGCGCACGATGCTGCGGCACGCTCCAAAGAACGAAAAGACCGCTCCCGGCCGCGGTTCGCATGCACTAGGTGACGGGGGTGCCATGACTGATCCGCCACCGGGCCGCAGCGACGGCGAGCCTGACAGCCCGCAGGCGGCCTCTGCGTGATGACCGAATTGCCCTGCCGCGCTGCGCCACAGGCGTCGACTACAGGCGTCGTGAGCACCCGGCCGCGCAGAGCGGGGGCGCGGTGCGGCGCGACGGCGCAGCGTCGCACGGTGCGACGCGCAGCGAGGATTCACGTTTTGCGGTGGTCAGCTCGTGGACCGCGGCGACGGCGCGGGGGCGGTTTCGTGCGCTTCTGCGGCGCGGCCGTGTGTCAGTGTCCGGCCCTAGGGTCAGCGGTCATGAGAAGTGCGAGCCAGCTGGTCGTTGATCGGCAGTTGCACGCCGCTGAGATCGCCCGGTTTCACAGCCACGTTGTCTGCGGGCCAACGCCTTCGGACTGCAACATTTGGACCGGAGCGATCGGCGCCGATGGCTACGGCCGCCTCTACCTCACCCGCGACGGCGTGGGGTTCTGCGTACGTCCGCACCGCTACGCGTTGGCTATTGCCGGTGGAAGCGTCGCCGCGGGGGTGCTTAGTTTGCATGAATGTGACAACCCGGTGTGTGTGAAGGTTGCGGCCGACACCGACCCGCAGCACCACGTCGTGTCGGGTTCCCAGGGCGACAACATGGAGCGCATGGCGCGGATGCGTCGCGGCGGTGGCCGCCATGCTGTGCGCCGCTGCGACAGTCGCGGTGTACGGCGTGAGCGATCGGTGGCGCTGCGCGAGGCGGTGCGCCATGGCTGGGATGCCGCCGCGGTGCAGGCGGCGCTGCTTGGCGACCAGCCCACTTTGTGGTGAGTCTGGCGTCGTACCGAGGGGGAGTGGCGCAGCATTGCGCGGCGAGGAGCTGGGCGGGGTTTACAGAGCCGTGGCGGTCGGTGTCGCACCGCCGACTTGGGCGGTCCGCGACAGCGACCGAGCGGGGGTTTAGCCGCGCTGCAGGATCGTCGTGTCGCGCGGCGGCCGCACCGTGGTGGCGTCGAACCACACGGGCAGCGCGCGAACGCCGGCTGTGCGGGCCCAGCAGATGCGGTGCTGGCCAATCGTTTCGCGCTGGCCGTGACCGTTGGTGTAGACGCGAGCGAGTCGCTGTAGCTCAGCAGTGCCAGCGTCAGTCGGCGGTCCGCCGCGGTGAGGGCGGTAAACGGCTCGTGGTCGCGCGCGGCGTGGGAGATGGCGGCGGTGTCGGCGCTGGCCGGGAAAGGCGCGAGAAAGGCGATGACGGCGGGCAGCACCACAGTCCAGTCTCCGGCGTGGACGTCGCATGCCTGGCGGCGCTCGGAGGTCGCCGCGTCGGTGAACAGTTGGCGGTAGCCATCCTGCCCGGGGTGCTGACCATGCGTGCGGAGCACAGCTTCCAAGGCAAGGGGGCAATTGGAGCGGGCGCCGTCCGGATGGGGCCGCCCTCCCATCGTGTGGGGGTAGGGCAGCTCGGCCACGCTGGTCAGGTAGTAGGGCATGACATGAGTCCCGGGTTACGCCGACAGCAGCGTGGAGCGACGCGTCTCTTGTGCGGGGCCGCCGACTTCGAACGGGAGGACGTCGACTCCGAAGTACTTCCCGACCAACATCGGATCGTCGTACCCCAGGTCGCCGTGCACACTCTGCAAGGACTCCATGCCCTTCTCGCATGCCAGCCTGGCGGCTTGCTCGGCAGTCTCTGCGACGGCCGTGAACTCAGCAGGGGTCTTGACGGTGGCGACGAAGACGGTGGTCATCTCAAGGTCCTCTAGGAGGCGAGCGCGTGAACGGGGCTGGCGGCGAATACGGCGTGGAGGTCGCGGCGGGCGTCGAGTTCGGAGTAGGGCTCGATGGTGGCCACGCCAACGACGCGCGGGCGGGCCTCGTCGAGGGAGATCAGCTCGAACGCTGTGTGAGCGGCGTTGAGCTGAGTGGGGCGGTGGTAGTAGTCCGGCCAGTACCAGGTAGGTATGCAGGGCCGCCTGGGCGGCTTCTGGGGTGTCGTGCAGTGTGCTCACGTCGTGGCCGTGGTCGTCGATGGTGAGTGTGTACATGGATGGCTCCTGGGCTGAGTGGTGGCGGTGTAGGGACCGGGCTGGGTTACGCGGCGGTGGCGGCGGCCAGTGCCTTGATGCGGTCGGGGCGGAATCCTGACCAGTGGGCGTCGCCGGCCACGACGACGGGGGCCTGGAGGTAGCCAAGGGCCATCACGTAGTCGCGGGCTTCGGGGTCGGTGGTGATGTCGACCGTGGCGTAGTCGACGCCTTCTTTGTCGAGCGCCTTGTAGGTCGCGTTGCACTGCACGCAGGCGGGCTTGGTGTAGACGGTGACTGTGGCGGTGGTGCTCATTTCGCGCTCCTTAATTGCGGGGGATTTGGGGCGTTTCTATATGCTCTATTCTAATTGCTGGTAGCCAATTCGGCAACGGATAGAGCGGTATTAGTTGGCCCAATTCTGACGCCCTTTCGACGGCTATTGCGTTGCACGGGTAATGGCACTAGGACGCTTATTTGCACTAGTTCTAAATGCGTACTTCTCTTTATTGGCATTCTTTTCCTTTCTCCGAATAGCAAAAGGCCCCGGGAAGTCTCAACGCTCCTCGGGGCCCCTCGCTCGTAGGAGACTCAGTCCTCCTTGCAAGCCTGCCGGTACACCGCGTCGGCTTTGCGCTTGCCCAGGATTACCTGCTCGATGTCGCTGAGCGGATAGCCGTTCTCCGCAAGGAAGTTCAGCAGCTTTTTCGAGATCTCCTGCGGTCCGCGCCAGGCGTCTTTCGGTGTCCGAGTCTCTGCAGAGGCGAGCACCATTGCGAGCAGGATGACCTGGGCGCGGCCGTCACCGGTGGTGGGGAGTTTGGCGACCGCCATTTCCGGTGTCTCGTTGTCGGCCAGGCCGAGCAGGTCGGGGGCGATCCGCTGGCCGTGGTAGTCATTGAACAGGTCGGGGCGGGTGACAATCAGCTCGGCGAGGAACAGCGCCGCACCCTTGGGGGCGGTCTTGCGGGAGAGCAGCTTGTCGCGCATCCACTCGCGGCGCACGCCCGCCGCCGCCTCGCCCAGCTTGTTCAGGGCGATGAGCTTGCGGCGCTCGGCGCGCTCCTTCTCGGCCTCCTCCTGGCGAGCGCGCTCGCGGTCGGCCGCGCCATCGGGGTCGCTGGCATCGGCCAGGCGGTCGGCGTCAAAGCCGTACTGACGCGCCGCCCAGTCGGGCATGGTGACCCCGGCCCCGCGTGGGTTGCAGCAGTAGTACTCCGGGCTCCAGGAGGTCGTCTCCAGGACGGTCTGTGCGTGCCGGTAGCCCTCGGCCGGCTCTAGGCTGGGGTCCTCGGCGGTGTCGAAGTCGATGTCGCGCTCGTCGACCGGCTCGCCGGTCTCGACATCCTGATACACCTCGGCGCTTTCGAGCACGACCGCCCAGTGCTGGGGCTCCATGGCGGCGATGGCCTCGTCGGTGAGGGGCTTGCCCTCGGCGTCGCGCAGGTAGTTGGTCGGGATGTAGGCCCTGTCGGACCAGCCAGGTCGGCGGTCGAGCACGGTGTAGCCCTTCGCGGCGAACGTTGCCGCCGTTTCCTCGTAGCGCCGCCGGTCTTCACGCTCGGCCCGCAGCTGGGCCACGCGGTGGTCGAACTGGTCGGTGCCAGCCACCTTGATCAACTCGGCCTGGGCGGCGTCGTCGCCATCGAACTCGACGAAGCTGATGGCCTCCACGAGGTTGAGCTGTCCGGTGTCCAGAGCGCCCATCGCCTTCTCGGATTCGATGGCCACGGTGGCTGCCGCCACGGCGTCCTTGGTGATGGACAGTTCCTTGGCCACTTTGGTCGGGGAGACCCCATCCAGGAGCAGCTGGTTGATCCCTCGCGCGCGTTCGCCCGCCGTCAGCTCGGCTCGGTGGTCGTTGAGGACCATCTGCTCGATGACGCGGTGGCGGGACGTGGCCTGGTGGACGTAGACCGGGATCGTCGGCAGGCCCAGTTGGCGTGCGGCCTGGGTGCGGCGCTGGCCGTCCCGCAGCGTCACGCTGCCGTCGTCGAGGCGAATTCCGGTGACGGGGGCCAGGACTCCGTGCTCCTCGATGGAAGCCAGGAAGTCGCGGTCGAGACGGGGGTCGAAGCGAACGTTCGCGCCAATCTCAATCTCGTTGGGGTCCAGGTGAAGCAGCGCGGGACCAGTGGTGGTGGTGGTGGTCATTTGGGATTCCTTCCTCGGGTTTGACCTGCTGCCTATAGTTTACAGCATGTGTAAACTATAGGCAACACCTCGGAACCAACGAAACGAGCGAATTCCAATGAATGCGGGCAAGGACCAGCTCCCCGGTATAGTCGAAATAGACTGTGGATCAACAGTTGTGATGAGTTACGGGATGGGCGTCGACTCCACGGTTATGGTGACACTTCACTGCTGTCGCAGAGGTCCCTAGCCAACGCCAGCTTCGCTGTGTTTGGCGTGTTCAGATCCCGGAGGATCTCAACCTTGCTCATGTACAAGACGTCACCGGTGAGAGCGCTCGGCGCACCTGGGCTCGGCGGTGACGAAGCCCAGGTGCTGCGTCGTGCCGGTGTAGGCGACGGGCTGCCGTTCCTACTCGGCCCCGACGGCTCGTACGACCTGGAGTTGAACCGGTTCGTGCGCGAGTTGGACGGGTGGGGTGTGCGCTCGGAACACACGAGAGAGGCGTACGCGCGTGATCTGATGTTGTTCGGCCGCTTCCTCCACGAGCACCGTGGTGGACGGTCCATCTGGGACGCCGGCCAGGACGATCTGCGCGCCTACAAGCGGGCGCGGCGGCGGACCAAGGGCTTCACGGTGTCCGCGTCGACCTGGAACAGGTTCATCGCGGCGCTAGACAAGTGGGTCAAGTGGGCGATACACGAGGAGCTGATCGAGGCCCAGCCGTTCCGCATGGTGGAGAAGACGGTGTTGACGCCCCGCGGGCTGGTACGGGTGCTGTTCAATGCCGAGCGCGAGGTCGAGGACAGCGCCGGGCCGGTGCGGTTCCTGGCCTACGAGGACTACCTGGTGTGGCGGGACGTCGGGTTGCGTGGCCAACTACCCGACGGCTCGCCGGACCCGAGTTGGCGCGGTCGGCACGGCGAGCGCAACGCGGTGTTCGCCGACCTGTTGGTCTGCACCGGGATGCGGCTGAGAGAGGCGTCGAGCCTCCTGGTCACCGAGGTACCGCCGCTGGCGCAGCGGCGGCTGACCGGAGACCTGAACCTGCCCGCGACGATCACCAAGCGCAGCCGGCCGAGGACGGTTTTCGTGTCGCGCCGCGTGCTGCGCGACCTGCACCACTACGTCGACATCGAACGCGACGAACTGGTCGAGCGCCGCCGGGCGGCCGGGGCTTACGGGTGTACGGACGCCTGGATGGGAGTTCGCTCCGCCGGCAAGACTGCGCTGACGCTCGTCGAGGATGGCCGCTCGCGGCCGTACTCGCGGGTGACGATCGAGGAACGGCAGCGACTGTGCCGGGTCGGCGACGACGGTCCGGGTGGTCCGTTGTGGCTGTGGCTCGGTGAGGACGGCTTGCCGCTGTCGCGGTCGACGTGGCAGGCGGTGTTTCGGCGAGCCAACGAACGGTGCGCCCGGTTCGGCCTGGACCTGGTGGTCCATCCGCACGCCCTGCGTCACACATTCGCCGTGCACATGCTCGGGCTGCTGCTGCGCCAGACCGTCCGCGCGTTGCGCATGGAGCCCGGCGAGACCCTGATGAGCCAGCAGGTGAAACGGCTGCTGGTCGGCGACCCGCTGCGCAAGTTGCAGCTACTGCTCGGCCATCGCCAGCGCGAGACGGTCTTCGTCTACCTCGACGTCCTGGACGAGGCGCAGGAGATCGTGCTGTCCGCGCTGCGCGAATGGGATGAACAAGCCGAAGCGCTGAGCAGGGTCCGGCTTGAGGATGGTGCTGCCGCGTGAACCGCACCGAGGGTGCCGGCTCCGGTCGCCGTGGCCGCTGGGCGGCTTTCCCGACCGAGGAGCAGATGCCCGCGCAACCCGCTCCTGTCCCGGACATCGGTCCGCTGGTGCTCCGGCTGCACCTGGATGGCGCCGACCGCACGTTCGACATGTCCGCGTGGCCATGCCCGCGGTTGACCCGCCAGCTTGCCGCGACGCTGCGCACGGTGGCCGCCGACGGACCCGAATCGAGTTACCAGGCGTTCAAGGTGAACCTGTTCTCGGTGCGGAAGTTCGTGCGGTTCATCACTGGAGCCGAACCGCAGAACGCCACCGAGGTCGAGTTCAGTGACCTGGAGGCCGAGCACATCGACGCGTTCGAGCAGGCGCTGATCGCCGAGTACGGACCGGACAGTGACCAGCCGCGCATCAGCATCGGTGTGGTGGTCCGGCTGCTCCGCGTGGCGTTCGACGCCAGCCCCACGACGTTCGATCCCGACCTGGCTATCCGGCTGAGGTTCCTCGGACGGGAAACCCGTGCCCGTCAGACGAGACCCTTGGATGCCTACCCGCAGAACGTGTTCGAGGCGATCAGGAACGCCGCGCTGGCGGATGTCCGCGCGATCGCGCGCCGAATACAGGATGGCGAAGCCCGAGCCGCGACGGGCCAGGACCCGAACGTCGGCGGTTGGGATGTGATCGAGAACGTGCTGTGGCACATCGCCCGTCACGGGCCTGTCACGATGCAGTTCCTGCGGCCCCTGGTCGGCAAGAGGCTGGGCAACGGGCGCCCGCTCAACGCGGCGCTCATCCTCACTCGGGAGGACAACGTCGTGTTCCTGATCCTGCTGATCTGCATGACCGGGCTTGAGCCGGAGTGCGCCAAGCGGTTGCAGGCCGACTGCTTGACCAACCCGGCCCGCGGGTTCGTGAGTGTCAACTATGTCAAGCGGCGCGCGCACGGTCGCCGGATCTCTAAGTCCATGCGGGTCAGCGATGGCGGTGCCCTGCACCATCCCGGCGGTCTGATCCGACTGGCGCTGCGGCTCACCGCGCGAGCCCGCGAGTTTAGTGGCAGCACCGATTTGTGGGTCGACTACGGAGACAAGGGCCTGCGGGACTCCTTCCCGCTCGGCGGGCAGGGTCCTTGGGGTCACGTGGACAACTGGCAGAAACGACACGGCATCGACCAGATGACCGACGCTGACGGAACGCCGGTGCGGCTGGATCTGCGGCGGCTGCGCAAGACCTACAAGTCCCAGCAATACCTCAAAGCCACCGGCGTGCTCGCCGACTTCACCCAGGGCCACACCGCCGACGTCGCCGCAAACCACTACGCAAACATCCCCGCCCACGACGAGCTGCACGACCAAGCCGTGGAGAACGGCCTGCGCGAAGCGCTGGACGTCGCGCTGCCGCCGCCGGTGGTACTCGACGAGGACGGCACCCGCCTCGATGCCGGAGAAGGGGACCTGCCACCCGAGCAGGTGCAGGCGCTGCTGTCGCGCGAGAGCGACGTGTTCCTGGCCTCCTGCCGCGACTTCTACGACTCGCCTTTCGGGGCGAAGGGCAAGCCGTGCCCGGTGTCGTTGTGGGGCTGCCTGGAGTGCCCGAACGCGGTGTTCACCACCCGGCACCTGCCGCAGGTTCTGACCTTCCTGGACTTCATCGAGCGCCAGCGGGAGGAGTACCCCGTCAGCGAGTGGAACGTGCGCTACGGCCTGGCGTGGGACCGGATCGTGCGCGGCATCCGGGCCAAGTTCCGAGACGAGCAGATCACCACCGCCCAGACGATCGCCGAAAGCGGTGGGGCACGGTTGCTGCTGCCGCCCGAGTTCTGGGAGGCCGTCGCGTGACCCGCGCCCCCGCACCGCGCCCGTCCGCCGCGCCGGAGCCATCGGCCGATCCCTGGGTGCTGCCCGAGTCCTTGACCACCGAGACAACTGGCCGCGGCCCCCGGTTCAGCGACGACATCTGGGATTTCCGACCGTTCGCGCCCCGCAGCAACGGCTACCTCCGGCTGGACTTCACCGAGCTGCCCGACGAGATCGCGATGCTCACGGCCAAGGAGTTCATCTACTCCCGCATCCACCGCGTGGTCCCGCTGTCCTACGGATCGCGGACCGCCCGACCGATGAAAATCACCAACACCTACAAGGACTTCATCATCGTGCGTCAACTGTTTACCGAGCTCGGCAAGCAGGGCGTGACGCGCTTGGCGCAGGCCCGCCAATCCCACCTGGACGCGACCGCACGCGTCTGGCGTGAGACCTGTGTGCCAAACACGCTGGCTGTCCGGATCGGCGTCATCCAGCACCTGGAGGCGCACAGCCCGTACCTGACCGCGGACCGCCTCACCGTCGTGCCCTGGAAGGGCCGCCCGGCCACCCAGGTCGCCGGGCGGCGACCGGACGAGGAGAACAGCACCCCGCGCATCCCCGAGCCGATCATGGCTCCACTGCTGCGCGCCGCCCTGTTCTACGTCCAGACCGCCAGCCGGGACCTCCTGGCCGCCCAGCGGGAAATCGCCGACCTGGAGCAGGCCCGAGCAGGCGGCCGGTGCCGGCATGGCGAGGCTGTCACCAAGATCGAGGCGTTCCTGGACCGCCGCCGTCAGGAGGGGCGAGGTGTTCCCGCACTGCCGCTGTACTGCCTGGCCCAGCGCCCGACCGCGCCGGTTGTCGACGGCGTCGTGCAAGCCCCGAACGCCGCTCTCGTCGCCCTGATGAGCGGAACCAACAGCTTCCAGGGGCATCCGACACGGCTGATGGAGCAGATCGGCGCCGAGATCGGCTACGAAGAGGGTGGTCTGGACACGCCGATCTCGACGTGGCCGGACACCGGGCGACCCTGGCGAGGGCGGCTGAATCACCGCAGCCTGCATGACGAACTGCACCACCTGCGCACCGCCTGCTGGGTGCTGGTGGCTTACTTGTCAGGACTTCGGGACATGGAAGTCCTGGAGCTGGCGCGGGACTGCGCTGTCACCACCACCACCGCCGTTGACGGCCGGACCCGCTACAAGCTGCGCGGCCGGGTCTTCAAGGGCCGCAAGCTCACCGGTGACGAGGCCGAGTGGGTCGTGCTCGACGCCGTTCACGAGGCGATCGACGTCCTGCTGCAGATCAACGACGACCCCACGCATCTGTTCGGTTACCGGCTCTGGCCCGCCAGCAAGCCACGGCTGGCGAACAAGCTCACCGAGCGCCTCGGTGGTTTCCGGGACCACGTCAACGAGCTGTTCGGTACCCAATCGTCCGACGGGGTGGCCGAACCGTTCGTCCCCGCCGACGGGGAACAGCAGTGGGTGTTCACCACCCGGCAGTTCCGGCGGAGTCTGGCCTGGCATATCGCACACCAGCCCTTCGGTGTGGTCGCCGGTGCCCGGCAGTACCACCACGCCAAGGTGACCATGTTCGAGGGCTATGCCGGGACCTCAGCCTCTGGGTTCGCCGCCGAGGTCGCCGCCGAGGAGGCGGTCGCCATGCTCGACTACGTGGAGGATCTTTACCGGGATTGGAACACCGGCGCCCAGTCCGGCGGTGGGGCGGCCGAGCGGATCAACGCCGAGTTCCAGCGCATTCGGCGCGAGCTGGGTGATCTCCCCGGCGTCGTGTCCGACGAGCTGCGGCTGCGGACGATGCTTCGGCATCTCACCAAGACGCTGCATCCCGGCGTGCTCAACGACTGCTTCTTCAACGCGGCGACCGCGGTCTGTGTCAAGCGAGCCAAGGTCGTCGGGCAGCCCGTTCCGCAGCACAACATGTGCCTGCGCTGTCCGAACGCCCGACGGTCCACAGTGCACCGGCCCCGGCTGGCCGCCGCCCGCAATCAGGCCCTGGATCTCCAGGCGTCCTGCGAGAAAGCCGGTCCGGTCCCGAAACTCCAGCAGGTCGCGCTCACCGGCTACATCACCGAGCTCGACCAGCTCATCGGTGATCTCGACAGCGAGGAGGCGCAGGCGTGACCCGCGTCGCTACCCAAGTCCGCCTGGAGCAGGCGCTGACCCGGCTGCTCGCCGGTCAGCCGACTGTGACCGACGGCGAGCTGACGGTCTCCAACCTGTGCCGGGAAGCCGGTGTGGGCCGCGACTCGTTCTACCGCTCGCCTCCGGAGTTCAAGGACGCCGTTGTTGCGGCACAAGCGAATCGAGAAGCCCAGCAACCTGAACTCGTCGCGCTGCGCGAGGAGATCACCGCCCTCAAGCGGGAACGCAAACAGACCGCCAGCGACCACGCCGCCACCGTGCGGGAACTGGAGGAGACGATCAGGGTCTACGCCAACCAGATCCAGGTCCTCGCCCTGCGCAACTCGGAGTTGGAGGACCAGATCCGACATCTGGCGCACCACGATCCCGACGTGATCTCGCTTCACACCCGGAGGTGACCCCCGTCCACCGACGCTGTGACACCGAGAGCGGCCGGGCGGTTTCTAGATGGCGAGCTGTTCGAGGGCGGCGAGGTACGCCTCGGTGTAGGTCGGGAATTGGGCGACGCCGTCGAGCAGGGTGTCGATGGAGATCTGGGCGCGGATGGCGAGGGCGGCGGTGTGGATCCATTCCCCGGCTTGGGGTGCGATGGCCCAGGCCCCGATGAGCGTCCGCTGGGTGCGGTCGGCGATGAGACCGAGGGTGCCGTCGGGGTCGGTTTCGTAAGTCCAGGGTCGCGCGATCGAGTCGGCGAGGTCGAGTTCGGTGGTGGCGATGTCGAGGCCACGCTGGCGGGCTTGGTCGGTGGTCAGGCCGACAGCGGCGATCTCGGGTTGGGCGAACACGACGCGGGGGATGCCGCTGTAGGTGGTTTGGCGGGGTGTGCCGAGGATGTTGTCGGCCACGACCCGTCCTTGGTACATGGCGACGTGGGTGAACAGCGCGACCCCGGTGACGTCGCCGAGCGCCCAGAGGCCGGCGGTGACGCGGCAGTGCTCGTCGACCTCCAGCGCGCCGCGCGGGTCCGGTGTGACCCCGACAGTCTCCAGGCCGAGCCCGTGGGTGCGGGGGCGGCGTCCGGTGCCGAGCACGACGACGTCGGTGCGCACGGTGGTGCCGTCGTCGAGGTCGATCACCGTATCGGCGCCGTCGCGGCGCGCGGCGGTGGCCTGCCGGCCGAGACGGACGTCGATGCCGTCGGCGCGCAGGTGGGTGGCGACGATGTCCCCGACACGGGGGTCTTCCCGGTCCAGCAGCCGGTCGCCGCGCTGGATCAGGGTGACCCGAGCGCCCATGCGAGCGAGGAATTGGCCGAGTTCGATCCCGACGGCGCTGCCGCCGATCATCACGATCCGCTCGGGGATCTCGCGCAGGGTGGTAGCTTCCCGGTTGGTCCATACGCTGACCTCGTCCAGGCCCTCGATGGGTGGGTGGATCGCGTCGGAGCCGGTGGCGATCACCACGTGCTCGGCGGTGAGTTCCCGGCCACCGGCCCGTACCCGCCACGGGTCCCGGCCCACCAGGGCTGCGGTGGCCTTGATAACCGTGACGCCCTGCTTCTCGTATCCGGTGACCTGCTCTGTGTCGTCGAGGTGGCGGATCATGTAGTCGCGGTAGTCTCGCAGTGCCGCCCAGTTCTGCGCCGGAGTGGACAGGCCGGCCGCGTGGGCGGCTTCGGCGCGGGCCTCGGGTGGGCGCAGCAAGGTTTTGGACGGGATACACGCCCAGTAGGCGCACTCCCCGCCGATCAGTTCCTGCTCGATCAACGCGACCCGCCGTCCGCCCGCGTGCAGGCGCGAGGCGGCGGTCTCGCCGCCCGGTCCGGCGCCGATCACGATTACATCGAAGTCCGTACTCACAGTGGCTGTCCCTTCTCGGTGATGGCGGTTCGGGCGGCGCAGGTGGGCGTCAGCAGCACCCGCCGGGCTCGGGCTCCTCGGATTGAGCGGCGTCCAGCTGCCGGCCGAGTTGATAAGCGTCGGCGACTGGGAGGACCGATCCGCCGGGGTGCTCAGCGAGCCAGGGCGCCGCGGCGTCGGCGTCGGCGAAGAAGTGCACGTGGTTGCAGAAGGAAGCCCGTACGGAGACCAAGTCGTCAGGCGTGACGATGGAGACCATCGCGGTCTGGGGCTCGACATCCCTGACTCGGTCGGGCTCGACGGTGAGCCGTATCGGGGCACCGGTGCTGTGGCAGGGGGATTCAACCTGGGCGGATTGGCCGAGGGTGGCGGGGAAGATGAGGGTGTCCAGGGCACACCAGGTGTAGAGCTGGTGGCCGTCGACGGTGAAACGGTGCGGGGTCGGGCGCAGCGTGATGCCGTAGCCGACGATCCGTCCGGCGTCGTCGTATTCGGTGTCGCGCAGTCGGCCCACCGCCTGCGCAACCTCGTCACCGGCGCGGCCGGTGGCGGCCGCGAGGTCGGCAATCGTGAGGGGTTCGCCGCGGGCCAGTTGCCGCAACAGCGGCTGCCATAGCCATCCGGCCGGGCTGTCCTGGCGGGAGAAGACACTATCCATAGTGGACACCACGGTGTCCAGGTCATTCGTCATCGGGATTGTCCTTCCGAGAGCAGGGTTTCAGGAGGCGCAGCAGGAGAGTTTGGACACGTCGCGGGTGAAGGTTTGGGCGGCGAGTTTGATGCCCTCCGCCATCGTCAGATAGGGGCACCACAGGTCGGCCATCTCGTGCACCGTCATCTGGTTTGCCAGCGCATAGACAGCGGTGGCGATGACGTCCCCGGCGCCCGCGGCGAGCACGTGCGCGCCGAGCAGCCGCCCGGAGCCTTGTTCGGCGACGAGCTTGATCGCGCCGCGGGTGTCGCGGTTGACCAGCGCCCGCGGCACGTACTCCAGCGGCAGCACCCGGCACTTACAGGCGTAGCCCTGCTCCACCGCTTGGACGTCGGTCAGCCCGGCGGAGGCGAGACTGGGCGTGGTGAAGGTGACCGCGGGCAGGTGATGGTAGTCCAGGGTGCGCCCGGCGTCGCCGAAGGCGTTGTCGACCACGACGCTGCCATGGGCCCCGGCGACGTAGACGTACTGCGGGTGCCCGGTGACGTCCCCGGCCGCCCAGACGCGCGGGTTGTCGGTGCGCAGATACTCGTCGACGACCACCTCCCCGCGATGCCCGGTCTTCACGCCCACCGCGTCGAGATTGAGCCCGGCGGTGACCGGGTTCCGCCCAGTCGCGAGCAGCAGCCGCTGCCCAGTCACCCGCTGCCCACCGGCGGTGACGACGACGCCCGAACCATCGGCCTCAACCTCAGTGGCGCGCTCGGCGATCACGGCGATGCCGTCGTCAGCGAACACCCCGGCCAGCAGGCCGGCGAGTTCCGGTTCGGTGTGCGGGGCGAATCGGCCCACGATGCTCACTCGGACGCCGAGGTGGGCGAACAGTTGCGCCTGCTCCAGCCCGACGTAGCCGCCGCCGACGACGACCAACGACTCGGGCAGTTCGGTCTGCTCCATCGCGGTGGTCGAGGTCAGGTAGTCCACCCGGTCGGCTCCGTCGAGGCCGTCGGTACGCGGGGTGGAGCCGGTGGCGATCAGGTAGTGCTCGGCCTCGACCCGGACGTGGCCGCCGTCATGCAGGTTCACCTCCAGCGCCGGTCCCTCGATGAACCGGGCCTCGCCGGGCAGGATCTCCCACCCGTACTCGGCGGCCAGGTCGACGTACTTCTCCGCCCGCAACCCTGCCACCAGCGTGTCCTTGCCACCGATCAGCGCGGCGGCGTCCACCGGGCCCGCGCTGGTGGAAATCCCCGGAAAGTGCTGGTCCAGCGCCACATGGCGGGCCTCGGCCGCGGCCAGCAGTGCCTTCGACGGCACACAGCCGACGTTGACGCACGTCCCGCCAACGGTGCCGCGCTCGATCATCACCACGCTCTTGCCCTTGCCGCGGGCCGCGATCGCCGCCGCGAACGCACCCCCACCCGAACCGATCACCGCCAAGTCGTACCGCACCAGCGATCTCCTCCCACTGACATATTCGTCTTCCCGGATGCATAGATGCTAACCTAAGATTCGTACATCCGGATACGACAGACACTCGATGTGAGGACGGCGACCGTGGCCGACGCTTCCGAACGCAGCAGCACGCTGCTGCCCACCGAGCCGAACGGGGTGGAGATGATGGCGAAATTCTTCCGCGCCCTCGGCGACCCCGCCCGGCTGCGGCTGCTGGAGTTCCTGCTGCACGAGGAACACGCCGTGGGCGAATGCGTCACGCACATCGGCCTGTCCCAGGGCCGGGTGTCCAGTCACTTGGCCTGCCTGTCCGACTGCGGCTACGTGCAGCTGCGCCGCCAAGGCCGCTTCGCCTACTACCGGGTCACCGACCCCCGCGTCGCGGAACTGGTGCTGCTGGCGCGCTCGCTGGCCGCGGACAACGCCGCCGCCCTCGCCGCGTGCATGCGCATCACCGCCCCGAACGCCTGACCAGCCGAGGAGACCGCCTCCATGTCGACCAACCCCGGCTCCGAGAGCAAGCGCACCGCGCTCGCCGCCGCCGGTTTCCTCCTGGTCCCCATCGTGTGTTGCGGCCTGCCGGTGCTGATCGCCGCCGGAGCCCTTGGCGCGGTGGGCTCGGTACTGGGCAACCCCTGGGTCATCGGCACCGCCGTCGTGGTGGTCCTCGCCGCGGTGACGCGGTTCGCGCGCCGGCGCGTCACCCGACACGGCGCCACCCGAGACAACTCGTGCTGCCCGCCCGTGCCACCCGCCCGCGACCAGCCCGATCGGCCACACGAGTCCTCCCACCCCAACCAGGAGTCCTGACCCATGCCTGACGCACCCGCCCCGACCGGACCTGCCGCGCCGCGCTCTCGTCGACGACTCGTCACGATCGCGCTGACCGTTATCGCCGTCGTCGGGATCTCCGTCGTGCTGTATTCGGCGTTTTCCCCGTCGAGCAAGCAGACCGCGTCCCCACCCGCTGCCGACGGCAGCGCAAAGGCCGGGACCACTGCCGCTGCGGGAGCGTTCACCGCCCGAACCCTGCAGGGCGTGCAGGTCGCGGTGCCCGGCTCGCGGCCCAGCGTGCTGTTCTTCTTCTCCGTCGGGTGCGGCGGTTGCGGTCCGGCCACCCACACCCTCGCCCAGGTCCAGCAGGCGGTCGGCACGAAGGCGAACTTCGTCGCCGTCGACATCGGCCCCGGCGAAACCGAGCAGGACATCACAGACTTCCTCACCGCCAACCAGGCCACCAGCCTTGCCTACGCCAGCGACAGCAACGCCACCCTGATCAGCGCCTACCAGGTCACTCAGCTGTCCACCGCCGTCGTGCTGGACGCCTCCGGCAAACCGGTGTTCCGCGCTGTCGAGCCCACCGCCGATCAGATCCGTGCCGAACTGGCCAAGGTGAGCGCGTGATCGGCCCGCTGTTGGCGCTCGCCTTCGGCGCCGGGATGCTCGCCCCGGTCAACCCCTGCGGCTTCGCCGTACTGCCCGCCTTCCTCGCCTACGCCGTCGACACCGGCGACGGCCAGGCGGACGCGCGGCCCGGCGCTTTGTCCCGGCTGGCCGGTGGCCTGCGCGCCGGGCTCGCGCTGACCGCCGGGTTCGCCGGCACCTTCACCGCCATCGGACTACTACTGGCCCTCGGCTTGCGTTCCCTGACCGGTGTCATCCCGTGGCTGGCCGCCGCGCTCGGCGCGATCCTGGCCGTGGGCGGCCTGGCCATGGTCGCCGGCGGACACCTGCCGCTGCGGCTACCCACCCGCCGTTCCGGCACCCCGCGGCAGGGGCCCAGAGGCATGGTGGCCTTCGGCGCCGGGTACGCACTGGCCTCCGCCTCCTGCACGCTCGCGGTGCTGCTCGCGGTCGTCACCCAAGCCCTGGCCAGCACCAACATCTCCGGCGTCCTGGTCGTATTCGCCGCCTACGCCGCCGGCTCCGCCACCCTGCTGCTGTCCCTCGCGCTATTCGCCGCATTCGCCAGCGGCCTGATCAACCGGTTCCTCCGACGGCTGCTGCCCCACATGAACCGCATCACCGGCGCCGTGCTTGCCCTTTCCGGCGGCTACCTACTCCTTTACTGGCTGCCACAACTACTCGGCGGGCACCCCGGCATCGGCGCACTCACCGGCGTCGTCGGCACCGTGTCAGCCTGGATCACCGGACACCAACTTGCGATCGCCATCACCGCACTCGGCCTCATCCTCGTCACCGCGATCGCCACCCTCACCCGCCGCGAACGCCGCCACACCACCACCGACACCGCCGACGACTGCTGCGCACCCAGGCCACAGCCCGAAGAAAATGCGGACCAGGTAGGAGGACCCGGCAGCAGGTGACCTGCCTGCCGGGATCCAACTGGCACGCGGGCCTCTACGATGCGAGCCCGAGGCGGCCGGATTGTCCCCATGGGAGTCCGGCAGGCGGCAAAGCCTTGCTGTAGAAGCAAACCACCACAGTCGACGACGCAGGGCTGCGGACTCTGCATGCCTCCATCTTCACGGAGAATTGCGCAAGCATCGCCCCGCACCACGCCGCCGGTTGCTGAACCGTCGGCATCCGCGAACGCATCGCCCAGCGGGGCGGCGTCTGGCACAACACAGTCTTTTATCGAACGCCGCTCAGCCGTCCGATGATCGGTCGGCCCAGTCTGACTGGACATTTGCCGCAACGAGTGGCCATTCCGCAAAGGCTCGGCTACCGCCAGTTCGCAACGCGGCCATCAAGAGTTCAGTGAGACATGAGGGTCCTTGAGCGGCTACTTCACCGTTCGATGATCGGGCAGATCGATCTGTTCGGTTCCGACTCGGTATCGGCTGCCACGGCGGTGTCCCGACTGGCGGTGAGGCTCGCACGCAGCGCCAGCAATTCGGTAATGGTGTTGTCGATCTCCGCGATCCGGGCGTCGAGTAGATCCCGTACGGCTCCGCACGGGGTGGGACCGGCGCGGCGGAGGGTGAGGATGGTGCCGATGTCGTCCAGGGGGAGGTCCAGGGCGCGGGCGCGGCGGATGAAGGTGAGGGTGTCGACGTCGTCCTGGTTGTAAAGGCGGTACCCGGCCGCAGTGCGCTGGGCGGGCGGCAGCAGGCCGCGCTCCTCATACAAGCGCACGGCCTTACGGGTGAGCCCGGCCGCCTGGGCGGCCCGCCCGACGGTCATCGCCTGGGCCATCGTCTGCCTCCTTCGCGTCCCGGCCGCTCGCCTTGACCTTCACCTGGGGTGAAGGTTTTAGCGTCTCCAGTGTAGGACCGGAAACCGAAGGGAGGCGCAGGTCATGGCAATAGTCGAGTGCGAGGTGTACCGGCGCCCGGACCCGGAGCGCGGATGTGAGATGACCGTCACCAAGGGCGCCGTCCCAGGCCACGGTCGCGACCGCAACCCCACCTGTTGCTGCGGGCACACCATGGAGAAAGTCCGCTGAGCCGCGGCCAGCCAGGACGTGCGGGCACCGGGCTGCGCCAGGTGTTCTCCCATCCTGGTTACCGCCGGTTGTGGGCGGCGCGCACCGCTTCTGCCTGGGGTGACGCGTTCGCCACCGTGGCGTTGGGCCTGCTGGTGTGGGACCGCACCGGCTCCGGGCTCGGTGTGGCCGGGGTGATCGTCGCGGAGATCGTCCCGGTGCTGCTGCTGGCACCGTTCGCTGGGGTGGCAGTCGACTGGTTCTCGCCGGTGCGGGTCATGGTGGTTGCCGACTTGGCGCGCGTGCTGGTGGCTGCGGGGCTACCGCTGGTCGCCGGCTCGGTGCCGGGCATCTACGCGGTGGCGTTCGCCATGTCCGCAGCGTCGGCGTTGTTCAATCCGGCCGCCAGTGCCGCGCTGCCCGCGCTGGTGAACGAGGAGGAGTTGATCGCCGGGAACTCGGGGATCTGGACCGCCGCGGTGCTCTCCCAGATCGTGCTCGCCCCGGCTGCGGGTGCCGTGGTCGCGACCGTCGGCTATGGCCTGGCGTTCTGGGTGAACGCAGCGAGCTTCGCCGTCTCGGCGCTGCTGCTGTCCCGCCTGCACCTGCTGCGCCCGGCAGCCGATGCGGCCCGTGCCGCCTGGTGGCATCAGGCCCGAGACGGCATCAGGGTGCTGGCCGGGCACCGGGTGCTGCGAGCCTTGGCCGCTGGTCAGGCCCTGGCGGCGTTGTCGGCCGGAGCGACCAGTGCCCTGCTGGTTGTGTTGATCCGCGAGCGCCTGGGCAGGGGCCCCGCCGGATACGGAATCGCGCTGGCCTGCATCGGCGTGGGCGCCGCAGCAGGCCCGTTACTGCTGACCCGGCTGATCACCGATCCTCGCAAACCCGCGTTCATTTTCGGACCCTATCTGTTGCGCGCCGCCGTAGATGCCGTCCTTGCGAGTGTCCGCGTCCCGGTGGTGGCGTTGGGCAGCCTGGCCGGCTACGGCGGGGGCACCTCTGCCGGCGCAGTCACCTTCAACTCGCTGCTGCAGGCCGAAACCCCACCCGCCGCACGCGGCCGGGTCTTCGCCGCCTTCGATCTGATCTGGCAACTCGGCCGCCTGGCCTCCCTCGGGCTGGGTGGGTGGCTGGCTGATGCGGCAGGGATCACCGCCGTCTACGCCGCAGGGGCTGCACTGCTCGTCGCTGCCGCTCTGATCGGCCGAGCCGGTCTGACCGACCATCGCCACCACCAAGAGAAGAGGCGCTGACGCGAGGACTTCGGCGCCGGCGACGACGCTCGGCCACTGGCATCAGTCCGACGAACAGAGCTCCGACTCCGCAGCGATCACCAGGGGCCGGCTGGAAAATCGCCATTCACACCAGGCCCGCCCTTGGAGAATCCCGAGGTAGGTTCCACCGAGGCGCCGCCGCCCTGCGACACCGTTCCTTCTGCGACAGCTTGACTGTTTACATAACGACTGCCATCCTGCTGCGCTGGCTGCACGAGCCGACCACCCGCGAGTTCGGTCTCGACAAGCTGGTGGTCGTCGTCGCGCACACCGGTGACGAGTACGCCGCAACCCTGCGCGATGCCCAGGACGTGGTACTGCGCTTGCTGGCCCGCTACCGCGTACGTCTGGTGCAGGCCGGGCGCTCCCGCCTGAACACCACCGCCGCCGGTGCCGGCATCAGCGTCTTCGACGACAGCACCCAGCCGACCCACCTCTACGCCGACCGCGGCTATGCCCTCTCCGACGAGCTGCTCGCCGCAGGGACCGTTCCCCAACTCGGCAGCCGTCGATGCTCGCTACGCGCCAAAGGCGCTGTCCTGGACCCGATCATCGGCACCCTCACCGGCGGCCAGCCATTCCGGCACTACCTCGGCTTTGAAACCGGAGAGCTACGCCGCGCACAGCGCGATACGGCCTACAACACCGCCACCCGGCGAGGCGTCTATCCCCTCCTCGAGTGGCAACGGTCGCGAACCGACGCCCTGGACTACCTTCACCAGGTCAGCGGGCTGCGCTGGCAGAAATCAGCCTGCTCATACTGCCCATTTCAGTTCTCCAGCAAGGCCGGCCGCGCCGACGCACTCGAACGCTGCCGCCGCGACCCGCACGCCGGAGCCCGCGCTCTGTACCTCGAACACCTCGCCGCGTGCCTGAACCCGCGCCAGAGCCTGCTC
Organism: Mycolicibacterium chubuense NBB4; assembly: GCF_000266905.1. The sequence goes on along the minus strand of NC_018022.1, from coordinate 147,790 downwards.
GCTCAAGGACGCCTCATCGACCTCGTCCGGACAGCTGGACTCACCGAGGTCGTGGACCGCTTCACCACCCACATCGCCGCGCAGCCGCACGCCCTCTACGAAGTGCGTCGGGTTGCCACCCCGCGCCGCGCCGCCACCCCGGCGATCGCGCGCAGCGTGCGCCAAGTCCACACCGGACCCGTCGCCGCCCTGGACGCGGCGCTGACGCGCCTGCCCGTCGAGATCGAAACCACTGCAGACGGCATCACCCGAGGATGGCGTCACCGGCGAGGCACCGTCGCGCCTTGGGCCGAGCATTTCTACGTGGTGGCGCCCAGCACCACCATCGCCGACAAACAGCGCCCCGGATTCGAGGCGATGTACGCCCAGGTAACCGGTGGCACGCCGACCCTGGTCGCCTGAGACCGGGCGGCCGCGGACGGGCGGACGGGAAAGGGCAGCGACGTGAGATTCTCGCACATTCCAGCATTGACCGGAAAGAACCTGCGCGCAAGGCCACGGGACCGCCGTAAACGGCTCGAAAAGTTTCCAGCTGCTGTTCTTAAAGGACGCCCAATGCGGAAAGGAAAATTTTCGTCTGGACCTATGCGCTGCGTGTTCTTTCCGGTCGCTGATAATGCGTCGAGAAGAGCCAAAAGAATGGTCAGCGTAATGACAACAACCGAGCGGTGCCACCTGGCAGGCGCGCGCTCAACGCGCCGCTCTAGGTGGGAGAATGGCGATAGCACGACATCGGTGAAAATCAATACAAAACACGCCAAATTCGCCCAATAATATTTCGCAGAGGCGTTGCTCACCGTTAAAAAGGAATATAGAATAGGACCTATGATCAGCACCGATAAGGAGACGGATATGAACGTCATCACGGTTTACACAAAGCCCGCCTGCGTGCAGTGCAACGCGGTATTCATCATCCTCGACAAAGAAGGCATCCCCTACGAGAAAGTCGACCTGTCCGTCGACGACGAGGCTCGCGATTACGTCATGTCCCTGGGGTACCTGCAGGCACCCGTCGTGTACGCCGGGCCCAACGAGCACTTCGCCGGATTCCGGCCCGACCGGCTCAAGGCGCTCAAAAGCCTGACCGCCGCCTGAACCCACCAGACATCCCGTAAGCCGCCATGTATCAGCTCACGATCGCCACCGACGAGGGCGCGCGCACAACCTGCCACGCCGATCCCGGTCAGGCCGGCCGCGCACTGCTCGACTACGCGATTCAGGCTGATGTCTACCTGCACGGCGACCACCGCACCAGCGACCTGCTCTGCAGCGCAACGAATCCGGCCGTCATCGCCCTTGTCCGGCTCGACGCCGCCGGGCGCCCACCGAGGTGCGTGGGCACCGCCACGATCCTTGCGACGGTGACCGTCGCCCCGACTACCAGCAACTTGATGGGAGCTGCCGAGTCATGACCGCCGCCCTTCGCCACACCCTGCACCTGGTCCCCGGCGCCGACTCACTGGCCGAGACCCCCGAGCAAGCCGATGCGTTCCTCGCCGAAAGCGTTGTGCGGCAATGGCAGCCCGAACACCAGTTCATCGGCGCTCTGCTCTACCTGTCGGCCGATGAGGCGCGGCCGCTGCTGGATCTCGTGCCCGACACCGCGATCGCCAAGCCCGTCGCCCGCTGGGCCTACGAGTTGATCCGCCGCCTGGTCGACGACGAGGAAAAGCCCGACCCGGTCAGCGTCCTGGCCGCCGGCAAGCGCCATTCCGCCCGCCACGCCCGGTGCCCCGACGAGCCGCCCACCGACGCTCGGTTCAAGCAGCTCGCGCTGTACCTCGTCGACGCCTACACCCAGAACATCACTGCCGCGCTGGCCAGCAGCTTGGCCCGCCAGGTCCTCGACGACGCGTACCGCCGTGCCTTCGGCACCCTCGGCCAACGCATGCAGCAGCTCGCGGAGACCGACATCGACCGTACAGAGCTCACCAACCAATTTGGTCTCATCCGCGAAGAACTCGCTGATCTGTGGCGCCGCAGTGAAGCCGCCGCCAAGCTGGCCGCCGGCGGTGCCCGATGATCCTGTGCCACGCGCCGTGGACCAACGGCACCGTCGACCACCGTGCTGGTGTGGCCGCTGTCGGGCGCTGCCACCAGCCGCCGCGTGGATCGAAACCCTGCACAACCGAGCCGAGCGCAGCGCCGAACGTCATCTTCGCTCGGCCTGATTGCCAGATCACCATAGGTGTCACCGACCCAGAAGGAACCTGCCCACCATGAAGATGACCACGGTTATTGCGACCGCTATCGCTGTGAGCGTTTCCTTGATCCCCCACGCCCCCGCCGCACAGGCCACGGCCCCCACGATTAGCCCCGGTGACCGCATCGACTACGTCACCGACGACGGCTCAGCATCCTTTTGCACCACCGGATACGTCTACACCGGCACCGACGGCCACGCTTACGCCATCACCGCCGGTCACTGCCAAGCAGACGAGCCCGGACACGTCATCGAAGAAAGTTCCGGCGCCACAGGGCGATTCATCAACGCCGTCGTTGCCCCACCCCGTTCGGGCGGCCCCGACTACGGGCTTATCGACTTCGGTCCCGACGTCGTCAGCCGTCCCGCCAGCGGCACCATCGGCTTCGCCACCGATAGCCCGGCGCCGGTCGTGCAGGTCGGCCAAGACGTTTGTCGTCTCGGTGTCTCCAGCCGAACCCATTGTGGCACTGTGGCCTACCGCTACGGCGACGAACAGTTCATGACCACCGATATGCCCGCCAGCGTCCCTGGAGATTCCGGCGGCCCCGTCTGGGTGACCGACGACGACGGCCAGGCCCACATCATCGGGATCTGGCTGGGCGAGAAGGCCAGCGCCGACAGCAGCCGCCGCTACGGTCGCTTCGCGAGCCTGCGCGCCGCCCTGGACATCCTCACCTGAGCGATCACAACTCCGCCGGCGCGGCTGGCCACATCACTTCGACATGAGCCTCGGATAAAGCCGCTGCGCCGTCGACCAACCACGCCATACACCGCGTCGCCGCCGGTCCACCACCCTCGATGAGCGCGCGCACCAGTTCGGATTCCATCAGCCCAGTATGACCGCAGGCCCGCTGCGCGCGGCGCCGTCAGCGGGCCACTGCGGCCCGACGACCCGTAGCCCCTCACCTTTAACCGTTCAGCTGGGCCTTAAGTATGACCGACAGGGACCCGTCACGCGCAACCCACGCCCGCGCCGAACTACGCAGGCCAAGTGACCCTTTCGGCCCAACCGTGGTCAATCCCCAGGCGCTGCCGCGCGGGGGATTGACCCGGGGCCGAAAGCCCTGCTCCGTTCGCCGCCGACTCTTCGGGGTTGCGCGCGCCACCCTGCCGGTCCCCCCAACCCCAGCGCTAACCGGCGCACTCAACACCACCCGAACGGGAGAAGAAACATGCGTATCAACCTGAGCTCCAACACCGACATCATCGCCGCCATCCCCGCACTGCTGGGATTCATCCCGACCAACAGCATCGTGGGACTCGTCTTCGACGACCTCGGCGATCGGCGCACGGTGTACGTGATTGCCCGCTACGACAGCACCGCACCCCTGCACCTCGCGCTCCAATTCGTCGACGAGCTCCCCCTGCGGCAGGACGACGGCACCCACCGGCGTGTCCTGCTCGTCGCCATCGCCGAGAGCGAGCATCAAGCTCACGCCGGCGATCACCTCGATGCCCTGCAGCGCCACATCACCGCCCGCGGCGCGACCGTCATCAAACGGCTACACACCCCGCGCATCGACGCCGGACACACCTGGACCGACATCGACACCGGCGAGGCAGGCGCCACCGTCGACTACCGGACCTCCGAAATCGGCCTGCAGATGGCCGTTGAGCACGGCCGCATCGTGCGCAACACCCGCGACGACATCGCCGCCGAGTTCGCCCCCACCGAACAGGCCCCGGCCCCCGACACCGAAACCGACACCCCCGAGTTCATCACCCACACCATCGTCGGCATGTCCGAGGCCTTCGAGGACCCCGCCACCCTCACACCACAACTGGCCGCCGACGCCGGGCTGCTCATCACCGTCAACGTCAGTCACCGTGACGCCCTGCTCATCATCAGCACCGCGCACCCCGAGACCGGCGCCGCTGTCTGGACCCGCCTGGCACGACAGCTGCGCGGCCATGCCCGCATCGAAGCGCTCGCCTTGGCCGCCGCGTGCTTCTACTGCGGCAACGACACCGTGCGCACCAGCGTCGCCCTGGAAGAGGCGCACGCCACCGCCGTGGCCGCCGGCCGACCCGACACCACCCTGGTCGCCCTGCTCGACACCGCGGTCCAGACCGCATTCCCGCCGGCCAAGATCCGCCAGCTCTTCGCCCAACTCGCCGCCAAGCCGCCCACCGAGTAACCAGCCCGCACGACCCCATCGTGGCCGGCCGCCTCACGCCCGAGGTGGCCGGCCACACCCATTCACCAGCCACCCAGAAAGAACCCACATCATGACCTACCCCGAGCCCACCCAGCGGCGCGACGGACACACCCCGCGTTACTCCTACGAACCGGACGGCACTCACTACATCGAACAATCAGTTCGCGTGTACCTCAGGCTCTCCGATGACCGCACCCGCTGGATCGTCGACGCGGCCGCCGTCGACGGATACGCCCTTGACAGCGCGCAATCCGACGAGAGCGCCACCAACACCGAATGCGCCTGCGGGTCGGCCGAATGCGACGCGATCTGCGCCGCTGCCGACCGGCTCCCGCTGCCCAATGGCGAGGAACTCGCACAGCTGATCCTCGACGCCTTGCCGCCGCACTAACGCGCCACCATGGGGTCTCGTCGACTGCTCACCACCGAGTGGTCGGCGAGGCCCCATTTTTGTGCCGGCCACCGGCCCCGTAGACGCCGGCGCACAAGGTGCGACCGACGGACAGCCCACCCTGCGGGCGGGCTCCCTGGCGCCACTCACCTCTTGCCGTTAGCAGGGGTCGCAGCGTAATCGGCCGGGGGCCCGACCCGTCAAGGGACGTCCGGCGCTGGTGCCGGCGGCGGAGGACATGTGCGGCCCTATCAGCTCGCTGCCGCTCGCGGGCCGCACATCCGCCGGCACCACCCCCGGACTCTTCGCCCTTGACGGCCCACCCTCACCCGATTCCCCCGCACCCCAGCGCTAACCGGCGCACTCAACACCTTCTGAAACGGAGAACGACCATGACCGACAACAACTTCGACCTCGCCGCCGCCCTCCTGTCGGACGCGGCCGACCTCATCGGCCACGCACCGAAGGGAACACACACCGTCGACATTCACGCCTACGGCGCACTGCAGCTCGTCGCCAGCACCGACAGCACCCGCCGGATCGTCCTCTGGACAGCCGACAACGATCGCGTCCTCGCCGCCGTTGAAGCGACCACCGATCCTGACGCCGAGCAGCCCACCACGCGCATCATCGCTTTTCGCGCCGCAGGACTGATGTTCGCCGGACGGGCCGACCACACGTTCGCCGCCCACGGCCGCCACACCTACGTCCTGGCCGCCAACGTCGGAGCCGACACCTGGCAGGTCACCATCGACGCCGACACGACCACCTTGACCGACACCGATCTGGACACTGCGCTGAGCCTTATCGAGCGCTTCGAACTCGCCGCCTACGCCGCCGGATAACAGCGGTTCCCACGCCTCCCGCGCGGCCGGTGCCCACCCGGTACCGGCCGCGTCGCGGCGTGCGGTCACATCCTCACCACCGGCGTGCGCCGGCACGGCCACGCTCACCACAGCGTCGGGTGGCCCACCGCTAACGCGTCGGCGACGGCCTCGGCGTCCCACCCGTGGCGAACCGCTTCACGCAACGCGATCGACCGCTCCCGGCGCGCCAGCAGGCCCGCGTTCCCGCGCCGCACCGCCACCCGGCCGCCGCCGCGGCCCGACCGGCCCATCTGCTCCATGTTGTCGCGCTGCGTTCCGGCGTACACGTGCCGCGGGCGGCCCAGCTCGTCGGCGCCGCTCGGGCGGACACACAGTGGGACATCGCAGCCGTGCAGGGCGCGTTCCCACGGCTCCAACGGCGCGCCCTCACGGGCGAGCGCGAGCGCATACCGGTTGGAGCGCAACATGATCCGGCGACCGTCGCGGCGCACCCACAATCGGCCGTACCCGTCTCCACCGATGGCTGAGGTGAACAACCAGCAGTCTTCGGGCCCGGGCCCGCGCACCACCGCGGCCTCGAACCGCGCGATCTCGGCGGCATCAAGGACTGGGTCCACCACCAGCTGTAGTGGTCGCGAGTGTCGCCGATCTGTCCTCACCGTGCTGTCACGCTAACCAGTCGCTGACGATTCGCCTATCCGAAGCGCCGGTGTCTGCCCGCTGCCGGGCAACGCTTCGCCCGCGTCATCGACCACAGACAGTCGCTCCTGCGCCTCCAACGCGCCACCAACCGCCTCGTAAGCATCGCCGACGGCAGACTCACTCAATTTGGCACACGCGGTCAGCTCCCGCAGAGCCTTCTCGTTGGCCCCGGTCAATCGGCTGATGTCGCGCAGCGTCTCCCCGCGATCACGCAGCGCGATCACCGCCAGGCCGGCCGTGCGGCGATGCTCGGCGCGCTTACCCTCGGCCTGCTCTTTCAGGCCGGCGGTCTTGGCTTCCAGCCACTCCTCCACCGCGTCCAGCCGTTCCCGACTGGAAAAGAACACCGCCAGGTCCTCGGCGTTGCGCGCGGCCCGTTCCAGGACCTCCTTCTGCGAGGCCTTCACCGCTTCGCGGGCGGCCCGCACCGCTGACTTCGATTTCGACACTTTGTTCGTCATGGCGCTCAACCTAAGACCGCCACCACCGCTACAGCACCGCCCCAACAACACCACTCACACAACACCCTTTCTCACCAGATCCCCACGTCGCCAATCACATCGACCCCTACCGACCACCTGCCGCCCCACCGACCCCGCCCTCACCAGCGACCTCCGGTCGCCCTTTTCAGCCCATCACACCTAGTGCATTCAGGTCACGAAACGGTAACGGCCCGGGTCGGCGGGAATCTTGGGGCGGTGCTAAACACCACCCACCGTTCGTAGCGTTCTCGGTGGTGATCGCGCGGTGATGGGCTTACACAAATTGACCGCCGGAGACGGGTACACCTACCTGCTCCGGCAGGTCGCCGTCGCCGACGGCACCGACCTGGGCCGGGCCAGCCTCACCGACTACTACTCCTCCAAAGGCGAAACCCCCGGCCGCTGGGTCGGCAGCGGGCTGGGCGCACTCGGGCGGCCGGTCAGCCGCGACCCCGCCAACCCCCTCGTCGAACAACTCTGGGGAGTGCCCGAGGGCTCCGAAGTCACCGAAGATCAGATGAAGGCACTGTTCGGTGAAGGGTTGCACCCCAACGCCACCAAGATCACCGAACACCTCACCGGAATCGGGGTGTGGGTCGACGGCGCGCACGCTGCCGCCAAGCTCGGTCGCCCATTCCGGTTGGGGGCCAACGAGAACGACTTCACCCGCCGCCTGCGCGGCGCCTACAGCAGTTATAACAACACCATCGGACGCGCCACCAACGCCCCGCTCGACCCGGAAGTGCGCGCTGAAGTCCGCACCACCGTCGCCGCGGAAATGTTCGTGCAACGCTACGGCCGCGCCTACCTCGACGAGCGCGAACTGACCGGGTTCATCGCCCGGCTCTCGCGCCTGGACACCACCGCCGTGGCCGGGTACGACCTCACGTTCACCCCGGTCAAATCGGTCTCCGCGCTGTGGGCGCTGGCCCCGCGCGACGTCGCCAAAACCATCGAAGACTGCCACCACAAAGCGGTCACCGACACCCTGGCGTTCCTCGAATCCCATGCCTGCTTCTCGCGCATGGGCACCAACGGTGTGGCCCAGGTCGAAGCGGGCGGTTTCATCGCCGCCGCCTTCGATCACCGCGACTCCCGCGCGGGGGACCCGAACCTGCACACCCACGTCGCGGTGAGCAACAAAGTGCAAGCGATCGGCCCCGATGGCATCCCCCGCTGGCTGGCACTGGACGGCCAACCGCTCTACAAGGCCAAGGTGTCGGCATCGGAGTTTTACAACACGTTGTGCGAGGCCAATCTGATCGCCGAACTCGGGGTCAGCTTCGCCAACGACACCCCCGAACCGGGCAAGCGCCCGGTCCGCGAAATCGTCGGCATGTCAGCCGAACTGATCGAGGTGTGGTCCTCGCGACGGGCGGCCATCGAGCACCGCGTCGGGCAACTCGCCAAGGACTTTCAACAGGTCCACGGCCGTGAGCCGAGCACGGTGGAGATGCTCACGTTATCCCAGCAAGCGACGCTGGAAACCCGGGCCGCCAAGCACGAACCACGGTCGTTGGCAGAGCAGCGCCACCAGTGGCGGACCGAGGCCATCGAGGCCCTGGGAGGCCACCGCCAAGTGGACGCCATGGTCGCCGCGCTGACCTCCGGTCGGACCCCACGCGAACGCGTCACCATCACCGAACAGTGGGTCGCCGAGCAGGCCGCCACGGTCATCACCACAGTCTCCGCGTCCCGCTCAACATGGCAGATCAACCACGTCCGCGCCGAGGTCTCACGGGTACTGCGCTACACCGACTGTCACGACACGCCACAGGTGGCGGAACGCATCATCGCCGCCGCGTTGGGCACCCACAGCATCGCGTTGACGACGACCGCCGACACCGACATGAACGAACCCCACGTGCTGCGCCGCCGCGACGGCGCCAGCGTCTACACCCGCCACGACACCACCGTCTACACCAGCGCCGAGATCCTGGCCGCCGAGCGCCGAATCCTGCACACCGCACGGCAGTTCGGGGGCCATGTCGTCGATGACGACAGCATTGGCTTGGCGCTGCTGCAAGCCCACGCCACCCACGGTGTGGAACTCAACGACGGGCAACAAACCCTGCTGCGCGAGATGGCCACCTCCGGTGCCCGCATGCAGTTCGCGATCGCCCCCGCCGGCACCGGCAAGACCACCTCCATGGGCCCGCTGGCCGCCGCATGGGTCAACAACGGAGGCAACGTCATCGGTCTCGCGCCGAGCGCGTCAGCGGCCGAAGTCTTGGCCGCCGACCTGCGCGCACCCACCGACACGATCGACAAACTGATGCACCTGGCCGGCCTGGGAGGGGGACCCCCACCGGCCGCTGATGACCCCGCGCGGGCGTGGTTCGACAGCATCGGACCACAGACGCTGATCATCCTCGACGAGGTCGGAATGGCCTCCACCGCGGGCCTGGATGCGGTCACCGCCGTGGCCAACGCCACCGGCGCCAGTGTGCGTGGCATCGGTGATGACAAGCAGCTCGCCTCGGTATCCGCAGGCGGTGTGCTACGCGAGATTGTGGCCGAGCACGGAGCCCTGACGCTCTCGGATGTCGTGCGCTTCACCGACCCCGTCATCGGCGCCGCCGAAGGCGCGGCCAGCCTCGCCCTGCGTGACGGCGACCCCACCGGCATCGCCTTCTACATCGACCACGGGCGCGTTCACGTCGGGGCGCAGCGGGCCGCCGCCGACATGGCCTACCAAGCATGGTCGGATGCGGTCACCGCAGGCCGTGACGCACTGCTCATCGCGCCCACCAACCCGATGGTCGCCGAACTCAACGAACGCGCCCGGCTAGACCGACTGCGCCGAGAACCCCACCCGGAGACCACCCGCACCGTCACCCTCTCCGATGGCCTGACCGCCAGCGTCGGGGACCGAATCCTGACCCGCGACAACGCCCGCTGGCTACGCCTGCCCAGCGGCGGATGGGTCAAAAACGGACAGCTCTGGATCATCACAGACATCGACAGCCGAGGCCGGATTTCGGTATCCCGACTCACCGGCGACGACACCGAATCCGTCATTCGCCTGCCCGCCCGCTACGTCGCCACCAACACCACCCTCGGCTACGCGCGCACCATCAACGGCGCCCAAGGCTGGACCGCCCGCCACGAATGCCACGTCGTCGGCACCGACTCGATGACACGTCAACAGCTCTACGTCGCACTCACCCGCGGCAAGGCCGAAAACCACATCTACTTCTCCACCAGCGAGGCCGACCCACACGCCATCCTCACCCCCAAAGCCACCCACCCGCCGACCGCGGTGGACATCCTCGCGGGCATCCTGTGCCGCGACGGCGCACAGATTTCCGCACACGGCGTGCAGCGCGCCGACGCCGGCCCGTTCACCCGGCTGGCGCGGGCGGCCGACATGTACACCGACGCCCTGTCGAGTGCCGCCGAGCAGCTCGCCGGCACCGACACCATGGCCCGCATCGACGCCGCGGCCACCGCCCTGCGTGCCGACATCACCAACGCCGAAGCGTGGCCGGTACTGCGGCGCAACCTGGCCCTGCTGGCCCTCGACGGCCACGACCCGCACGAAGCACTGGCGCACGCCGCGCAACGCCCGCTCGGTAATGCCAGCGATCCCGCCGCCGTGCTGGATTGGCGCCTGCCGACCCCCGACAACTCCGCCCTGGATATCGTCGGCCCGCTTCGCTGGCTGCCCTCCATTCCCACCGCGTTACAAGACGGTTCGGCGTGGGCGCGCTACCTGTCCGCACGTGCGCAGCTCGTCGACGAGATCGCCGAGCAGATCCGCGAACAGGCCCGCGCCTGGACCCTGGCCACCGCGCCAGTGTGGGCCCGGCCGCTGGCCGGACAACGACCCGGACTGCTCGCCGAAATCGCCGTCTTCCGCGCCGCCCACAACGTCGACCCCGCCGACACCCGCATCACCGGACCCACCCAGCACGCCAACCGCTCCGCGTCCTTCCAGGCCCTGCTGCACCAGCGCCTGGACGCCGCACTAGTCAGCGGCGGACACGGCGCCAAGCGGTGGCGCACCCTGGCCGAGAACATCGACCCCAATATCACCGCCGACCCGTTCTGGCCCCGACTGGCCACCCACCTCAACCAAGCCGCCCGCGCTGGCGCCGACGTAACCGCGCTCATCGACGACGCGATGGCCCGCCACGGCGCGCTGCCCGACGAACTGCCCGCCGCCGCCTTGTGGTGGCGGCTGGCCGGCACCCTGGCCCCGGCGATGCTCGACACCGCCAACGAGCGGTTACGGCCGCCGTGGACGGCGGAACTGCACCGCATCCTGGGCAGCACGGCTGCCGAAACGATCACCGGTGACCCGGCCTGGCCCGCGCTGGTCGCCGCGGTCAACGCCTCGGACTGGCCGCCGGCCGACCTGCTCGCCGCGGCCGCCGAATATCTGCTCGACGCGCTCACCGACGACGCGATCCGCCCCGACGAATATGCCCGTGTCCTCACCTATCGCGTCGAACTGCTCACCCACTACGCCGCCGACATCGACACCGACATCCCCCACCCCGCCGACGGCCTCGGACAGTCGCTGCACGAGCCGCCGCACCACCCCCTCGACCTGGACCAACACGGCGACCCGGGCGAGGACGACTACCTGGGGTACGACTCCGAATTCGACGACAGTCTCGGCGATCTGGACTTCTACTCCCTGCTCACCGAACGCCCATCGGTCACCCCGGACCTCGACATCGACATCACCGAGCTGCGAGCCCGCTACGCAGACGCCAAGGCCCGCCTTCGGGCACTGGCCGATGCGGTGCTCTCCGAGCGCGGCGGCCCGGCCGAACAGGCCGCCGCCGCCGAACTCATCGCGCTCCACCGCCGCCACGTCGAACAGCGCCCCTACCAACATGACGTGGCGCACGCCCACGCTGACTGGGTGGCCGCCGAATCGGCCTACGAGGGCCAGCAGTACCGCATCACCCAGCTGGAGCAGCTCATCACCCGCGCCGAGAGTGAAGACGACCAGGACCTTGCCCAGGCCTACCGCGAGCGTCGCGGCGATCTCGCCGCCGACGCCGCCGACCTTGGATTGGCGGTCGTGCGGGCCCGCGCCGAACGCGACGCCGCCACCGCAGGTCTGCACGCGGTAGCCGGTGGACCCGATCGCGTCGTCACCGCTGAGGACATCGAAGCGCGCCGGGCGGTGGCCGTGCATGCCGACATCGCCGCACTCAACGCCGCCCGGGCCGAAGCCCGCGACCTGGACAACCAGCTCAGCCGGGCTGAGGCGCGCACCGCCCGCACCTTCGCCGAGAGCCCTGCCCGCGAGCGCGAGCAGGCCCGTTGGGCATCGGTGACCACCGAACGCGATCTGATGGTGTTGCGTGCTGAGGTGGATTTCGTGGAGGCAGCTGGTGCCCGGTCCCCGGCCACGGTGTACCCGCCCCCGGCCGGCGATCGCACCTGGCAGGAGCTGGACGAACCGGCCCGCGCCGTGGTGGAAACGATCACCGCCAGCATGCAATCCGTGCACGTGCTCACCCTGGGCGCCGACGCCGACAAGCACGCCGTCCTCTCCGCGATCAGCGCCGCGGTCACCGGCAAAGGTAGGAACGTGCTCGCCATGCCGGCCACCGAAACCGCGACCGCCTTCGCCGAACACCACCCCTACGCGGGGCGCTCCACCGACCCGGAAACCACCCGCGCCCGAATCGACGACGGCCAGTGGACCATTCCCCCCGGCAACCTGCTCGTCATCGACGACGCCGACCACCTCGACCCCGCCGCGCTGCGCTACTTCACCGAGCACGCCGGCCGCACCAACACCAAACTGCTGCTGGTGCATACCCCCACCGAGGGCCGCACCCCCGCCCACAGCCTCATCGACGCCCTGGCCGACAACCTGCCCTGGGCGCAGAAACTCGGCACCCCCGACACCGACCGCGCCACCGCCCTCGACCGCGCCCGCACCCACCTGGCCGAACACCAGCCGGTCACCACCGAAGACCGCGACGCCGCCGACCTACTCGCACGCCGCGACACCCTGCGCGACACCTACCAAACCCAATACAAACCCCGCCTACGCACCCACACCCACGAACACACCCGCAACCATGACCACGGACTCGAACTCTAAACATCAGCGGCGCAACGGTTTTGGGAGGCGATCGATTTCCGCACGCCGGACGCCACCGCCAACCTCATTAGCAGCTAACCGAACATTCTGTGTTCGACCAATTGGTGCTGGCCGGGGCCGATGTCGCTGTGGTCGGGCGATGAACAGGCGAACAGGATGGTTCCGGGCGCGGCGCAGCGACGTTGCAACCGATATCGCTACCCCAGTAGTAGCGTCGGATATGCAGCCAGCAAATGATGGGCAGATCGGGAGGTGGCCGGTGGGCGGTAAGGCTCGGGTGCACGAGCTGGCCAAGGAGCTGGGCGTTACGGCCAAGGATGTGTTGGCGCGGCTGTCCGAACAGGGCGAGTTCGTGAAGTCAGCAAGCAGCACTGTAGAGGCCCCGGTCGCACGCCGCCTACGCGAGTCGTATCGGGGCAAGCCCCACCGCGCCGGCAGCCGCGACGCCGATGTCAAGTCACGGGTGTCAACGAATCCGGTCACAACGCGCACGGTCAACCCAGCAGCTCCACTGGCCGGCGGCTCACCATCTGTACGCCGCAGTCTGACTCCGTCCGAGGCGGCCAGAGTGTGTAGGCGCTTTCGGCAGGCTTGCGCCTCTGGTCAGGACGAAGCGGCGATCGATCGGCTGTATTCCGAATGTGGAGCCGAATACTCGGTTTCGCGGCAAGCGCTACTCGATGTCGTGCAGGAAGACTTCGCCCGTCACCCCGGCAAGTATGTAGCCAGGCGGCCCTTTTCCCGCAAAGGTGATGGGCCGACGCCACCTTTCGCGGGCCGCCCAAGGGACGACGCTAGCGCGGACCCCTCAGGATCGGCCATCGCCCCGGGCCAGGTCAGCCGCCCTCGCCCACGAACCGACAGCCTTCCCCCACACGTCGATGTTGTGAACACCGAAAGCGTCATCGACCTTATCCTGAATATCGGTGCCGGCCAACACGATCGGGACGAAGTGCGGTCGTGTGTGGCGGACTTCATCCGCGACGACGCGGGCGGCTACGGCTATCTTGCATGGCGGTACTCCGCGGACCACCGCCGCGCCTACACCGACTCGTCTGCACGAACGGTTCATCGCGACCTGGCTGTCATGGCAGAAGTCGTCGATACCCAGACGCTGCTCGTCAGCCAGATCATCAGCGCCTGTGGGCCTGTTCTCGAACAGCCGGCCCTGGCGAAGCGAATACTCCATGCAAAATTCAGCGACCTCATCGACGCCGACGACATCGGACGCTCAGCAACCGATGAGTTGCGCCATGTCAGGGCCGGGCTCGACTTTCTGCGACTTGCTGTCGTCCTGGTCATCGCGAGCCCGGACTGCGACCACCGGCTGTGGAACATGCTCGACCGGATTCGCCCTCCAGCACCTGATCAACTGGTGGAGACCAATGTGCTGCTGGAGTCGGCCATAGCGCGGCTCAACGGGCTCATCGACAATGTCGAAACGCTCTTGCGCGTCGATGAAGTACCGCTAGCCTCGATCTTTCGTGAGTGAGCTCGGAACGGGGTGTCTGAGCTTGTCTGGTGGCCGGGGGTGTTTGACCGTGGTTGGTTTCCGGCGCTGTGTCGCCGGCTCTCCTGTGGGTGCTTGGTCGTAGGTGCTGTGGGTCGGTGTCAGGCGATTGCTGCGAGGCGTTGATGTCCGCTGGTGACCAGGTCGGCCCAGGGCCATCGCTTCGACAGACGCAGGATGCGGCGGCGGCCGGTGGTGATCAGCCGCGCGGCGACGGCCAATAGCCGCAGTCGCAGGCGTTTGGGTTCCCACGCTCGGGCGGGCTTATCGTGGAACGCCAGCAGTTGGGTCCAGGTGAGCAATTCGTAGGCCAGACAGGCTAGTTCGAGCCAGATCTGGTTCTTGGCGAACGCCTGTAGGGGCAGGTTGGCCATGCCGGTGTCTTTGAGTCCGCGGATGCGGTCCTCGGCGCGGGCGCGCAGCCGATGACGAACCTCCAGCTCGGCGATGCGCCCGCCGACGGTGTTGGTGGCGAACACGGTGATGCGCCACCCATCGGCGTCGGTGATGTGCAACTGGGCGCCGGGGTGGGGGCGTTCGCGGCGGGCGATGAGGCGCATCCGCGGCGGCCACCCGATCAACGTCGCCGGCATCCACCGGGTCAGCTCGGCGACCTGGGCACCCTCGCGCCGATCACCGTCGGGATCGAGGGCGGCCCGCCAGGCTTGCTTGGGCAGCGCGGCCAACGCGTCCTGCACGGGTTGACGCGCCGAGAATCCGACCGAGTAGGTCAACCCCAGGTCGTGGATGTGCCACAGCAGCGATTGCACCCCCGAGCCGGAGTCCCCGCGCACCAGTACCCGAGATCGCAGCTGGGCAGGGAGCTGGTCCAGCGCGGCATCGAGCACCGCGATCTGATCGGCGGCGGTGTTGGCGTTGGCCCGTCCGGGGCGCAGCATGGCGACCAATGGTTCTCCGGTGCCCCCGGCGCCGTGGTCAACGAAGGCCAATAAAGGATGAAACCCGAAACCCCGCTTGAAGTTCGGCGTTGCGCCTTCCTTCTCCGAATGCGCGCCGATCAGCGTGGCATCCAGATCCACCACCACCGAACCCACCGCCGGCAGCGGCGAGCGGTGTCCCCAGACTGCGGCTCGCGCAGCAGCCCGCGCCGAGCGGATCGCGGTGATCACCGCCGCTGAGTCCGCACCCAGAGTGTCGATGAGTCGGCTGATCGTAGGGTCAGAAGCTACCGCGCCGAACAACTCGGGCTGGGCGCGCACCACCGCGGCGTCGGCCAGGCAATCACCACCGAGTGCGATCGTCACCGCCAAATCCAGCACTGTCTTGCCCGGATCATGCAGCGATCGCGCCGCTCGCCACGGACTCAACACCCGCGAGAGCTCCCTGTCCAGGCCGCTGACCTGGGCAGACTTCAACAACAGCGCCGCCCCGGCCGATGAAATCAACGACTCGCCGCCCGATTCGACACCAATCCGACCACAACGGTTACGCTTCACCTACGGAGTGCCTTTCAGCTACTTGGGCAAATGGACCTTCGACAAGCCCATCTTCCCTTGCTGGACAGGCACTTCCGTGCATTACGCGCCGAACAAACCCACCATAATCGACTCACTCACGAAAGATCGAGGCTAGGCCAATTTTTCCGCCGAGCGCATGCCGAACTGGTCGCTCTGCACGCGGGCCGGAATGGCTTCCTGCGGCAATTCCGCGACATCGCCTCGACCGTGAGGCCTCTACGCCGGGCGAACGAGGCGCTGCCCTTCGCGATACTGCCCCGCGGCGAGCAGCTACGAACGTTTCTCGACGGTTTGCGGTCCTCTGGGCGTTACCGCGGCCGCCAGGTCGATGTACAGCGGGTCACGGTCTTGGAGGACATCGAGAAGTACTTCGGCGCGGACCGCTGTCAGTGGCATGAAGGGGCCGCCTCGTCCAGCGGGTTTGACAACGACTATGTGGTCTTAACCATCAAGAGCGCCAACAATGTTGAAGACCATGCTGTCGCGATCAGTCCGCTGGCCGGCGAGCACGCCACGTATGTTGTGCGCAAGGACTGCGCGCAGGCCGATTGGATGACTGTCTTAGCACAGTCGAAGTCCGAGGCCCGCGAGCAAGGTGCGTGCAGTTTCCACTTCACCGGTTCTGATCCTTTTAACGATATGCGCGCCAAGGTCATTGATGCCTTGGAGTGTCCACGGCAGGAATATCTGAAACGCCTTGCGGCGGCATCGAATAACCGCCGCGAGCGCCAACCTTGAAGAATGCGCGTGGCGGTCCGAGGAGCGTCACCCAGTCGCTACGGACCGACGATCGCAGCGTGCTCATCCGCGGTATTTCTGCCGGAGCACGATGTACCGCGCCACCCAGGCGGGCACGTCAAACTCTAAACGCCAGTGGCGCAATGACTCTGGACGAGCCAGCACGACAGTTTTGTTGTGCCTCGTGAATATCAGCGTCGGCGTATCTGCGCGCGCGTGTCGGAACTGCCACTTGGAATGCCTGTAGGAATTTCACAGAACCACGTCAAACGCGGTAAACACTGGTATGCGCCTTACAGGTCGGCCCGACGCGGCGACCGCCGCGAGACCTACACCGAAGCCTGAGCCGCTCGGGCAAGGTCGTTTCTCAGACCTCGGTTGACCGAGTCCGACGAGCCACGGGCTTGCAGTTCTTTGGCGACAACCGCCCGATCCTCAGGCGTCCAGCGTCCCCAGTCCGACCCGTAGCGGTCAGCCAGCTGCTCCAAGCCCCCGTTTATGAAGAACCGAATCAGGTCAGCTTTCGAGCACCGTAAGACGAAGGCAAGTGCCCGCAGTTCGTCATCTGTGCTCTGTGGCAGATGAAACGAGCGCAGGACCATTGCGTCTGTGTCTGCAGCCATCTTGTATCCCTTGCCGGTTCGCATATACACCTATATACCTATATAGGTCGGTGGGGCGCCGTTGTCAACCCCCCCGCAGCGTGGTGTGAGGTTCTAAACCTGAACACCGCCCGCGAGCGTTGGCGACACCGATCGCGGCGAGTCCGGCCAGCGAGATCAGGAACTCCTCGTCCTCGTCGGAGAACACCGACGGTCGCCGCCGCCAGACCGCCAACACACCAATGATGTCGCCGGAGGTGTTGTGCATCGGCACGCCGAGCCCTGATTGGGTGCCTTCCGCCAGTGCCGTCGGTAAATACTCCAGGCTGATCGTGGAGGTGGTTGCATAATCGTCTACTCGCACCGGCGCGCCGCATTGGAGTACTTTGCCCGCGATCCCGTGTCCGCGGGGGATGCGCAATCGCGCCGTCTCCACGGTGCGGTTACCGATAGCGCATTGCATGCGGAGCTCTTGGTTGTCGCCCTGTCCATGGACCAGAAAGACGCCGGCGACTTCGGACTGCAGTAACCGGCTCGCGGCGGTGGCGGTGGAGAGCAGGACTCGGTCGAGGTCGAGGGTGCCGACCACATCCAAGCTGAGTTGATACAGCGCTTCGGCGGCCTCTTTGCGTCCGACGGATTGTGAATGCGCCAGCAGCGCTGCGACCGCCCGAAGCGCTGACAGGTCGGATGTCGAGAACGGTGGTGCACCGGTTGGCCTGACCGCCAACAGGTCCCGGTGTGCGTCCAGACCGACCATCGAGATTGGTCGGCCGGCCAAGTGGGTGGCATCTGCGGACGGTCGGTAGAACAGCGGCACCGGATCGCCGACCGCGTGCAGGACGCTGGGCCTGCCGCGCACCCATTCGACAAGAACGACGCTTTCGGCGGCGCTGACTTCTGCGGCCATGGTCAATGTCATATCCGTCGACCGGACACATGCCGGGCCTTCGGCAAGTAACTCGGTGATCAGATCCGGCCAGTTGACTGCTGTCGGTATGTCGGCCATGACACTCCTGAACTCTCAGATCTACATGTACACGTAGGCCGCAAATGGGAGCAACCGATCGGGACGCGGTTGGCGGATTCTATCCGATTAGGGAGAGGCTTCGGTCTGCATTCGTCGCTAGCGTCGCCTCTGGCAGTTAGGTCAACAGCCCATATCGCGACCGGTGGAGGATTTGAGTGGCGACACAGCAGGTGGTGGCTCCCGACGAGCTCGAAGGCAACCGCACATTCACATGGTTTGTTCCAGCAAAGCGCCGGCCCACGGAGTACGAGTTATACACCGTGGGTCTGCAGTCGACTCCCGACCGTTGGTTGCACGTTGACTGGCCGGTGCGATTCGACGACGGCCGGGCACCATGGGTCGAGGAGTCCAGTGCAGTGCGCTCGTCGGCGTGGCCAGATTACCGTGATCCAGCGCATGTGTGGCAGCGCCCGTACGTCAGTACCACAAATCAGGACCAGCAGGCACTGACGCGACTATTGCCGGTGCTGACCGCGGACTCTCGAACGATGGTCAGTACCGCCTGGTCCGACGACATCCTCGGGCGCACCTATGCGGCGTGGCCTTTCGTCGAGTACGGACTGTTCTTGAGCCTGGCTTACGCTGTACGACAGGCGATGTCGGATACGGTGCAGTTCAGCATCGTCTTCCAGGCGGTGGACCGGATGCGTCTTCTCCAAGACATCGTCCACCACCTCGACTTGCTGCATGAGGACTCGACAGGCTTTAGCGATTCCAGCGCCCGGGAGGCCTGGATGAGCGACTCGACGCTTGTTCCGATTCGAGAAATCGTCGAAGCCATCGCGACAAGTGAGGACTGGATGGAGGTCCTTGTTGCCAGCACGCTGGTATTTGAGCCGCTGGTTGGCTACTTGGCCAAGTCCGAGCTCTTCAGCCGGCGCGCCGCGTTGTTTGGTGACCGTGCCACTCCCACGGTTCTGGCTCCCGCTCTCCAAGACACCGACCGTCACATCAAATCGGTGCAAGCGCTGGTTCGACTCGTCACCACCGACGGTGTCCATGGGCAGGAAAATCACGCGGTAATCCGCCGCTGGATTGGCCAATGGCAAACGAGATGCGACGTCGCCGCACGTTGCTTCCTGCCGGTCCTCGCCGCCACTGGGCTTGATGAGGACGGCTGCGAGAGCGCACTCAACCGCGCGTTGGCAAACCAACGCATTGTTGCCGAAGGCATAGGAGTAGAGATATGAGTATTAATGATCAGGTTGGGCCGGCGACGAAAACCAAGAACCGCAAAGTCGGCATCTCGTTGATGAGTAGTAGTGACACGGAGGCCGCTGTCGAGCTGATCAGCGACACCCAGCCTGATGCGACCATCGACTTCCGTGATTGCTTCTACAAGATAGAACGCGATGAACAATTGACTTTCGACATGGACAAGCTGTCCGAAATCGCCGGTCGCGAAATCGACACCGACATTTTTCTTGTCAACATGAGCAGCTACTACGGCCGGATCGTGGTCGGCGACGGCCGCGTGGACCTTTATTCCGATCCGATCCGCGACTGACGATTTCTCAACCCACTTCCTCGTTTGCTACCGAAAGGCAATAACCATGGCGTCCAACGCAACCCAACTTCACGAGAAGACCAAAGCTTACGACTGGGACTTCACCTCCGTGGAGCAGCGGCCCAAGTTCGAGACAAAATACAAGCTGCCCAAGAAAGGAAAAGACCCGTTTCGCCTGCTTGTCCGTGATTACATGAAAATGGAGGCGGAAAAGGATGACCGTACTCATGGTTTTCTCGACGGCGCGATCCGCACCCGTGAGGCGACCAAAATGGAGCCGCGCTTCGTCGAATTGATGAAGATGATTCTGCCAATCCTAACCAACGCCGAGTATCAGGCTGTCGGCGCATGTGGAATGATCATTTCGGCGATCAACAACCAGGAGATGCGCCAAGGATATGCCGCGCAAATGCTCGACGAAGTAAGGCATGCGCAGCTGGAGATGGCGCTGCGAAACTTCTATGTCAAGCATTACCCCGATCCCGCTGGATTCGACATCGGCCAGGTGGGCCTTTATCAGCACCCCGCCGGTCTGCTGTCCATCGGAGAGTTCCAGCATTTCAACACCGGCGACCCCCTGGACTGCGTGATCGATCTCAACATCGTGGTGGAGACAGCGTTCACCAACATTCTGCTGGTCGCGATGCCGCAGGTGGCCGTGCGAAACGGCGACAACGCGCTGGCCACCACGATGCTGTCTATTCAATCCGACGAGGCGCGACATATGGCCAACGGGTACGGCGCGGTCATGGCGCTGCTGGGCGAGCCGGACAACGTCGCGCTGGTCAACGAGACATTGGAGCGACACTTCTGGCATGGGCACAAAGCGTTGGACGCCGCGATCGGCTGGGCCTCGGAGTACGGTGCCCACGACCGGGCGTGGAACTACAAAGACCAGTGGAATGAATGGGTCGTTGACGACTTCATCGGCGGCTTCGTGGATCGCCTCGGGGAATTTGGGCTCACCCCGCCCACTCGCCTGGCTGCTGCCGCTGACGAGGTCACCTGGACCCATCACACCATCGGGCAAGTGCTTTCGGCGACGTGGCCGCTGAACTTCTGGCGCTCGGACGCCATGGGGCCAAAAGACTTCGAGTGGTTCGAGGCGAACTATCCGGGATGGTCGGCGGCTTACCAGGGCTATTGGGAGGGCTACAAGGAGTTGGCTGACCCGGCCGGCGGCCACATCATGCTCCAGGAATTGCCTGGCCTGCCGCCGATGTGCCAGGTGTGTCAGACGCCCTGCGTGGTTCCGCGGCTGGACATCAACTCGGTCAGGATTATAGAGCTGAACGGCAAGAATTACGCGCTGTGCAGCGAAGGATGCGAATGGATCTTCAGCAAATGGCCCGATGCCTATAAGGATCGCAAGCAACTGTGGGAACGCTATGACGGTTGGGACCTCGCCGACGTCATCCTCGACATAGGGCTTCTTCGGCCGGACGGCAAGACGCTGATAGGCCAGCCCTTGTTGAAGATGGATCGCTACTGGACCATCGACGATATTCGACGATTGGGGTACGAAGTGAAGAACCCCGTGCTGACTCTCTGATGGCGTCGATCAAGGTGGAGCCGTTCTCTCACGAGTTTGTGTGCGAGGACGGCGAAACCCTCCTAGAGGGTGCATTGCGCAACGGTCTATTGCTGAAGTATGGGTGCAAGCATGGCGGATGCGGAACGTGCAAGGTTCGACTAGTCGACGGTGATGTCGCCGAACAGGGGCCGACATTCGCCTTGTCCGCCGAGGACCAGGCCAACGACTTGATCCTGCCCTGTTCCAGCATCCCTCTCGAGCCGTGCGTCATCGACGTTGAGACCAGTGGTCTGACGGAGGACGAGTTTTTCTCCGGCGACACGTCACGTGGATATGACGCGGTCTTGGGAAGATTCGAGGTAGTCGCCGGCGACATCGCCCGTGTTCGGCTGGACCTGGGTGACGACGAAATTGCTTTCACTGCAGGGCAATTCGTGAACGTTGAGGTGCCAGGGACTGGACTATTACGGACCTTTTCCCTAGCGAACTGTCCGGCGGACTCCTCGGTCGTCGAGCTGATCTGCAAGCAGTATACGGACGGATTGTTTGCCCGGTTTCTGCGCGACGCGGATCTGGGCACACCTATACGACTGTTCGGACCGTACGGCAGCCTGAAGGTCCACCTGTCGCACCGGCCGATCATCATGATCGCCGGCGGATCCGGACTGGCGCCGCTGTTGTCGATGCTGCGAGACCTTGCCGCCAAGGGGTCGGATCGCAGCGTCACGCTGTATTTCGGCGCACGCAGCGAGGGCCATCTCTACGCCCTCGACGACATCACCGACATCGGTTGCCGGCTACCCGATTTCGAGTTCGTACCAGTGCTCTCGGAATCGTGGTCGCCGAATTGGACAGGGGAGACGGGGATGGTCATCGATGCGATCTTGCGGCGTCACACCACCCTGGCGCATGACGTCTATCTATGCGGTCCACCGCCGATGATCGATGGAGCCACCCCCCTTCTCCTCGAACGCGGTGTGCGCCAGCGCAATATCTACTATGACGCGTTCACCCCGGCCACTCAGACAGTGCCCAGCTGAACACCGGTGGTTTCACAGTCGATGAGCGGGATTGATCGGGCTATGTCTGGGGAGTGGTGCACCAAAGGCAAACCCTCGCCTCGTGCCGCTGGCCTCCACCCGGCACGCCCACGCATGGTGGACCAGAAACCGAGGGTTCTTCGTCCCGCTAGGACATGTTCGCATTGGCCGCACGCCGCGATGCTGTAACTACACGCTCGGTGATCTCCGAGCGCCCAAGGTAACGAAAAGGAAGGCTTCAGATGGATTTGGTGGACACCACACTCAGCATGGGCGAGTGGGAGAATTTGATTCACGAGGCCGAAACGGGGAATGTCACCGGCCCGTTGGACAACGTTCGGCGTGATAAGGGCACAAAGTTCGACGTCATTTTTGTCGGGGGTGGCGCGGGTGGCCGGTTCGGCTCCGCGTACGCACAGGCTCGCGGACTACGCCAACTGGTGATCGACAAGTGGCCGTTTTTGGGTGGTTCCTGCCCACACCAGGCCTGCGTTCCGCACCATCTGTTCTCAGAAGCGGCGCGTGAGATGGACTACATGCGGTGGAACTCAGATACGTTGTGGTTCCCCAAGTTCGAAGAGGAACGCGCCTCGATCGTTGATTTGATCACACTGTTCAAGAAGGGGCGCAACAACGCGCATGCCTTCATGAACTGGCAGAGCAAAGAGCAGCTCGGCATGGAATACATTCTGAACGCCGAAGCAATCGTCGTCGACAAGAACACCGTCGAGGTCAATGGGGAGCGATTCACTGCCGACTTCCTCGTGCTCGCCACCGGCACGCGGACATATTTCCCGCCGGAGATCGCGGGCCTGGACAAAGCCGGCGTGTACGACTTCGCGTCGCTGATCGACCCTGGCCTCGACTACGAACCGACCAGCTGCGTGATCATCGGCGGTTCCAAGGTTGCTATGGAGTACGGCTCCTTCTACCAAGCTACCGGGTGCCAGACCACGATCTTGACCCGGAGCCCGCTGATGCGGACGCGAAGTCTGCACCACGTCGACGAGGACCTCAGGACCTACGTGGTTGACAATATGCGGCTGCGTGGGATGGACATCATCGAGGGGTGCGAACCGCTCGCCGTGGTCGGCGATGACCGTGCGACTGGAGTGCGGGTCCGCTTGGCGGACGGTACCGAGCAGCTGATCGAGACCGATTTCGTGTTCATCGGTACCGGTGAGCGACCGAACACCAAACCGTTCGTGGATGCGCTGGGCATCGAGGTCGATGAGAAGGGTTTCATCAAAGTCAATTCCAGGATGCAGACCTCGGTTCCAGGGGTTTACGCGATCGGCGATCTGATCGGTTCACCCATGGAGATGTTCAAGGCCCGCAAGTGCGGAATGACTGCGGCACGCAACATCTCGGGTGAGCCGTTTGAGTTCGACTTCACGCAGTATCCTGATTTTCTGCACACCACCTACGAAGTGACATGGGTCGGTCTGACCGAAGAAGAGGCACGCGACGCGTACGGCGACATCTCCGTTATCCAGATGCCGCCCAAGGGAATCCGTAACGAAGAGCTATCCCTGCCGCTGGCAGAGGGCAGCATGCTCTACGGGTTCACCCGGCCGGAGCTCACCGGGTTCCAAAAGTGCATTTACGACAATAAGAGTCGGCGCCTGCTGGGTGCGCATCACTGCGGTTTCGGGGCCAAGGACGCTTTCCAGTATCTGGACTACCTGATCAAGCAGGGCATCACGATCGACGAGATGGGCGAGATGAACGAACTGTTCCTCAATCCCGAGCACTACATCCAGCTGTCGCGTTTACGTGCCGGCAACAGGGATCTGCAAGACCTCTGAACGCAGAGCTGGCAGCGCCATGCCCACCGTCAGTATGGCCTCCATCCCCTGCTGCCCCGCGTTCCCGAGGCCGCCCGAGCGCCCTGGTCGCTACATAGTGACGACCAGGGCGCTCGGTGCCGGTGCCGAAAAGTTATCGACCTCACGCCACACGGTCGTCAAGGATGCGAACGATGGCCGATGAGACGGTCTATGCTGCGCTGCAGCTGCGCGAGCCTGCCTGTATTTCGTTACCAGAGGGATGTTTTCACCCGAAGGGGCAGATCGTCGACGCCGTCGCTCCATGACACGTCAACAGCACCGTCAACGACCGCGCCCACCAGGCCGAACCAGTCCGGAACCCCGATCAGCACTCCAACCCGTGACTGGCCAGCTGTGCGTCCTCCATCAATGCGCACGACGTGATCACAGACGCTCGACGCCCAAGACGCCCACGCCCGCGCGCTGATCAGCGGGGAACGCCAAGCCAAGTCCTCCCGCTTCGTCAAGACCGTGCAGGACACCGCGTGCTCGATGAGGCCAGCCGGGTCCGCGCACAATCACTGGTGGACTGAAGGGTTACGTCACCGGCGTCGCGGCCACAGTCATGCCCGCCGGCGAGGTGATCGCCTGATACCACGACCTCTGGCGGTTGGAGCCCTCATTTCGTACCCCACCTAGCCATCATGATGACCGCACCGGCCGTCGCCAACGTCATCGAGCAACTGCGGCCGCTGCGGTCGGCGACCATCACGGTCAATGGCGCCAGCCAGACCTTCTCACCCGAGATCCCAGCACCCCAACGAACAAATCCTGGCCGACCTCAACATCCCACACCGGGGCGCTAAGCCAATAGTTCTAACTCACGTCAAACGGTCGGCCAGGATGCGAGCGCTGCCGATGAGACGGTCTTCGACGCGCTGCAGATGCGCACGACGTAAGTCTCTCCAGCGCGTCGCTTCGGCATGGCTGCGCATCAGCGACCTGCTGTGGTCAAGCACCCGTCCAGGCGCGCTGCCCCCAAGCGCGGTACGCGCCAGCACGATCCGCTCTGGATCGACGAGCTGCGCGAGTGAATTCGGCGGCTCCAGCGATAGCGGAGATCCCACGATCTCATCGGCTGCACAGGCCAGATCATCTTCGGTCAGCGAATTTCGACCATCCTCGGCGGCGCGGGCAACCGCCTTACCGACGAGGCGGTAACTCGAGCGGTAGTCCAGGCCCAGGTGCATTACGAGCTGTTCGGCCAGATCGGCGCTGGCGGTGAAGTCGGCGCCAGCCGCCGCCGCGAGCACCTCACTGTGCACGGTCATAGTTGACATGACCTCGGCCCCCAGCGCGACGACCTGACGGGCCAACTCGATGGCTTCTGCGGTGTCGCGGTATGCCCGCAACCAGTTGTCGGTCCGTGCCGACGGTGTCCGTTGTGTCACCAATACGCTGGTTGCCCTGCCGATCAGCGTGCCCGCGCCCGACCGGATCACCGCCAGGGCATAGGGGCGACCTCGACGTCGACCACCCCGTCGGGCACCGGTGGCAGCGGGCCTAGCCGCCGAGGTTCCGGAAACGACCGGGGCACGCCGGTTCGCACGGCGGCGCACCGGACGGCATGACCCACCGCCCGCGCAGTCCGCTGCGGCCAATCGAAGCAGGGCACGCCCGCGTCCTGCAGCAGATCCGCGCCTGCCCGGTTGGTGCGGTCGGCGACCCAGCACACGTACACCGGCACGGCCACGCCATCGGCGCGGAGTGCGGCCACCAAATCTGCCAGCGCGCCGGCTACGGCTTCATCGGCCGAGCGCTGCAGCAACACCGGGATCACCACGTCCACCTCGCCAGAGCGGGCCAGCCGATCCACCATCGCCGGGTACAACTCGGTGAACCGGCTCCACACCGTGGTGATGTCGACCGGGTTGCGTGCGCTCGCCAACGGCGGCAGCACGGCCCGCAGCTCCTCGGCCAGCGACGAGGACAGCTCCGGCACGGTCAGGCCCTCGTCGGCTAGCAGGTCGGTCAGCTCCACCCCGGTGCCGCCGGAGTTGCTGACGATCCCGACCCGCGGCCCGGCGGGCAGCGGCTGGGAATCCAGCGCGCGGGTGGCGTCCAGCATCTCCAGGCCCGAGCCGACCACGGTGACGCCCGACTGCTCCAGCGCGGCGCGCGCCAGCCGCTGGTGTCCAGCCAGTGCAGCGGTGTGCGAGAAGGCAGCGCGGGCCCCGGCGCTCGAGCGGCCCGTGCGGAGCACGATCACCGGCTTGTGCGGTGTGACCTGGCGTGCTACCTCGACGAACGCGCGACCATCGGGCAACGACTCGCTCAGGAAACACAGCGTGCGGGTGGCCGGATCCGACCCCAGGTAGCGGAGCAGTTCGGAGTCGCCGACATCGGCCTTGTTCCCGGTCGCGCAGACCTTCGCGAAGCGGGCGCGCTCGTCCCGGCCCAGGGTGTAGACGGCCATGCCATACGAGCCGGACTGCGTGACCAGGCTGATCCCGCCGCCGCCCGTAGGCAGCCCAGGTGCCAGCGAGGCGTTCAACCCGAGGTCGCAGTTCTGCACGCCGAAGCAGTTCGGCCCGATAATCCGTACTCCGCCCGACGCCGCCAGCATCTCCTGCTGCAGGCGCGCCCCCTCGGGCCCGGCCTCGGTGAACCCGCCGCTGATCACCACAGCGGCCGGGACACCCTTGGCCGACGCGTCGGCGATCACCCCGGGCACCGCGGACGCGGGCACCACCACGACGGCCAGGTCGACCTCGCCGTCGACGTCGCGCAGCGTGGGGACCGCCAGGCGGCCGCCCACTGCGGTCGCCGACGGCGTGACCGGAAGGACCTCCCCTGAGAAGCCGGCTAGGTTCTCCCAGACGAGGCATCCCGCGGTGCCGGGCCGGTCGGAGGCCCCGACCAGCGCCACCCGACGCGGTGCGAACACTGCGTCCAGCGCAGTGTCCGTGGTCAGCATGCGCAGGACGCCCCGGCGCTGTGCGTGAACCTTCGGCGCAGCTCTTCCGGCGCGAACTCCGACCGCCGGACCCCCAGCGGGTCGATGCTGCGTATGGCCGCGATCTCGGCCGCGCTCGGCGGGTCGACCGGCCGCAGGTCGTCTGCCACCCGCAGTTCGAACCCGGTCGCCGCGCGGAGGGTGCCGAGGTCGACGTCCGGGAACACCCGGCGCAGCCGCGCGTGGCCGTCGGTGTCGTAGTCGAACACCCCGAGTTCGGTGACCAGCCACTGCGGACCGCCGCCGGTGAAGCCGAGCTCGGCGCGGCTACCCTCCTGGGTGCGGTGGCCCAGGTCGGTGACGAAGTCGCAGTCGGCCACCAGCGTGCGGCCCGAGCGGTGCCGGGTCGTCCACAGCGTAAGCTGTTTGATGGTCGCCGACAGATTGCAACCACCGCCACCGCCGCCGAGCTTCACCTTGGGCGCCTCGACCGGCCCGATAGTGGTGACGTTGGTGTTGCCGTAGCCGTCGATCTGCCCGCCGGAGAGGAACATCCGGTCCACGTCCCCGCGCAGGGCCGCGTCGAAGAACTCCTCGAACCGCATCCGGTAGGCCGCGCCCCGCTGCAGGCTTTCGTCGTTGCCGGTCGGCGGGATGAACGGTGGATCGGGGTTGACCGCATAGGTGGCGCCCTCCACCAGCAGCATGTCCCTCGCGGAGCAGCGCCGCGCCACGTGCATGGCCACCTGTGCGCACGGGCTGCCGAAGCCGTGGAAGACGGTCTCGCGGTCGCGGATGGTGCGCGCAAGCGCGACCACGAACCATTCGTCGATCGAGAAGCTCATTTGAAGAGTTCCTTCCACTGTTCGGTGGACGTCGACCAGGAGCCGAGCTCGGCGAGCCGGTCCTTGCCGATCGCCTTGCGGTAGGCCTCCTCGGTCGGCGTGCCCGTCACGTACTCGTCGAGGTAGCCCGCCAGGGCCGGCCCGCCTTCGGTCGCGGCGTGCACGTAGACGCCCAGGTGCGCCCGGTCGTAGGCGTAGTCGGGGTAGCAGGAGCTGGGGTGGGCCCCATAGGGCACCTCGGCGACCGCGGTGATCAGGTGCGCCGGGAGGGTCACGCCCGCGCGCACCACCTCCTCGGTCGACACCACCCGCTCCACTGTCGCGACCACATCGCGCGCCGCGGCGGCGAACCGTTCATCGAGCACATAGGGCTGCTCGAGGTGCAGGTTGCCGTGTCGGTCACCCAGCGGGGCGTGGATCAGCGCGACGTCCGGCCGCAGCGGCGGGACGGCCACCAGCAGTTCGCCGGTGAACGGGCATGTCACTTCGCCGTACTCCGGATGCAGCCGCCGGATGTCGGAGCCCTTGATGCCGCGGACGGGCAGGAACGGCAGGCCGAACTCGGCGGCGCGCAGCTGGGCGAGCATCGTGCCGCAGCAGCTCTCCCTGATCTCCACGGCGCCGTCGCGTGCGGCCCGCCGATACGCGGGAGCGAGGCCGAAATCCTGTTCGAAGCCGACGTAGCTTTCCTCGCAGACGCCCACCGCCCCGACGGCGATGAGCAGGTCCACGTCGATGCCGTGCGCCGAGCCGATCACGTGCAGGCCGTGCCTGCCCTGCCGGATGAGCTCCCGCACGAGCGCCATCGGCAGCCGCGCGGACAGGCCGCCGCCCAGCGCGACCAGCGCGCCGTCGGTGACCACCGCGGCTGCCCGGTCGAGGCTGACCAGCTTGTTGTTGTCGGTGTGAAATGCCATGACCAGCCCTCTCTAATGCGTGATGCCTATTGGGCTGTCATCCCGCCATCAGCGGCCACGATCGACCCGGTCATGAACGACGCCTCATCGCTGGACAGGAACAGCGCCACCCTGGCGATCTCCTCGGGCGTGCCGAGCCTGCCAATCGGGTACTTGACCAGCGTCTTGGCCAGCCCCGCCTCGAGGTCGCCGCCGCCCCGGGCCCGCAGCATCGGCTCCATCAGCGGGGTGAAAACCGTGCCCGGGCAGATGGCGTTGACCCGGATCCGCTGCGGCGCGAGGTCGACCGCCATCGAACGGGTGAGCGAGGCGACCGCACCCTTGGCCGCACAGTAGGCGGCGAAGTTCGGCACCGCGACCAGGCCGGCCACCGAACCCTGGTTGACGATCGCGCCGCCACCGGCGTCCCGCAGGTGCGGCACCACGGCCTTCGAACACAGGAAGGTGCCCTTGACGTTGACCGCGAAGCAGCGGTCCCAGTCCTCCTCGGTCGCCTCCGCCACCGAGCCCCTGCTGTCGATACCGGCATTGTTGTAGAGCAGGTCCAGGCTGCCGAACTCGGCGACCGCTTGGCCGACAGCCGCCTCCACCTGCTGCGCCGAGGTGACGTCGGCGGCCAGCGCCAGCGCCCGCCCGCCCGAGGCGGTGATCTTGTCGGCGGTCTCCTGGGCGGCGTCCGCACGCAGGTCCACCACCGCCACGGCGGCGCCCTCGGCGGCGAACAGCTCGGCGCTCGCCCGGCCGATCCCCGAACCCGCGCCGGTGATCATCGCGACGCGCCCCTGCAGTCGTCCTGTCATTGTGTCCTCCTGGTTTTAGATCGCGGTCCAGCCGCCGTCGACGACGAAGGCGTGTCCGTTGAGGTAGGTGAGGCGGTCGGAGGCGAGCACGGAGACCGCGTCGGCGATCTCCTCGGGCAGGGCAACCCGGCCCATCGGTACCTTCGCTTCCACCTGGTCGCGCAGTTCGGGAACGTCCAGCCGCCACTGGGTCATCGGGGTCTGCACGAAGCCGGGACACACCGCGTTCGAGCGGATTCCGCTCGCGGCGTAGTCCACGGCCAGCGACTTGGCGAACTGAACGGCGGCGCCCTTCGAGGTGGTGTAGGCCGACCTGCGGGGGAAGACGACGAGCCCGGCGACCGAGGCGATGGTGATGATGTGGCCGCTGCCCTGCGCCAGCATCCTCGGCAGAACCGCCCGGGCGCACAGGAAAGGCCCGCGGACGTTGACGGCGATGACGCGGTCGAATTCGTCCACCGGGGTCTCGTGGCAGACGGTCGCGGCGTCTGACCCGGTGATGCCCGCGTTGTTGACCAGCACGTCCACCCGGCCGAAGGCCTCGAGGATCTCGGCGAAGGCCCGCTCGACGTCGGACGGGTTGGACACATTCGCGGCGACCGGGAGCACCCCGTCCGTTTCGTCGCCGGTGACCAGGTCGATAACCGCTACCCGGAAGCCGTCCTTGATCAGCCGCCGTACGGTGGCCTTTCCGATGCCGGAGGAGCCGCCGGTGACGACCGCGACGCGCGCGGTCTCTACGTCTTGTGTTGTGGTCATGTTCTACACCGCCAGGGAGTTGGGTTGGGAAGCGATTGCGTTGGCGGCGTTGGCCGCCTGGGCCGCCAGCAGCACCGGGTCGTAGACGGGGGCGTACGGCGGGGCATAGGAGAGGTCCGCGGCCACCAGGTCGCCGACATCGAATCCGGCTTGCAGGGCGATCGCGATCGGGTCGATCCGCTTGGCGACGCCGTCGCCCGCGCCCACCAGCTGCGCTCCGAGCAGCCGTCCGCCGGGGGTGTGCACGAGCCGGACGTGGACCGGGGAGGTGCCAGGGTAGTACTTGGCGCGGGACTTGCCTGTCGCGTCGGTGGCTACCGCGCGCAGGCCTTCGGCCAGGGTCTCGGTCAGCGTCAGCCCAGTGCGGGCGACGGCCAGGTCGAACACCTTGACCACGGCGGTGCCCACGATTCCGGTGAAGGATGCTGCGCCACCCGCGGCGACGGTCCCGGCGACCCGGCCGGTCTTGTTCGCCGCGGGCCCCAGCGGAACGAACGCGGGCCTGCCCAGCACGCGATGGTGGGTCGCGACGCAGTCGCCGGCGGCGAAGACGTCCGGTAGTGACGTGCGCATGCTCTC
This sequence comes from Mycolicibacterium chubuense NBB4, assembly GCF_000266905.1. The sequence continues at coordinate 116,883 of NC_018022.1, read as the reverse complement.
GTCGACCAGCAACGCGCCCGCTTGGTCGGTCGCCGCACCGGCCGCGGCGGCCACTGACGATGCGGGGCGCACGCCGGTGGCCAGCACCACGGCGTCCACCGACAATTGCTGCCCGCCGATGCGCGCCACCAGCCGATCGCCCGCCCGCGCCAGCTTCTCCAGCCGTGTGCCGAGCCTCAGGTCCACTCCACGCCGCCGCACCTCCGCCTCCACCAGGGCTGCGACGGGCGCGTCGAGGTTCGGCATCGCCTGCGCCAGCGCCTCCACCACCGTGACCGCCGAGCCGCGGGCGGTGAGGGCCTCGGCCATCTCCAGGCCGACGTAGCCCGCCCCGACGACGAGCACCTGACCGATCCGGCCCGCGTCGAGCAGGCTGCGCAGGCTGATCGCGTCCTCCAGCGTGCGGACGGTGAACACGCGCTCGTCATCCAGCCCAGGGATCGGCGGACGAACCGGCACACCACCCGCGGTGACGATCAGCCGGTGGTAGCCGAGCCTTCGCTCACGGCCGTCCTGCGCGTAGCAGATGGTCTGCCGTTGCGGGTCGAGCTGCGTCACCCGGGCGTTGAGCCGCAGGTCGATGCGCCGCTGCTCGCGAAAGAACGACGGCGGATACGCCAGTAGGTCGTCGGCGGACTCGACCAGGCCGGCCAAGTAATAGGGGAGGCCGCACAAACCGTAGGCTGCGTACCCGCCCGCTTCGAGCACCACGATGTCCAGGGCAGGGTCGACCCGCCGGGCCGCGGACGCCGCGGACATGCCGGCGGCCCCGCCACCGACAACAACCAGTCGAGAGCTCATACTTCCCTCCTCACCCTCGATCACCTCGAACGGTAGGGACTTCACCCGTCCGAGCCCCATGTCCCAGCAGGGCGAAGCACTTGGCGACGTTGGTACCAGCGGGACACAGACTCCCGCGGAGGACTTGCCTAACCTCGAAGAGGAATCACCGAGCAGCGGAGGCCAAGCGCGTTCTTCGCAGCCGACCCAGCGAGGGCGGGCCGCCAGGCCCGTCCGAGAAGTCGGCGCAGGTAGCAGTGCTTTTCGCAACCACCCACCGGGTGAATAACGCGAGACACCGAGGAGACATTGCAATGTGGGACTGTCCCAGCTTTCTCGACCTGCCCGAGCGCGAGTCCAAACCTCGTAGGCAAGGGCTGACGCACATCCTTGACAAGGGCATGACGATCTCGGCTCTGGAAGCTCTGCTCACCCGATCCAGACACCTGATCGACGTGCTCAAGATCGGCTGGGGCGTCGCCTACATCGACCGAGCGTTGAAGGACCGGGTTGCGCTGTGCCATTCCGCGGACGTGATCACCTGCCTCGGCGGAACACTGCTGGAGATAGCCGAAGCCCAGGACCGCGTCGACGAGCTGGCGGAGTGGGCCTCCGACTCGGGGATCGCCGCGGTTGAGGTGTCTAACGGGTTGCAGGCCATCAGCTCGGCGCGCAAGACCGACCTGGTGCGCACACTCTCCGAGCGGTTCGTCGTGCTCGCCGAGGCCGGCGCCAAGGACAGCCAGGTACCGGTAGTGGTAGCCGACTGGGTCGACGAAATGGCGGCAGACCTGGACGCGGGGGCGCGCTGGGTGGTCGTCGAGGGCAGGGAGAGCGGCACCGTGGGGCTCTACCACAGCGATGGAAGCCTGCGGACCGATCTGGTCGACGCCATTGACTCGCGGCTCCCGCTCGAGCGCGTGATCTTCGAAGCACCCCACAAGGCCCAGCAGACGTGGCTGATACAACGGTTCGGGGCCAACGTCAACCTCGGCAACGTGCCACCCGACGAGGTCATCCCCCTGGAGACGCTGCGCCTAGGCCTGCGGGCGGACACCGCCGTGGTCGATCGCGTGAGGGCCACCCGATGATTGCGGACCCGGCACCCAACACGATGACGCGGCCCTACCGCGGCTTGTCGGTGCAGGAAACCGACGTGCCGCTCACCGAGGCCGATCTGGTGCCGTTCCTGCTCGGCCGGGAGGTGTACCGCCGCACTGACTACCTGGTCTTCCGCAACGGCGAGGACTCCGCGGTGGTGGCGGTGCGCAAGGCGTCGGCCGAGCCGCTGTTCTCGCCCGTCGTCGAGGCACGGGTGCTGGCGGGCCCGGACGAGGTGGTCTCGATCAGCTCGCCGGAGACGGACGTCGGCAACGCCACCGCACTGGCTCGCGCCGCCCTCGCCCACGCCACCCCGAACGCGCGGGCCTACGTGGTGCAGGGCCGCTACGAGCACGTGAACTTCATCTGGGAGCCCGCGCCGATGCGGATCCGGGTCACCGAGGTGATTCCGCCCGAGCCACCGAAGCTGTTCGCGATGGCCGAGCAGGTGGTGGCATTCGACGAGGACCTGCCGCCGATCGACCTGGTACCGGACCTGGTGGACATCCGGGAGCTCACCGCCGGCCACCCGGCAAAGGCCTACCTGCTGCCGTGCCGCGGCTCCGGCGTCCAGGTGGCCGGAGAGCTAGCCTTTCTGGACACCCGCCCTTCGCAGCGGCTGGACTGGCTGATGGTCGGCTGCGAACGTTCCGTGCAGTTCCACAGGCACTTCTACGGCGACGAACCACCCCGGGTGGACATCTGCCCCCGGAAGACCCGCGACCTGACCACCCCCACGCTGGCCAAATGCTGCCTGCTGGAACGGGGTGTGGAGTTTGAGGCCGCGTCCGCCGTGGTGCCGTGGGGATCCAACCTGGACGAGATCCGCCTCGCGCTGCGCCGGCTCACCGGGGTCGACGCACCCGAGCAGCTCGCCGTCTGCTGAGCGGAGGACTGCCATGAGTGCACACTTGGCCGACTCTGTCATCTACGGCCACCTGTGGGGAACGCCGGAACTGCACGCCCTGCTCGACGACGAAGCACGCGTGCAACGTTGGCTCGACATTCTGGCCGCGCTGGCGGCCGCCCAGGCCGAAGTCGGGCTGGTGCCCGCCGATGCGGCCAAGGTCATCGCCGAGCACGCCGACGTGAACTTGCTGGATCTGGCGGAAATCGGGGCCGAAACGCGCGCGTGCGGGCACTCCACCCTGGGTCTGATCCGCCGCCTGCGCAGGGCGCTGCCGGACTCCGTGGGGGAGTGGGTGTACTACGGCGCCACGGTGCAGGACATCACCGACACCTGGACCGCACTGGTGATCCGCACTGGTGATCCGCGACGTCGCGTCCATTGTGGACCGAGACCTGACCCGCGCCGAGGCCGCCGCCACCGACCTCGCCCGGCGGCATCGCGACACGCTCATGCCCGGCCGCACGCACGGCCAGCCTGGCCTGCCGATCACCCTCGGGTTCAAGGCGGCGGTGTGGGCGGCGGAACTGCGCCGCCACCGCACCCGGCTGGCCGAAGGCCGCCCCCGCTGGGAGATCGTTCAGCTCGGCGGGGCACTGGGCACCATGGAGTTCTGGGGCGACGCCGCGCTGCCGCTGCTGGCGGCCTTCGCCCGGCACGTCGGCCTGGCCGAGCCCGAGCTGCCCTGGATCACCGCGCGGGACGGCATCGCCGAGTTCGTGAACCTGCTCGCGCTGGTCACCGCGACGCTGGCCAAGATCGGGCAGGAGGTCTACGAGCTGCAGCGCCCCGAGATCGGCGAGTTGTCCGAAGCGTTCATGCCGGGACAGGTCGGCAGCATCACCATGCCGCACAAACGAAATCCGGAGCTATCCGAACATCTGGTCACGCTGGCCCGCCTGGTCCGGGCGAACGCGACGGTGGCCGTCGAGGGGATGGTCGCCGAGCATGAACGCGACGGGCGGGCCTGGAAAACTGAATGGATTGTGCTGCCGGAGGCGTGCCTGTACAGCGGTGTCTCGCTGGCCATGGGCTGCCGCCTGCTGGAGGGCCTGGAGGCAGATCCCGAGCGGATGCGGCAGAACCTCGAGGCGGGAGGCAGCTACGTGATGTCCGAACCGTTGATGCGCGCGTTGGCCGAGCGGGTCGGCAAGCACACCGCGCACGAGCTGATATACGAAGCCACGCTCGCGGGACGGCAGCGAGGCGTCGACCTGCGCGCAGCGTTGCTCGCCGATCACCGGATCACCGCCCAGCTCACCACCGAAGACATCGACCGCTGTCTCGACCCGCGTGCGGCGCTGGGCGCAGCGCCGTCCTTTGTGGACCGCGTGGTGAATGAGCCATGAACCGGCTGTTGGGGCTGCCCCGCGTCCCGCTGGCCACCCTGCCCACCCCATTGCACCCCGCTCCCCGGTTGTCCGAGGCCATCGGGGTCGAGGTGTGGCTCAAGCGCGACGACCTCACCGGGCTTGGCTTGGGCGGCAACAAGGTGCGTGGCCTGGAATACCTGATCGGCGACGCTCTCGCCCAGGGCTGCGATTGCCTGGTTACCGGGGCGGGCCCGCAGTCGAACTGGGCGATGCTGTCTGCGCTCGCCGCGCGTCGTTGCGGGCTCGATCCGCACCTGGTGTTCTACGGCTCGCCCGTGTCGCCCACCGGCAACCTGCTGCTCGACGAGCTGATCGGCGCCGAGGTGCACTACACCGGCGAACCCGACCGCACCTCGGTTGACGCCGGGATCGAGGCCCTCGCCGAGAAGCTGCGCGCGGCCGGTCGCCGCCCGTACATCCTGCCCCGCGGGGGCGCGACCGCCCTGGGCTCGGCCGGTTACCTACGGGCGAGCCTGGAACTGGCCGGGCAACTGGTAGACGCCTGCCTCGCTCCCGCCCAGCTGTGGCTGGCCTCCGGCTCCTGCGGCACGCAGGCTGGCCTGGTCGCGGGAGCCCGCTGGCTGCGGACGCCGTATGAGGTTATCGGGGTTAGCGTGAGCCGTCCGGAGGAGGAATGCACCCACCGGGTCAGGGCCCTCGCCGAGGATGCTGCCGAGCTGCTCGGGCTCCCCGGCAACGACCCGACCGGCACGGCGGAGGACGTGACCGTGCTTGGCGGCCACATCGGTCCGGGCTACGGGAAGCCGTCGGAAGAAGGTGCTGCCGCGGCCGAACTGGTTGCGCGCACCGAGGGCGTGTTCCTGGATCCGGTGTTTGCCGCCAAGGCGATGGGCGCGCTGCTGCGGAGTGCGCCCGCCGGCCCGGTGGTATTCCTGGTCAGCGGTGGCACACCCACGCTGTTCGCGGCCCGGAAGGAGTCGATGTGACGCCCGTCGTTCCCGAGGGTTACCTCGGCGCTCAGGCACGGATCACCAGCGGGCCGGCGGCCGAACTGGTCGAGGCGGGCTACGCGCTGGAGCTCGCCGACGCGCCGCTGCTGCACCACGGACTGGGGCTTGCCGATCTCGCCCACGTGATCGCGCTGCGCGAAGCAGGGGTCATTCCCGAAGCCGAGGGCGCGAGTCTGCTGACCGTGCTGCTCGACACCCTCGCCACCCCGGCCGAGGCTTTTCCCTATGACGCGGTCTACGGCGATGCCTACAACAGCCGAGAACGTGAGCTGGAGCGGCGCCTGGGCCGCGTCGCGGGCTGGCTGCACACGGGCAGGACACGCCGAGAGGCCGGGCGGATAGCCTTCCGGGTTGCGATGCGCGAACACGTGCTCGCCCTGCACGAAACGACCGGCCGGTTCGTCTCCGCGCTCGCCGAGCAGGCCGCCGCGCAATCCGCCACGGTGTGGGCGGACACCACCTACCTGCAGCCCGCCCAGCCGTCGACCTTCGGCCACTACCTCGGTGGGTTCGGCGAGGAAGCCGCGCGGCACCTTGGCCGGCTCGAGGCGGTGCACCGGTGGGCCGACCGCAGCCCCGCCGGTGTCGGCGGTGTGGCGGGCACCCGGGTACCGGTCGACCGCCACCGGCTTGCCGCCCTGCTCGGCTTCGCCGCTCCCGGCGCGCATACCCGCGACGTCATGTGGTCGGTGGACGGGCTCGCGGATGCCGCGATGGCCGCGACCCAGGCCGCTACCACCGTCGACCGGCTGGCCGAGGACCTGGAGATCTTCGCCAGCCCCGGGTTCGGTTACGTCGCGCTCGATGCGTCACTGTGCCGGGCATCGGTGCTGCTGCCCCAGAAACGCAACCCGTATGCGCTCGCGGTGATCCGCTCGGGCGCGGGCACGCTGATTGGCCGGACCACGGGACTGCTGGTGACCCAGCGCAGCCCGTCGGCACGCACGGACAATTGGCTGCACGCCTACGGCGAGGTGGCAGGCGCGCTGGAGCTGGCCCGGCGGGTGGTGTCGCTGGGTGCCGAGGTGGTGGCCACCGTGCGGGTCGACCGCACGGCGCTGGCCACCGCGGCGGGGGCGCATTTCACCGGAGCGACCGACCTCGCCGAGGAGCTGGTGTTGCGACACGGCCTGGACTACCGCTCGGCCTACCGGGTGGTGGGGCGCGCCGTGGCCACCGCGACCGAGGCCGGGCAGTCCACCCTTGATGCCGCGGACCTGGCGTGCGCCGCCGCGCAGGTGCTCGACCGCGACCTCACCTTCGACCCTGGGCTGGTCGCCGACGCGCAGGATCCGGTCCGCTGTGCACTGCACCGGAGCGCGCTCGGCGGCAGCGCCCCGGACCGGGTCCGCGAGCACTGTCGCGCGCTGGCGGAACGGGTGGGCGTGGCCGAGAACTGGCGGCGGGAGCGACAGGCGGCGGCGGACGCGGCCGAGGCGGCTTTGGTGGCCACCGCGCGACGGCTCGCGCGACCCTGAGGCGCATGTCTCCATGTGGGTATTGGGGACATTGAACGTCCAATACGAATCCGCGGGGCGGCGCTCCATAGGCCCGGCGGGATCAAGAACCGGGCGATGTACGTACCGGCGGGGTGGCGCCGGCGCCGTGTGTTCGACCAGGCCCGATGACTAGAGGCGCGGCCGTGTGGGATTGTCCGGACTTCCTCGAGCCCGAGCGTGACCAGAAGCGGCGGGCGCCTGGGCTCACCCATGCGGTGGACAAGGGCATGACTACCGGGCGCACGAGGCCAAGGCTCGGAACCGCTGCCGGTCGACCACTACGTCCACCACCGCAGCACCGGGTCCTTCCTCGTCGTCGACGAGGCGGACGGTGCCGCCCTGGGCGCCGGCATGGTCGGTGAGCCACTCCGCGGCGTGGATGCCGCGTCGATCACCGCATAGGGCAGGAAGGAGCCGGAAGGCAACTCGAGCAGCGGCGAGTGACAGCCCACGGCGTCGACTTCGCCTACCTCACGCGTGGCTCCCGCCCGCGGGCACTCTGCCTGCATGGCTTCCCCGACTCCGCGTGGGTGGGAGAAGGCCGACTCGTCACGGTTGGCGGGGATACCACAGAGCGACCTTGTCGCCCTCCCGCATCCGCACGCCGCTGAAGTCCACGTCCCGGGCCACGGTTCGGCGCATGTGCAGAAGTGGACTCGCCCACCGGAGAACGTCCCAGCGATGACCGACCAGGGCGATCCTCGAGGAAGAGTCGCTTCTGATCCGGGAACCGCGAGACCGCGAGCAGGCGATGACTGATCACGCTGGCAGTTGTCTCCGTGCCCGTTGCCAACAGCAAGGAGAAGAAACCGCCGATTCCTCCTGGCTCAGGCGGTGGCCGTCGAGTTCGATGTCGACGAGCAGACTGACGAGATCGTCCTGCGGCTTGCGGCGCCTGACCCCGCGAGCTCGCGCCCGTAGTCCTTGAATTCCCGCGCGGCAGCCGATCCCTGCTCCGGGGTTTCGCCGGCCTCCGGGTCGTACTCCCCGAGGCTCCGGTTCGTCAGCGTGCGGATGTACACGTGGTTCCTCGGGGGCACGCCTACCAGGTCGAGTTCGGCCAAGTTGATCTCGTCGACACCGAGCAGGGTCTCGGGGGCGTACGCGATGCCCACAGCAAACTCCCCTCCGTACGACCTCCTCGGCCATCGAGTGGTCACAGCGGTCAGCCGTCATCCCGTGCGTGTTCAGAGCTCCGGAGCCAGCTCGGCGAGCAGGGCCCTGGTTCGGCGAACGCTCGCGTCAGCGTCGCCCCCTACGGCAAACACCGTCGGCCACAGCTCGGTGGCACCGACATCGGCATAGCGCCGCAGTTGCTTCTCCACCTCGGACTCGGTTCCCACCACGGCGAGCGCCCCGGGCGACGCCACGCCTTCGCGCGCGAGGAGCCGCTGATAGTTCTCCAGACCGCCGTAACGGGCGAAGACGTCCTCCGCCGTGGCACGGCCCGCATCGGCGTCGTCGCAGACGGCAACCTGAACGGCCGCGACGACCCGGGGCTGCGGCCGGCCGGCCGCAGCCGCTGCCTTGGCCAGCTCCGGCACGATGTGGCCGTCGAGGGTGCGCAGGCCGGCCAACCAGGTCACGACACCATCGGCGAGCTCCCCCGCGACCCGCACCATCTTCGGGGACAGAGCACCGACCACGACCGAGACCGGACGCGTCCCCGGCACCGTGAAGCTGCCTTCGACCTCGTAGAACTCACCGTGGTGGCTGACACTGCCCTCACGCAGGAGCGGTGTCAGCACCGACAGGTAGTCTCGCATGTGGGCCGCTGGGCTGGCATAGGGGATCCCGTGCATGCCTTCGATCACCGGCCTATGGGAGACGCCGACTCCGAGGGTCAGCCGCCCCCCGCAGAGGGCCTGAGTGGTGGCCGCCTGCTGGGCCAGGGCGAGCGGATGGCGCGGATAGGTGGGCACGATCCCCACCCCGAGCTCGATCCGGCTGGTCTGCGTGCCCGCCACTGCAAGCACGTTCAGTGCGTCCACACCCCGGGTGAAGTGCACCGACCAGGCCGAGGGAAAGCCTTCTGCTTCCGCTAGCCGAGCCTGATCGACGATGCTCTGTGGTGACATCGGGGTTCCGATGACGTCGCCGCCGATGCCCATGGCGATACGCATGCTCAATCCACCTCCATGCCTTCGTCCGCCGACGTTTTCACAGGTCGGTGAGGTTGTGTTGTCCGGCGCGGAGGCGGGAGAGTTGGATGAAGTGGTCGGGGTTGATGAATAGTTCGTTCATTTCGCCCATTTCGTCGACGGTGATGCCTTTGCGGATGAGGTGGTCGAGGTATTGGAAGGCGTCCTTGGCGCCGAAGCCGACGTGGTGGGCGCCCAGGAGTCGGCGGGTTTTGCTGTCGTAGATGGCTTTTTGGAAGCCGGTGAGTTCGGGACGGGTGAAGGCGTAGAGCATCGATCCTTCGGAGCAGGGGAGGGCGAGTTCGTCGTCGCGGATGCCCTTGGGTGGCATCTGGATAACGGCGACGTCGTCGTAGCGTTGCCGGGCTTCGGCCTCGGTGAGCCCGACCCAGGTGACCTCGTAGGTGGTGTGCAGAAAGTCGGGGTATTCGGAGAAGTCGAATTCGTAGGGTTCGCCCATGATGTTGCGGGCGGCGGTCATGCCGCATTTGCGGGCCTTGAACATCTCCATCGGCGCGCCGATGAGGTCGCCGATGGCGTAGACGCCGGGCACCGAGGTCCGCATCCGGGAGTCGACCTGGATGAATCCCTTGTCGTCGACCTGTACGCCGAGGGCGTCGACGAAGGGCTGGGAGTGGGGGCGTTCCCCGGTGCCCAGGAACACGAAGTCGGTGTCGATGGTCTGTTCGGTGCCGTCGGCGAGCCGCATTCGCACGCCGGTGACCTTGCCGTTGCCGATCACTTCGATCGGGTGGGCGCCCTCGAGGATGTCCATGCCCCGCTTGCGCATTCCGTCGACGACGTAGGTCCGCAGGTCCTCGTCGACGTGGTGCAGGCTGTGGGTGCGCATCAGCGGGCTGCGGGAGACGATGGTGGTCTGGCAGCCGGCGGCCTGGAAGAAGGAGCCGTATTCCAGGGCGATCTTGGATCCGCCGATGATCACGCAGCGGGAGGGCTCGTAGTCCAGTTCCTCGATCAGGGTGGCGAAGTCGTACACCCCGGGCAGCTCGATCCCGGGGATGTCGGGCGGGTAGCTGCGGGCGCCGGTGGCGAGCACGAGGTTGCGGGCGGTGTAGCGCTGGCCGGCGACCTCCACGGTGTGTGCGTCGATCACCGTGGCCTCGGCGTTGAGGATGTATTCCATCCCCAGTTGTTCCTTGCTCTGCCAGTTCATGAACGCGTGCGGGTTGTTGCGGCCGGCCTTGAATAGCTCGACCAAATCCCGGATCGAGGCGCGTTTGTCGTCGAACTCGCCGAACCATAGTGTGTCGGCGTTCCACCGCATGTAGTCCATTTCCCGGGCGGCCTCGGAGAACAGGTGGTGCGGCACGCAGGCCTGGTGCGGGCAGGAGCCGCCCAGGAACGGCCACTTGTCCACCACCAGCTGGCGGCCGCCCCGGGCCTGCAGGTATGCCGACCCGAACCGGCCGCCCGCGCCGCCGCCGACGAAGATCGCGTCGTAGGGCGAGGTGTTGTCGTGGTCGACGTTCTCCAGCGGCTCGGAAATCTCCCCGGTCTCCGCCCGGTGTATCAGCTCGGTCCACTCGTCCATGCTCAACACGGTGTTACGCAGGTCCATCGGTGTCTTCCTCCTCGTGGTCGCCCGGCCAGACCCGCACGGAACGGTGCCGCGCGAGCAGGGGCGTCGTAAGTACCGCAAGCAAGCATGCGGAAAAGGCGGTCGAAGCCGACATGTCCCAGCAGGGTGAACCGCCACCCGGCTCTCACCCCGACGGGCCGAGTCGCCGGGGCGCCGATTCGGTCACTGTGAACGCATGAATTCCAAGACTGAAGAGGACCCCGTGTGGGAAATCACTGACATCGTCGCGCGGGCCCGTGCGGCTCAACAGGCGATCGCCGACTACACCCAGGAGCAAACCGACGACCTGTGCGCCGCGGTGGCATGGGCAGTGGCCCGCCCCGACCGCGCGGAATCGCTGGCCAAGCTCGCCGTGGACGAGGGCGGGTTCGGCAACTACGCCGACAAGGTCACCAAGATCAACAAGCGGGTGCTCGGTGCGCTGGCCGACATGCGGGCAACACGCACGGTCGGCGTGGTCGAGGAGGATCCGGCCCGCGGACTGGTGAAGATCGCCAAGCCGGTCGGTGTCGTGGCAGCCCTGATACCTACCACCGGGCCCGACGCCACCCCCCCGATGAAGGCCTTGTTCGCACTCAAGGGGCGCAATGCCATCGTGGTCGCGCCGCACCCGAGGACGGCGGAGACGACCGCGGCGGTCGTGGCCTCCATGCGGGAGGCGTGCGAGCAGGTCGGTGCGCCCGCCGACCTCGTCCAAGTGATCGAACGGCCATCCCTTGCCAAGACGCAGGAATTGATGCGCCGGGCAGACCTCGTCGTCGCCACCGGTGGCGCCGGGATGGTCAAGGCGGCCTACAGCTCGGGCACCCCAGCCTTCGGCGTCGGCGTGGGCAATGCCGTGCACGTGGTCGACGAGACCGCCGACCTCGACGACGCGGCAACCGCGATCGTGGCGGCGAAGACCTTCGATTGGGCGACGAGCTGCCTGGCGGACAACGCGATCGTCGTCGCGGACAGCGTGTACGAGGATCTGCTTGACCGGCTGGTCGCCCGCGGTGGCCACCGCTGCGACACCCGGGAGAAGGTAGCCCTGCAGCAACGGATGTGGTCTGACGGGAGCCACATCCCGACGCTGGAGGTAATCGCCAAATCAGCGCGCGAGATCGCCGGCAAGGCCGGGTTCGATATCGGCGAGGACCGCACCTTCCTGATGGTCGAGGAAGAAGGCGTCGGACCGGAGCACCCGTTCTCCGGCGAGAAGCTGTGCGTCGTGCTCGCCGTCTACCGCTACCGCGGCGGCATCGATTCCGCGGTCAAGCTGGTCAACGACATCACCGACTACCAGGGCCTCGGGCACACCTGCGGAATCCACACCAGCGACGATGCGCACGTGGAGGCACTGGCCCTGGGCACCAGGACCGCGCGGGTGCTGGTCAACCAGAACCTCAACGAGGGCGCGGGCAGCCCGCGCAACGGGCTGCCGTTCACGCTCAGCCTCAGCTGCGGCACCTGGGGCGGCAACATCACCACCGAAAACGTCAACGCCCGGCACTTCGTGAACCTGACTTGGGTGTCCCGCCCGATCGAGCCGCACCCGGTCAGCGAGGAAGAACTGTTCGCCAGGCACTGGGCCCGGCATGGACGGTGAGCTCAGCCCCGCAGGGCTTGGAGCGTGCGCCAGGCCCGGGTGGCCAGCTGCAGGTTGAAGTGGGTGTTCGGATCAGTGAGATCGAGACCGGAGATCTCCCGGATCCGCTGCAGGCGGTACTTGAGCGTGCTGCGGTGCACACACAGCGCCGTGGCGGTCGCGTTGTAACTGCCCCCGCACTCCAGGTAGTGGCTGAGGGTGCTGACCAGTTCGGAGTTCTTGCGAGCGTCGTACTCCAGCAGCGCACCCAGCCACTGCTGCACCAGCCGCTCGATGGCCGCGGGATCCTCGACCTCGCCGAGGAGCTGATACACGCCCAGGTCCTCGTAAGCGATGGCCTGATCGGTGCCCCGCGCCGCCTGCTGCATCTTCAGCGCGAGCGTCGCTTCGCGGTAGGAGCGCGGGAATTCGGCGGCCCGATCGCAGGGGCCACCCACCCCGATCCGGCAGCGTCCGCCACCGAGTTCGGTCAGCACGGTGGCGCGGAACGACTCCCAGGGCACCACGCGGTCGGAGAGCACGACGACGGTGCCGCCGCGGCTCACCAGCATCGAACCGACGGACATCGACCGCGCGGCTCGGCGGACGGCATGCATGAATAGATCCTGATCCTGGGCGCGAGCGCGACCCTCGATGACGATCACGTGGTGCCTGCGCTCGATGTCGTAGCCCAACGCGTTCGCGCGGGCGATCGCGCTGGCCTCATCGGTGCCGGACAGCAGCTCCTCGACAAGATCGCGTCGGAGTCGTAGCTCGGTCTCGGCAAGGCTGCGCAGCCGCATAAGCTCCATGGACAGCACGGTCGCCCCGTATTCCAGGGCGAACTGCTCCTGATCGCCCGCGGTGGCAGCAGGGTCTACCAGCGCCAGCACACCCACGACGTCGACCCGTGGACTGGCCACCGACAGGAGCCGGCCGCCCTCCCGGATCGGCCGTCCCTCCCGCAGCGCCCTGCGCAACATTTGTTCCCGGTGCGCCCGGGGGTCCTTCGGATACGGCTCCGGCTGGTGGGGTCCCGCCCAGGCCCGGAGGTTGCCGTAGCGGTCCTCCACGGCGATCGGGAAGCCGGTCAGTTCGTGCAGCGCGGTCGCGATGCCCTCCAGCCCTTCGTCCGCGACGACCACCCGGGTGAACCGGTCATGGATCTGCGTGGTCCGCTCCAGCGCTCGCACAGTCTCCGCGAGCTTGGTGTTGGTGGCACGCAGATCCTCGGCGGTAGCCCGCTCCTTGGCAAGCAGCCGGGCGTTCGCGAGCGCAACACCCGTCTGCTGGGTGAGCGCCTGCAGCAGGAACTGCTGGTGGGCGGACGGCTCCTCATCGGCAGCGACGACAAAGTACCCGCCGTGTCCGCCGTGGCCGCGCAGCGGAAGCGCCCACGCCCAACCCTGGCCGTCTATCGTGACCGGGCCGCCACTGCGGCCCAGTGCGGTGAGCTGAGGCACGACCGATGACTGGAGGTCCGCGCCGTGGGCGCCTGGCAGGACCGCGTGCCAGCCGCCGTCGGTGAGGTAGATGCCCGCCACGCGGCAGGGCCCGAACGACGGCACGGACGTCGCTGCGAGGTGCCGCGCGCCTATGCCGATGTCCAGCGACGCAGTATCGCCCTGCGAATCGACCGGGCCACCAGCGCATCGTGAGTGGCTAGCCACCGCTAGCCACTCACGAGGTACTTAGGCGATCGAGGTCGGCGACCAACTTCTCGGCCAACGGTTGCGATGAAGCTGGGTTCTGTCCGGTGTAGAGGTTGCGATCCACGACGACGTGCGCGGCCCACGCATCGGTCGAAGAGAAGACACCACCGTTCTGCTTGATGCGGTCCTCCAGCAACCAGGAGGCCCGATCGGCGAAGCCGACCTGTCCTTCCTCCACGTTGGTGAACCCAGTCAGCTGATATCCGTCGAACAGCCACGAATCGGTGTCGTTGCGCGCAGAAAAGAGCGCAGCAGGGCCGTGGCAGACGGCGGCGATCGGCTTTCCAGCAAGGTGCATTGCCCGCAGGAGGCCTCCGAACTCGGTCGATTCGGCCAGGTCCTCCATCGGTCCGTGCCCACCTGGGACGAAGATGAAGTCGAAATCGTTGTGGTTGACGCGTTCCACCATCGCAGGAGAGTTCAACTCCGCACTGATGTTATCGAGGTAGTTCCTGATCTCCTTGCCTCGGGTCTCAGAACCGCCGTTCATCTCCGGGGTGAATCCCGCTTCGTCGGCGGTAGGGACGACGCCGTGAGGGGTGGCGATCGTGATGTCCAGCCCCGCGTTCCGGAACACCTCGTGCGGCACAGCGAGTTCTTCTGGCCAGTAACCGCACGGGTGCTTCGAGCCGTCGGCCAATGTCCAATAGTCGGATCCGGTGACCGCTAGCAGTACCGATGTCATCGATAACTCCTTGATGTTCGGGGGACGGGCGTTCTCGACCGTAGCGGCGGCATGCGGGCGCGAGGGCGCTCGCGCAGGAATCCGATAGAAGTCGGAAGGAACGGACGGTGCTCTGGTCAAATCTCGCGTTATTCACCTGTGGTTGGTGCGTCTGGCCGGCTACCCACACCGACCGCTCGGCCCGCGGTCGCCGGGTCGGTTGTGAATAACGCTCGCGGGGCTGCCGATTCCGTTGGTAGAAATGGGCACATCCTCAGCAGGAATGCAGGTAGGAAATGGGTCGACTTCTCCGTAGTGTCGCTGCTTGCACAGCAATCCCCCACTTGGGAGAACCGTATGCCGCGCTTGCTTCTTCTCGTGTCCAGCTCGTGAACTGATGCCCGAACGGATCACCGAGGACGGCCGCGAACAGCTGCGCGCCATCGGCTTCGCACCATGAGGCCCGAGAATAAACAAGGAGATTCTCAATGAATCAGCGCACGACACAGCGTCCGAAGATCGGTGGAGTCCACCACTTCTCTCCGACGGTCACCGACATCGAGGCGAGTGTGGACTGGTACCAACGCGTGTTCGGACTCGAGCGCGTGCCGGTTCCCTTCCCGCACCACGGGTCGGAGGAGAGCGGTTACGCGATTCTGCTCACCGACCCGAATTCGAGCCTGGCAATTGGTCTGCATCACCACGACGCCAACACCGGTGAACCATGCGACGAGTCGCGGACCGGCCTGGATCATCTCGCCCTGTCGGTATCGGATCGTTCCGAGCTCGCAGCATGGGCGGATTGGCTCGACGTGTTGGGGATCCACCACTCTTCGATCACCGACATGGACGAACCATTCGCCTACTCGGTGCTGGTCTTCCGCGATCCCGACAACATCCAGCTGGAACTGTTCGCGATGAACCAGTGAGCAGAGGCCGGGACCGCTGCTCAGTTCCCCGGCATCAGCGGCGAGCGTGTTCGGCTCGCGTTGGCCCTGTCGGTGAGCTCGGAGACGATTTGCGGGCTGATCCCGAGCACGTCCGCGGTGTCGCGCTCGCTCAGGCCATGCACGGTGAGAAGCCGCTTCGGCGGTCCAGATCCTTTCATGCCCGGAGCTTCCAACGTCGGACTTTGCAGGCTGGCCAGCTGCGGCTTGCCGAACTTGCGGGCACTGGGCGGCGGGACGACCCGAGGTTTATGCAGTAACGCTAAAGCCGACACCTCGAAGCTCATTTCGAGGACACCAGTGAAGAGGCCGAGTCCGTCGATCTGAGTGCCGTACCTCCGCCGGAATCCCAAGACTCCCTGCATGTTGATGAACGGTTCGACGCTGTCGGCTGCCCCGACGAATTCCGGTCGATGCTGGTGCTGATCCAGCCAGTTTAGGAATACCGGCCGTGGTCCGGCAACTTGCATACACACGCCCGTGGCAGCACCAAGCCGCGACGTGTCAGCCACGTCGATGTTCACCCGATGGGGGATAAGGGACAGCCGTCGATCACGTAGTCGATCCTCGAAAGGACCAGCAGTCCGCGCAGGTTGGACAACAGATCCCGCGACACCGCTTCCGGCGCGGCTGATCGGGCACTGGGCACTGCGGGGGCACTCACCGTTCTACTGCCTTGCCGCGAGGAACTCGTCGGGGTCGAGGTAGTACGGGTTGGCGACCAGCATGCCGCCGACCAGCACCTTCGGGTGTGTCTTGAGCACGTCCATCAAGATCTCGCCGCTGAAGTGGTCTAAGTCGTAGAGGCACAAGATCACCTGGGGATAGCGCGGCAGGAACCGGTTGAGCTCCGATTCGTACCCCACGAACTCGTCGACGCCGGGCATGTCCTGCAGCGACCAGGTCAACTCGCCGACGGACCTGGCGAATTCGAAGCCCTGCGCGAGTGCCCCGCCCACTGCGTTGTCCAAGAAGTCGAGCATGGCGTCGGTGGAGAACCCGTCTTCGCGCAGATAGCTATCGCGCGCTCGCTGAACGTCGAGGGTTCGGTTGGTCAACAAGGTGGTCAGATCCAGGTCGTCGGTGAGGGCCGCCAGCACGGTCTCGGGGTCGGTCGCGTCCACCACGCAGATGCACTTGTCGCCGCTGCGCAGGCCCTCGCGCAGATACGGGATGAGGATCTCGTCGCGTTCGGCGAGGCCGCGATAGAACGCGCACAGATGATCTCCCGGCGCGATCTGGACGCCAGGCAGTCCGAGAGCCACCGGGCGCTGCAACGACTGGACGGGCACGCTTCCAAGGCCTGAAGGCTCGTGGCGAAGGTACGCCGCGGTGGGCAGTGGTTCGCCGCCCTTTCGCAGCGGCGTCTCGTCTTCGTCCCACGCGAGGGGCAGGGGGATGTCGGGGACGGTGAGACCGAGGTCCGCGCCGGCGTGACGTAGTGCCGCACCCAGCGCCGCGGCCGCGTCGGGGCGGTCTGCAGGGTCGCGTGCCATTGCCTGTTCGATGACCGCGCACACACTGTCCGGGACATCTTTGTGGAGAACGGCGGGGATCGGTTCGGTGCCGATCCGCAGCAGTTGCGACACCAGTTCCTCGCCGCGGCGGCGGGCGAAAGCGGGGCGACCGGCCAAGGCGGTGAACAAGGTGGCACCGAGGCCATAGACATCCGAGGCGATGGTAGGTGGCTGCCCGTGAAGCAGTTCGGGTGCGGTGTAGGCGGGAGATCCCATCACCAGGCCACGAGTGGTGTCCTGCCGTCCGGAGAGCCGGGCGATTCCGAAATCGGTGAGTTCAAC
The DNA here is from genome assembly GCF_000266905.1 of Mycolicibacterium chubuense NBB4. The sequence goes on along the minus strand of NC_018022.1, from coordinate 99,822 downwards.
CGACTCAAACACTGGCGCGGCGTGGCCACCCGCTACGACAAGTACGCGATCACATTTCTGGGCGGACTCACCCTGGCAGCACTCATCACCTGCCACCGCCTCCAATTAGCAGACACGCCCTAGGAACCGTCGGCGTCTGCCTCATCGGGTTAAAGCGGTCGCTGAAGAACATAATTGCTGTATCGGCTGGTTACCGCTGTGACCTGCTGGTTACTGCGGATGTAGTCCGCTAGGTCTGGGTTGATGTACCCGGCAATGTCGATGATGTTGTCGAGGTTGTGGACGTGGTTGAGGGTGAAAATGTGCTCGTGGTGGGCTATCCGGTTGCGGAGTAGTTCGAAGGTACGCAGGTCGTTGCGCAGTGGGCCTGGCGAGCTCCGGCCGTCTGGTCCGTAGTGTGGGAAAGCTTTGTAAAGGAAGGGCCGCCAAAGCTTTTGAAAGTAGTCATAGACGTTGGCATGCCGGCGAGGGATGCCTTCTCCGACGAGGGACACCCAGAATCCGAGGCTGAGATCGCTGACGATATCGCCGCCGGTGGGTTCGGCCGTGCGGGGCTGCTCGGGCGGGTTGTGCTTGCGGTCAAAGGCTTCGAGTGACTTCTTGATTTTTTCGCGTTCTTTGTCGGTGAGGTGAATTCGCGGGTGGTCGGCGAGGATTTCGGCATGCCACCCGTGTTCGCGTGTGACGCCGATGTGCGAGCAGAGCTGGATGTCGATTGCGTTTCGGATTGCGACTTCGACGAGGGCGATCGACGGCCAGTAAGCCGCGGAAAGTTCGCAGTTCCATATGTAGAGCCGCGCGGCACGTGCTGCGTCGCCGCGGGCGGCCGCTCGGTAGCGTTGGTAGCGTGCGGGGGAGATCAGCTCTTCCAGCGGGAGTTCGTGGGCTTCCATCGTTTAGGCCCTGGAAAGCGTTTTGCCCTGAGGGGCCAGACACACCATTGCTGGTGCCGGGAATGCCTCAGGGCTTACAGCGACAAGCGTACACCGATTTGGGCGGATTGTTGATGTGACGGATGCCATTTGTTGCGTCTCCAAATGGCTGGCTGTGCCCGCGTGAGCGCCGAGTGGGTGCAGTGGCGGTCATGCACCGACGATCTTCGGGACGACGCTGAGCCGGCGCTTCTCGGCGCGTCCGAACGGCGGTACCAGCGTGTAGTGGTGGACCTCGGTCATCGGGATTTTGTCCAGCGGAGTGGGTTTGTAGCTGATCGAGCGATTCAGCAGACCGACCCCACGCAATTCTTGTAGGCCACGCTGTGCGCTCGATTCGCTGATTCCGTACCACTCGGGCACCCGCTCGCCGGGCAGGATGAAGCCGGGTTTGAGAGTGGAGCTGATCAGCAGCATGGCCTTCGCGGCCAGGTTCAGCGTGCGGTACCAGGCCTGGTCGTCGGTCCAGTAGTCGAATGGGAGCTGGAAGTAGCGGTTGTCGACGTCGCGGCCGGACGGTGCGGTGTAGTCCTCGCGGCTGCCGTCTTCGCGCAACGATGTGAAGACGGCTTTGCGGCCGATCTTGCCGCGCGTGATGAGGCTGTATTTCTGGTCGAGTCGCCGCCAAGTCCGGGAGACGACGGCCGCGCCGCCGTCCTGGTCGGTTTCTACACCCAGCATGCGGGCCCACACCGCCGAGGGAAGGGGCCGGCTGGTCCAGGGCTCGGCCGAGACCAGGGTGCGGTGTAGCAAGAACAGATCCAGTGCGCGGTCATCATGTGCTCGAACGATCTTGTGGAGCGGGCCGGGGACAGGGTGTTTTTGGTCACCCCCTGAACGAAGCAGTTCCGGATATTGACCCGCTGAGAGGTGCGGGCCGAGGCATTCAGCAGAGCCTCAATGGCGTCTTGCTGGCCGGGGATAGGTGCGTGACTCATGGACCCATGATGCCAGTTCACTGCCTAACAACCACGCAATCAAGACGCTGATCATTGCCTTCCCGGAAGGAGCTATAAAAGAACATCGAATATCCGTCGCATCACATTTCGCATCACATTTCGCATCGCCATAGCCACTTGCCGGTTGCCCATGTTTTTCGCCATCGCAGCGAGGGGTCCTTGATGGTGGCGCTGCAGGGTGATAGCCGACTTCCTTATTTCGGTGCTAATTCTGGTCGAAGAAGCGTGCCGCCTGATCGCGAATGCGTGCGAGCCGTTTCGATACGGCGCTGTGACTGTTGTAGCCGAGGATTTTGCCGACGTCGGTGAGTGAGGTGACTCCGCTGCGTAGGACGACCACCACTTCCCTGTCGCGGGGGTTGAGCAGGGTCAGGAAGTCGCTGCATGCGAGCTGGCCGACGACTTCGGTCTCGGGGCCGTGCACCGGGGTGGTGTCGTCGAGTTCGACGAAGGTGACGGTGACTTTGGAGCGCTTGTGGTTGAGCGTGCGTTCGAAGTCCTCTTTGGCGTGTGACCACCGGTCCGAGAAGTCGTCGTGGACGCGGTGGGATCGCACGGTGTCGAGGATGTCGCGTAACCGCCCGGTCTTGTCGGCGGCCTCAATGGTGCGCTCGACGAACTCGGCAGCCTGTTCTTCACCGGCCCACAGGTCAGAACCCACTCTGGGACCTCCTGCGGCCGCTCCTTCCAGAATCTCGCCGTTGCTCAGCCGTACCGGGCCGGAAGGAAAATCGGTGTCAACGATCGGCCAGGTCCGCATCTCGTCTTCCATGGCCTCGGTGACTGCGGGAATCCAGAAGTCAAGATTGTGCGCCAGGATGCGGATCGGGTCGTCCTTGGTGAAAGCGATCTGCGGCGAGCTGGGCATGAGATGGCGCCAGATCGTGGCTCCCCACGCCCGCGACAGCCGCCGGCTGAAGTCCGCGGGCAGGTAGGGGTCTGGGTTGGCCAGTTCCGCCCAAAACGGCCACTGTCCACCGGTGAGCATCGGCAGGCCGTACCGGTGCAATGTCGCGCGGGGGAGCAGGTGAAACAGGGGAGCGTAGTCGTAGTAGCGAGTCTGCGTGCGGGGAATGAACACGATGTTGTTGTCACCGAGGTCAGCGATGCGGGCCAGGTCCGGGGGCAATTTCTCAAGGTCATCGGCCTCAGTGTCGGTGTCGTCATGGAAAAAGCGGCGCCGGAACTGGGCGGCCTCCCACAGTGCGTTCCACCGGGCCACCGCGAAGATCCTGGCCCCATAGGTGTCGGGGTCGGCGCTGTTTCGCGACGGCATGGGAACCCCGACGTATTCCGGACGATCCGGTGCGTCCGGCCGGATGATTGCCTGGAAGGACGCCATCCCCGCAGACATGTTCCACATGCGCGGGTAGCTGTCCGGGCGGGCGCGCTCCTCATCGGGGTCGAGAAGTACATCCCGGTGAGGCTCGTAGCTGTCGCTGTAGTCGGTCGTGGTGTCGTCAGACATGGTGGTCATACCTATCTCACGACACTGGCACGCCGATCCGTTCCGCCACAGGCCGAGTAACTTCTCGTAGCGCTCAAGCGTATAAGACGATCACCTCCCAAAATCCAGGAGAGTCCGACGTATTCGCTGGTCAGCGAATTGCTGCACCCTGCTGGTCTAACTTTTCGGCCTATGATGACGGGGAGATTGTTCATCACCGATGACGGAATCCTGTGGCCCGCTCGGTACTGGATACGTATGAGGACCTTCGACCATCTCCCATCACGAAAGCTGGAAGGACACCACCAGTCAACAACACCCTGTGATCGACACCCGCAGCAGCAAGAAGAAGCGGAAGCGCTCAACACCGGCGTGACCCCGGAGCACTCGACGAGAGGGCTTCGGTCGACCGCTTCACGAAGTGGGGAACGCTGATGAACACCGTCACTGCTGCAGTCATCATCGCCGTCGTGGCAATCACCGGCTACTGATCGCGCTCGTCGAAAGTCCTCAGGTGTGCTCGCCGAAATTCCTCACCTGTGAGCAGCGGTCAGTGTAGTTGTTGGCGGTTGCCGGTGGTGGTTCGGCGCAGGGTTTCGGCGGCTGCTTGGTGGTCGCGTAGGCGGTAGGACTCGCCGTCGAGGTTGATGACCACGGAGCGGTGCAGCAGGCGGTCGAGCATGGCGGCGGCGACGGTGGTGTCGCCGAGGATGTCGCCCCAAGCACCCACCCCGCGGTTGGTGGTGATGACGATGCTGGTCTTCAAATATCGTTGGGAGACAACCTGAAACAGTGCCGATGCGGCCTCGGCCGGTAGCGGTAGGTAGCCCAGTTCGTCGATCACCAGCAGTGTTGGGCCGGCGTAGAAGCGCATGGTGGTGGCCCAGCGTCCTTCGATCGCGGCGCGGTGGCAGCGGGCGGCCAGATCGGCGGCGGTGGTGAAGTAGGTCCGGTAGCCGGCGTGCGCGGCGGCTCTGGCCAATCCCACCGAGAGGTGTGTCTTGCCCGTGCCCGGTGGGCCGATGAGCAAGATGTTGGTCGCCGATTCCAGGTAGCGACAGGTGCCCAACTCATCGATGAGCTTGCGGTCGATCCCGGCGGCGGCATCGACATCGAAATCTGCGAGGGTAGCCGGGGTGGGCAGGCAGGCGAACCGCAGCCGGCCCGCCAGGCGGCGCGCGGTGCTGGCCTCGACTTCGACGGCCAGCAGTCGCTCCAAGGCGACGGTGAGCGAGACTCCTTCGGCGCTGGCTTGGTCCAAGACGGCGGGTAAGGCTTCGGCGGCGGCAGCCAGTTTGAGCTCGGCCAGATGCGAGCGCAGCTGTTGATAGCGGCTTGCGGCTGCCGACGGTGCCTCCTCGGCGGTGGTTGTGGCGGTGGTCTTCGGGGTGCGTGGGGTGGGGGTCATTGGATGGTCCTGTTCTGGGCGGCCCGCTCGTAGGCGGACAGGTCGATTACGGTGGAATCGGTTGATGGCGTTGATGTTTGGACGGCTTCGGAATCGATCCGGAGTAGTTGCGCGGCAGCGGCTTTAGCCGCTGGACCGGGTGGGATGCGTTCTTTGCGGCGGTGCGGTCGTCCGGTCGTGGCGGTGGCCATCGCCGCGGTGTCCAGGGCGATGATATGGCCGCTGTCGCGCACCATCACACCGAGCCCGTCGGTGGCCAGTCGGTGCCGAGCGACCACGATCCCGCTGACGGTGGCGATGTCGCAGAACTGCCCGCCGACAGGATGACTGACCACGACCTGAGCCGCCGCCAGTTCCGGGGGCACCGAGTAACGGTTACCGCGATAGGACACCAGCGCCTGCCGTGACGCTGTGCGGGTCTCCGAAACGATCACCGGATACGGCATGACCGGCGCGGGGGTCAGCGGCTCGGTCTTGGCCACCACAGCGACCGAGGAGCGGCCGTCGGCGGTGGCCCGCAGCCTCGTGTCACCGCGCACAGCGGCGAAGCGATCCACGCTGACTTGCGCCTGCTCCACGGTGGCCTCGTCGGCCAGGGTGCGCCACCAGCGTTGGGCGGCGGTGTGGTTGACCTTCTCCACCACGCCCTTGCGGTTGCCGCGCCGGGCCGGGCAGATCGCCACCGACACCCCGTAGTGCTTGGCCACCCCGGCGAACGATGCGGTCACCCTGCCGCTACCGGGGTCGCAGACCGTGGCCATCCGGTCAAACCGCCATACCCGCGTGCACCCGCCCAGTCCGCGGGTCACGCGGTCGAGGCCGGCGACCAGGTGCGGCTGGTCTTCGCAGGGCGCCAGGGCGGCACGCCACTTGCCGGAATGCGCCAGCGAGCCCACCAGCAGATGCGCGGTCTTTCCCCATCCCCAGAACTTCGGCGGATCGGGCAATTCCAGCCAGTCCCATTGGGTTTCATCACCCGGGGGGTGCGGGATCACCGCGTTCGGGCGCTGTGTGGCCGTGCGGCACGCCTCGCACACCGGACGCAGATTGCGGGCCCGGATATTGCGGGTCAAGCTCTGATACGACAGGCCGAACCCCAACTCCTCGAGCTCGTCGAACAGCGTGCGGGCCCACAGGTGCGGGTCCTCGACCAGACGGGCGGTGACGTAGTCGACGAACGGATCGAACGGATCCGGGCCGCTGCGGGCACGGACCCCCGGTTCGCCGTCACCGGCCAGATATTTGCGGACCGTCTTGCGGTCGAAACCGGTGTGGCGGGCGATCGCTGAGATCGACCAGCCACGCTTGCGTAGGGCATGTACTTCCAAGTCGTCCTCCCATGTGAGCATGAGAAAGCGGGCCTCCTTCGATGGAGCAACTGGCGTCAGACACCAGCAGCTTCGAGGGAGGCCCGCCCTTCTCGGCGGAGCCACACGGGTGGGGAACTTCGATGAGCGTCAGTGGGGAATTTCAGCGAGCGCGATCAACGTCGCCCGTGACCACGTAGAGGCCTAGCCTCGATCTTTCGTGAGTGAGCTCGGAACGGGGTGTCTGAGCTTGTCTGGTGGCCGGGGGTGTTTGACCGTGGTTGGTTTCCGGCGCTGTGTCGCCGGCTCTCCTGTGGGTGCTTGGTCGTAGGTGCTGTGGGTCGGTGTCAGGCGATTGCTGCGAGGCGTTGATGTCCGCTGGTGACCAGGTCGGCCCAGGGCCATCGCTTCGACAGACGCAGGATGCGGCGGCGGCCGGTGGTGATCAGCCGCGCGGCGACGGCCAATAGCCGCAGTCGCAGGCGTTTGGGTTCCCACGCTCGGGCGGGCTTATCGTGGAACGCCAGCAGTTGGGTCCAGGTGAGCAATTCGTAGGCCAGACAGGCTAGTTCGAGCCAGATCTGGTTCTTGGCGAACGCCTGTAGGGGCAGGTTGGCCATGCCGGTGTCTTTGAGTCCGCGGATGCGGTCCTCGGCGCGGGCGCGCAGCCGATGACGAACCTCCAGCTCGGCGATGCGCCCGCCGACGGTGTTGGTGGCGAACACGGTGATGCGCCACCCATCGGCGTCGGTGATGTGCAACTGGGCGCCGGGGTGGGGGCGTTCGCGGCGGGCGATGAGGCGCATCCGCGGCGGCCACCCGATCAACGTCGCCGGCATCCACCGGGTCAGCTCGGCGACCTGGGCACCCTCGCGCCGATCACCGTCGGGATCGAGGGCGGCCCGCCAGGCTTGCTTGGGCAGCGCGGCCAACGCGTCCTGCACGGGTTGACGCGCCGAGAATCCGACCGAGTAGGTCAACCCCAGGTCGTGGATGTGCCACAGCAGCGATTGCACCCCCGAGCCGGAGTCCCCGCGCACCAGTACCCGAGATCGCAGCTGGGCAGGGAGCTGGTCCAGCGCGGCATCGAGCACCGCGATCTGATCGGCGGCGGTGTTGGCGTTGGCCCGTCCGGGGCGCAGCATGGCGACCAATGGTTCTCCGGTGCCCCCGGCGCCGTGGTCAACGAAGGCCAATAAAGGATGAAACCCGAAACCCCGCTTGAAGTTCGGCGTTGCGCCTTCCTTCTCCGAATGCGCGCCGATCAGCGTGGCATCCAGATCCACCACCACCGAACCCACCGCCGGCAGCGGCGAGCGGTGTCCCCAGACTGCGGCTCGCGCAGCAGCCCGCGCCGAGCGGATCGCGGTGATCACCGCCGCTGAGTCCGCACCCAGAGTGTCGATGAGTCGGCTGATCGTAGGGTCAGAAGCTACCGCGCCGAACAACTCGGGCTGGGCGCGCACCACCGCGGCGTCGGCCAGGCAATCACCACCGAGTGCGATCGTCACCGCCAAATCCAGCACTGTCTTGCCCGGATCATGCAGCGATCGCGCCGCTCGCCACGGACTCAACACCCGCGAGAGCTCCCTGTCCAGGCCGCTGACCTGGGCAGACTTCAACAACAGCGCCGCCCCGGCCGATGAAATCAACGACTCGCCGCCCGATTCGACACCAATCCGACCACAACGGTTACGCTTCACCTACGGAGTGCCTTTCAGCTACTTGGGCAAATGGACCTTCGACAAGCCCATCTTCCCTTGCTGGACAGGCACTTCCGTGCATTACGCGCCGAACAAACCCACCATAATCGACTCACTCACGAAAGATCGAGGCTAGGCAAGGACTGGGACTTGTAGTCGCTGAAGCAAGGTCTAGGCATGATCCTCCGGCTAAGCGCGGGGGACGCTCGCTCGGATTAGTGCGTAGCTCTGCTGGACATTTAACACCTCGCAACAACATCATGTTTAACTAATAGTAGCCTGAGCTACTATTACCAGGTGATCCAACTTTCGGAGCTTCGACGCGAGGCCGGGGTGACCCAAGTTGAGATGGCTGCACGGATGCAGACCACCCAGGGCAACGTGTCTCAGCTTGAGCGTCGCGGTGACGTGCTCCTTAGCACGTTGTCCGAGTACCTCAATGCTCTCGGGGCCCAAGCCCGGATCACAGTCACGATTGGTGAACAGACGTTTGAGCACACGCTGACGGAGGAGGGGCGATGACCACCAACCTCTCTCAGGCTGACATCACTCGACGCAACCATCGCCATGCCGTGAGGTTCTTCTGGTCGTGGTTGATTCTCGCCACGTTGGTCTCGTTGGCGGGCAACGTCGCTCATGCGTGGCTGACGGCTGCACCTGGTGCCCGCTGGTTATCTGCATGTGTCGCTGGGGTGCCGCCCACGGTGCTCCTGCTGGCCGTCCATGGTCTTGCTGTGCTGGCCAAGGCGACAGCGTCTGGAGCTGTCTACCGTGCCGCGGTCGCCGCAACAGGTGCCCTCGCGTCGGGCGCTTTCGTCCTGTCGTTCGTCGCGCTGCGTGACCTCGCGGTAATCGCGGGGATCCGTCCAGCATTCGCGCCGGTTCTACCGCTGGTGATCGACCTGGCGATTGGTGTCGCGACCCTCGCACTTGTCGCGATTGGAGACAAACCTGCACGTCGCAGCCGTAGCGCGGGAGCGGCCGCGACGCCGAGCGCGATCACCGTGATCCCGAAACGCGACGCTTCGACTCCCTCACGCCGCGCCGTGGCGAAGGTGAACCGCACCGGTACGGTCACGATCAGCAAGCCAAGTGCGACTGCGAGCGCGGACGGCCCGATCCGCGAACTCGCGGAAACGCTAGTCGCAGAGAAGGCGACGCGACAGTCCGTAGACACAGTGGCTGCCATCCTTTACGCGCACGGGCATGGCGATGCTGTGAACCGCATCGCGAGCGAGCTGGGTGTCCACCACACTGCGGTGACGCGGATCATCGAGGCCGCCGCGAGGCAATCGCAACTTGCTGCTGCCTGGTGACGTCAGTGCGGACACTCCGCCGGATCGATCGCGATCGTGAGGTTCGTTTGCATCGGGCGAACGTGGCTTGTCAGCGCGCCTGACTCTACTAATCGCGACCTGGGGGGCTCATCGTGATGGGGGCGACCTCTTGCCCACATTTTGCCCACAATCTACTGCGATTTTTCGATAACGAGAGCGACCTATCGCAACCAATAATCGCAGCTAGACCGCGTTTTAGCGAAATTGTCTAGGTAGTCGCTTAGGTTTCAAATCCCTCCGCCACCGCCAAGCTTTTCGACACGGTCCAGCAGTGGGCTCAAAGATTCGACCTCTTGGAGGCCTCGACTGTTGTTCGTTGCCGAACTGGACGAGCGGCCGAAGTGGCCAGCGGCGATCACGCGACGCCCGACTTCGTGCCGGTCGGCACGCCCGTCGACCTCGACAACTGCGCACCCGGCAGTGTCCAACCCCGCGGTGTCCTGGCCGTGGTGCGGGAGTCCGATTTCGAGGTGTGTCAGGTCAGTGTCAACGTTGACGAGGCGGTTCGCGACGAGCCGATCGACGACGGTATCTTGCGGTTGGCCGAAACGCTCGGTGACGCAGCCGATTCGACGGCGACCTGGATCTCGACGGCTATGGCGTCCAGTGAGACCGACGACGACGTCACCATTGTGACCCTGCGTCGTCTCTAGGCCGTCGGCCCGCGCGGTGCTACGGTCCGATCGTGCATCGGGTTGTTCAGTGGGGTACCGGCACGGTGGGCGGCGAGATCGTCACCGCCATCCTCGACCACGGATACGATCTCGAGCTCGTGGGCGCACTCGTCTACTCCGAGACCAAGAACGGCGTCGATATCGGCACGCTCGTCGGCCGTGAACCGATCGGCGTCACCGCGACCACCGACGTCGACCAGATCCTGAAACTCGATGCCGACTGCGTCATCTATACGCCGCGCACCGCGGCGCTCGATGACGTCTGCCGCGTACTGGAGAGCGGCAAAAACGTTGTCACGACTGCTTTCCTGTTCCACCCCGCGCGGATCGACGCCGCAGATCGCGACCGTGTCCTCGCCGCCTGCGAGAAGGGCGCCAGCTCCGTACACGGCTGCGGTATCAACCCCGGCAACCTCTCGGGCGTGCTACCGCTGGCGTTGTCGGGTATGAGCCGCACGATCGACAAGATCACGCTGCAGGAACGCGCAGACTGGTCGGTCTACGAGAGCACCGGAATCACGTTCGACAACATGGCTTTTGGGCGTCCGGTCGAAGAAATCAGCCCGACGGCAACCGATTTCCTGGCGTTCAACAGCTCGATCTTCACCGAACAGGTCTGGCTGCTGGCCGATGCGCTCAACGCCGGCATCGACGAGGTCACCGCCACCGTGGAGGCCATCCCCGCCGAACACGACCATCAGATCTTCGACCACCTGCTGGCCGCCGGCACGACGGCCGGACAGCGCTGGAACTGGGTGGGGCGCCGAGACACAGAACCACTCATCGAGATCGAAACCCTGTGGACGGTGGGCGGCGAGTACCCCAGTCACTGGCCCAAACCCGCGCACGGCTGGACGCTGACCATCGAAGGGGATCCGTCGATGCGCACCCACTTCATGTCGCTGGCGAGCTTCACCCGCGACGCCACCATGGAAGAACACGTTCGGTCCGCCAGTGTCGCGACGGGGATGCAGATCCTCAACGCCGTGCCCGCCGTGTGCGAGGCCCCACCCGGTTTCGCCACCTCGGCGACGTTGCCGTTGATCCGTAGTCATGTCGGGTTCGGGCGACTGCACAGGGGCCAGCAGCTATTGTCGAAGGGTCACTAAAGAAGAGGTCAGAGCGGCCACGGTGACGAGCGCGAGAAACGTGGTTGCGAGTGCCTTCGGTTTATAACCCTGTGGTGAGCATGTCGACCCATGGGGGCTCGCGGACGAACTTGGTGTGGGACGCAGCAGTGCCTACAGCCTGATCGCCAAGCTTCGCGCGCGTCTGACCGAGATGGCCGGCGACGCCGAACGCGGCCGCGAGGTCGTCGCGGCTCTAATCGGCCTGGTGCTGGACGATGCAGCCGTTGTCCCGTCACTAGAGGACATGAGTATGGAGGGTTCGAATGCCAACTGAGTCATCTGAGCGCTGGTTCGAACTCGCCCGACGTGCTCCAATCGGTCCGAAACGCGGTGGGCTTCTTCGCAGCGCCGGTCCGACGGACGATGTTTCAGCCGGTCAAGTACGTCAGGCATACTGGCGCGAAGCGACTGCAGTGCTGCTAATTGTGGGTGTTGATGACTCCCTTGCGCGAGCCCGCGCTGTTCCGGTGACCCTGGAGACGGGAGTTGAGAACAAGTCGACCGTGGTCGTGGAAGCCGACGCCAGCCCGCTATACGGTCCTATTGCGATTTGGCCGGACGCCGCCGCCGAGATTCCTTTCGCAGTCCTGGACACGATCATCGCGTCAATTCCTCGGCCGTTACTCGAAATCATCACCGGCGCAACAACGAATCGCGACGCCGGAGATGGGCTGCGCCGGGGGCATGCCGATCCTCCGCTCGGGTCAGGAGCCGCCATGGCGATCGACGAGCTTTTCGATGCTTTGGAGGTCCTTCAGAACGCGCCCGGACTTACCCTGAGTGAAGCGGCGAAAATGGTTGCACCACTCGACATTGCGTTACCGATCATCGTGGACGCTTTGAACGTTCCACAAGCTCGTGCCATGGCGATTCGCATAGGCAAGGAACCGCTGACACGCGACGAAGCAGAACGGCTCGCTACTGCGGCGGATCTCGCTGTCGATGACATCCTTGCAGCTGTCGCACCACTCCCGAGCGACCTGGCGCGTGAACTGCAAGAACCTCGCTGGCGGGAGCAGATTCGCCGGCGCGCGGCCGGTGGCGACGAAGATTTAGCACGTACACAGCTTGGCTACGAGGCTTACCAGCTTGCCGCGCGAGAAACCGGCCAAGGACAGCAACACTGGCGGCAACGTCTGGAAGCGATCGTCGCAGCAGAAGGACGTTAGGCAGTGCCGCGCACATTCGACGCCGTGCCCGCCCAGGTCGACGCGATGGTGCGCACGTGGGAAGCGCGGGGCGGTAGTCGAGATGATCTGACGTGCGATGCATTTGCGGCGCTGGAAGGTCGAGACGATCTCACGGTACTGCGCGTGCCAGAGTTCGTGCCTCACGATTCTCAACTGGGCTGCTCAGTAGCTGGTGGGTATCGATGGGATCCGCCGACGTTGATTGTGACGCAGTCCATGTCCTGGCGCCGCCAGCAGTTCACGCTGCTACACGAACTCGGCCATCACATTCAAAAGACCGACATCACCCTCGGCACTGCAATCGTCGAGCACCGCGAACCCGAGGCTTTCGAGGATGCGAGCTGCGACGCGTTTGCCGCGCTGATGCTGCTTCCTGACGACCTCGTCGATGCGCACATCCATGGCCATGGGCCCACGGCCAGCACAGCGAGCGGTCTATTCGCAGCCTCCAATGCCTCCCGGGCGGCGATCTGCGTCCGCCTGTCGGACGACTCTCATCACCTGGCGTAGTCGCCGTGCTCGGCAGCGATGGCATCGTCAGCTTCGCCGCCGCACGCGGCGGACTATTTCCGCCGGCACGCGGTAGCGATCAGTCCGCAAACCCGCTCGTCCAGGCCGCGATGCGTGCCGAAGCAGGGGATCGGTTGGTCACGCGAACCGACGCGCAGATCTCGTACCGCAGTGGCCACCACACTTCCGACCTGCTCAACGGCCAAGCCCCGTGGGCGGGAGATCGACTGTTCCTGACGATGGTCTACCTCCGGGCGCCGTGGTTGACGTTTTCACCGCCCCGGGATTACACGGCCGACCAGGCTCCCGCCGCCTGGGAAGAATGTGAACACTGCCACCAGGAGTTTGTCGCAGAGGGTGTCTGCGGCCGCTGCGAGCAACCTCGCTGCCCGTCAGGTCATTGCGGCTGCACCGCCCGCGTCGACAAGACCTGCACGCAATGCTTTCTGCACAAGCACTCCAGCCAATTCGACACCGGCGCCTTGGTGTGCCGGGACTGCGCGGGCTGACGACAGCAATATCAAGCAGGCGGTGTTCTGGACGATTCCGACGTTGTCCCGTCTCTTGCTGTTGAGCAGGCGAACGCCTGCATTGAGGAAACAGTGGAAGGAGCACCCCCGTGGCGCCCCAGGACAACATCAAGATCTATATCGACGGTGATCCGATCACGGTCAAGCAGCGAGTCACCGGCGCACAGCTCGCCGCGCTCGTCTCACCGGCTGCCGACAATGTGTGGCTCGACATCGCCGACGCGCAAGACGAGCCGATCGCCCCGACCGAGACCGTGGCCATCGAGCACAACATGCGCTTCTACACCGACCGCCCGCGCACCATCTATATCGACAAGGTGCCCTACCAGGTGCGCACTGGCGTGCTCACCGAAACCCAGCTGCGCGACGTGCCCACTCCGCCGGTACCCGACGATTACGGCATCTGGAAGGACATTCCCGACGACCTCGATGATCCGATCAAGGAGGGCGAGGTCGTCCACATCGCTGACGGGGACCGCTTCTTCACCAAGGCACTCCCGAAGAAGGAACTGCGCGTCATCGTCAACCGAAAGCACACCGTAACCCTTCACGGCGCTCGGCAGACCGGCCTGTCGGTAAAGGAGGCCGCCATCGCCCAGGGCGTGCCGATCCAGCTGGACTTCCTGGTGTCCCGTAAGACCGGCGCGAAGTTCGAGCCGATCGGCGACGACGAGCGGATCCGGGTCCACAACGACGACGAGTTCCGCGCCGTCGACGGGGATGACAACTCGTGACGGCCACACCGGTCAGTGCGGCCATCACCGGGGCGATACAAGAGATCCAGGAAACCTTCGCCGAATCCACCGTCACCGTCACCGCCACCGGTGACGGTGGCGCGTGGGTGACCATCGACGCGGTCCCGCTCAGCTCCACCTACTCGCAGGACAGCTCCTGGATCGCCTTTCTCATCACGTTCGCCTACCCAGAGGCCGACGTCTATCCGCATTTCGTGCGACCCGACTTGAACCGGACGGACGGCGCAGGCCTCGGTGAGGGGTTCTCGCCAACGAAGTGGGGGCCGGCCGGGAAGCCGGGAATGCAGCTGTCGCGGAAAAGCAATCGACTCAACCCTGCAGTCGACACGGCCACGACTAAAGTTCTGAAGGTGCTCAAATGGCTCAACGAACAGTAAACGACCCATGGTCAGTGGTCATCACCGCGCAGCAGTGGGATGCCCTGCGCGATCATCTGTTTCGCGGCGATGGTGAGGAGCACGGTGCCGTACTGCGGTGCGGTATCGCGCGAAGCGCGCAGGGCACCAGACTGCTGGTGCGCGATGTGCAGATGGCTGCAGACGGTATCGACTATGTCGAGGGAACCCGCGGCTACCGGAAGCTCACCGCGGAGTTCGTCGCCGATGCCATCGACGCCTGCGCAGAGCAAGGATTGGCCTACCTCGCGGTGCACAATCACGGGGGCCGCGACCGAGTAGCCTTCTCGCGCACTGACATGACGTCCCACGAACGCGGCTATCCAGCGCTACTCGACATCAACGGGGGCGTCCCGGTAGGGGCGCTGGTGTTCGCCGACAGCGCCGTCGCCGGGGATATCTGGACGAGCGGCGGAAAACGTCACGCCCTCACCTGCTTCCGTGTGATGGGGCGACCTCAGCTCACCTTGACCCCCGAGCCGATCCCGGCCCAGCTCGCAGATCTGACCTACGACCGCCAAACTCGCGTCTTCGGTGACCGCGGCCAGGCGCTCCTTGCGCAGTCAAAGGTGGCCGTCGTCGGACTCGGCGGGGCTGGCTCGCTCATCGCCGAATATCTCGCCCGGCTGGGGGTAGGACATCTGGTATTTATCGACCCCGACCGGCTCGACACCACGAATCTTCCGAGGGTCGTCGGTGCTCGCAGACTCGACGCAATGCCCTGGCTTCAGGCCGGCACGCGACCCCGATGGATGCGAGATCTCGGAGCTCGCATCGCAACACCAAAGGTCAAGATCGCCGCGCGAGTTGCTCGCCAGGCCTCTCGTACCGTCCAGATCTCCGCGGTGGCGCGCTCGGTCGTCGACGCCGACGTGGCCGCGCTGCTGACCGACTGTGATCATATTTTCCTTGCCGCAGACTCGGCGCTCGCCCGCCGGGTGGTCAACTCGATCAGCCATCAATACCTGATCCCCAACACTCAAGTCGGCGCGAAGGTTTCGGTCATCGACGGCCAGATGGCCGACATTTTCTCAGTGTCCCGGTTGAGCAACCCTGGAAGCGGTTGCCTGCAGTGCAATGGTCTGATCCCCGCCTGGCGCTTGGCCGAGGAAGCCGCAGGGGAAGTCCAACGCCGCCGGCAGCGCTATATCGACGATGAGAACATCCATGCCCCGAGCGTGATCACACTCAACGCGGTCGCCGCAGCCCGAGCGGTCGATGACTGGCTCATGATGATTGGGGGCCTCGTAGATCCGACCGTCGAAGCTGACCATTGGGTCGAATACCACCCTCTCACGGACGACGTCGTCGAACTCCGCCCAACAAGGTCACCAGACTGCTTGCACTGTGGTCGACCGCGTTTCGCGATCGGCGACGGCGCGCCATTGCTGGCACGAGGTGAGTCGCCGACGCACATTTCGCCGGCTGACCTATGTGATCGAACGATGGCGAAGCCCGTACTCGCACGGAGGTTCTGAAAAGGGATACGGCGCCACGATCTACCTGCACACTCCAGGTCTCGGCGCAGTACCGATCGGATTGTCAGGTATCCGAGACAGCCCGATGTTTTCGTTCACCCCGAGATGCTTCAGATACAGATATTGAAGGCGTGAGGCGACGAGTAGCCCGTCCTGGAAGCAGCGCAGAACGGAGGGCGATCATCTTGGCTAGGTAGGTGTCAATCTCGTCGAACAGGGCAAATATGATGCCGTTCCCCTAGGGCCTTGGTCGCGCGAGCGGTGTCGCCTGACAGGGGTGCGATTTTACCGGTAAACCGCCGTATTCGTTTCGGCCGTATTCGTCGTAAGTGTGTTTGGTCCAGATGAGTTCGGGTCCACTAAGTGACGTAGCGCGCCCATGTTTGGGCCGCCAGTTGGGCATGTCGCAGGGTGCAGTTGTGGCTGTAGCCCAAGAGCTTTGCTACCACGGGAGGGGGTATCTCGGCGACGAGGTTCTGCAGCGCGGAGTTGCGCGCTCCGAGCAGGTCGATGCCCAGAGTGCGAATCGCCATCATCATGGTGTGTGGATCGAGGTGCTTGCCGGCACGGTGGCCGGGGAATAGCCATGGGTTGGTGGCCATGCCGCCAGCGGTGCGAAGGTTCGGCCGATTGTCCAAGTGGAGTTGGAGCATGGCGGCGAAGGGTTCAGGTACTGGGACGGGTTCAGCCCCAAGCGATATGCGTGTCTCGTGTGGCGCGACGACGATCGCCGCTGTTGGCAGGGCGACAACTCTGATCAGGGGCTGGGCGTAGAGCAGCAGCAGTGTGCCGGCGACACGGTAGGGCAGTGATTCGATGTCGCCGGTGAGGAGTCCATTGATCCATGCCAGTCGCTGGTCTTGGGTGAGCACGCGAGTGCTTCGGGGCTGTGGGGCGTCGAGGTGTAGTGCAGTGTTGATCTTGCTCTTGTTTGTCCACACGACGAACGTGCGGATCTTGGTGCGGGTTGTCGGTCCGGTGGCTAACCACTCGTCGATGTCTTGCTGGCGGCAGGTGGCCGCGGTGCGGTGATGGGTATCATGTAGCCAGGTAAGGAACTTGATGGTCTCGGTGATCTCTTGTTTGGCCGAATGCGTTGGGCCATGGGAGTTTTGCCCAGGCGTGGAGTTTCGGCGTAGGCGGTGCAGATGATGCCAGGTGGCGAACTGTTCGACGGGGGCTCGAACGGCCGGCTCGCAGATCGTGTCGATTTTGGCGGCTAGCCAGAATTGGAAACGGGCAAAGCGTTCATCGCGGCGCGGGAGCAGTCCGTTGTGCTCGAGCAGGCTGCGCAGATGTGAGACCTGTCTGCCTTGGCCGACCGCGTCGAGACCGTCATGGCTGAGCGGGATGCTTCCACAGGCCAAGCCGGTCAGCAGTGCCCGAACTGTGGGGGAGCGTTTCCAGGAGAGGATGCTTTCGGGTCGGTCAACCCTGCAGAGGATGTCCACGACGGTGCCCATGGTCACCGGTTCTGCGGCACCGTCGACCATCAGAGCAGTCAGGTCGTCGCGCAGGGAGCAGCGGGCGCATCGTCCGCGCCGGTAGATCTGGCCTTCGGTGTGACAGGTTGCGCATCGGTAGTTATCGGGGATGCCTGCGCAGGACAAGCAGATTGGCCGGGGATCGGTGTGGTTGGTGCGGCCGGGCAGCACGCCGTCGTGTCCGCAGATCGGGCAGATGCCTCGGGTGCGTATCGCGGTGTAGAAGCAGCTGTTGCAGAGCTGCTCGTCCGGCCACGACGGGGTCCGGCTTTGGGTGGACATCCTTCCGCATCGGGTGCAGCGCAGTGTTCCTTCGACGTGGGGTCGTCCGCGTTTTCGCGATGGAGAGCTGGGGTTAATCGTCATCGCGGAGCACGCGGGCACGTCGCGGCCGCACGGATTTGTTCATCTCGACGACGTTTGGCGCGGAGTCTTTCCCGACTGTTGCAGCTTTCTTCCGCCGGACGTCGGTTGCAGTGACGGTGACGAGGTCCTCGACTCCGCAGCCGAAGATATCGCACAGGGCAGCCATCATCTGGAGCGAAACCCGTTCGGGGCGTTGATAAACCACGCGATAGACCTGTGGGCGTGAGAGCTGTATACCGCGCTCGGCCAGGCGGGGGATGAGATCGGTGCTGTTGTGCATGCCGGCCGCGGCCATCAGCTCAGCCACCCGCCAGGTGTAGTCGACTTGACGTTTCACGAGGTCTCCTCACCACCGAAGGACAACGCCTCGTTGATGGTGGCATCCAGTGCCCGACGCAGCGTGCGGGTGCGAAAGTCGCTGGACACACAGGTGTAAAGCGAGGTGGTGCTGGCATGTTCGTGACCCAGCTGGTCTTGAACGAATTTCGGGTCCCAGCCGTCTTCGATGAGGTGGGTGGCATACGAGCGCCGCAACGAGTGCAGATCCAATCCGCCCGGCAGCTGCAGGTCATCGTCGCAGTAGCGGCGGAAGCGACGCAGCAGAGTGCGTTCAGCGACCAGCGCGCCTCTCTCGCTGGGGAACAGGTCGACTCCATCGTCCAGGTAGGGCTGACCGTGGGCGAGCCAGTCGCCGATCACCTCGGGCGTCCAATCGAAGACCGTCAGCACGCTGCGTCGTTTGGGTGGGGATCCCTTCTTGGCCTTGCCGTACCGGATCTGCACGACGCCGTAGCGGCCGAACTCGCGGCCGCGGGGATTGCGGGAGAAGTCGACGGTCTGCAGGTGCCGTAATTCGTTGAACCGCAGCCCATACGAGTAAGCGATCTTGAACATCACTGCGTCACGGTAGGCCGGCAGCCAGCCCTTGCGCCCCGATGCCGCGATCAGCGCGACCTGGTCGTCGGCATGGTCGAAGAAGTCCTGCAGCTCCGCCTTGGTGAACGCGCGTTTTTCGGGAGACTGTTCGTTGTCCTGCACGTGCGTGGCGGTGTTCCACTCGAAGAATACTTGGGCCGGGTGAGTTCCGAACCGCTGCTCGCACACCCGATCCCAGCCGTAGTCGGGATGGCTGACATAGGAACAGAACAACTTCAAGGCGTTTTGATAGCCGCGGATGGTGGATTGCTTACGCCGGTGGATGGCGCGCAGATCACTGAAGAACTCCTCAGCCATCACCGGTGTCCACGTCCACGGGAACTCGTTGGTCACCTCCACGAACCGCTGCACGATCCGGATCCGCCCGGCGATCGTCTCGTGATCGAGGTTGCGACACAGTTGCTGATTGCGCCACCCCTCGAGCATCTCCTCAACCGTCTGCGCCTCCGGGTGGAGCAGCGGAACCGCACCGACGACGTACACGCGACCGCTTCTATCGACCGGCACCGCACCCTCCCAGCTGTCTCATCAGATGATACATTGAATTATGCAATGCATCAAAGCCACTTCGATGCAGGTAGGAGCCTCGGCAATCAGCGTGCAAATTCTCGCCGGCGGACTCGGTCCTACGGCCCACCCGTCTCACACCCTGCCGTCAATCCGAGTGTCGCTGATCAACAGCAGCATTCGGTGAACACAAGCGACGGTCGCACCGACAGGTGGCAGCATCCGGCTGATTCATCAGATGAAAACGGCGGGATTTCTCATGGATAATAGAGATTATCCATGAGACTGTACGAACCCTCCTGGCGCGCAGCGTGATTGGGCGGTGTATTACGTCGCAGTTACGAATCAACGGTGTGTCAACCGTAGTCACAACGAGGCCTTCGGCAAGCCTATGGTCGTGTTCGGCGCTTTCAATGATGCTGACAAAGGACCAGTTGCTCTCCGGGACGCTGACAGCGACGACGACGGCTCGATCTCGGACGGGCCTCATGACGTGGGGGCTACCGCGTGACGTTCGCGCCCTCCCCGACGAGCACATCCTTAACATCGGCTGGATCGAGCATCGACCACATTCCTGCCGACCCGGGTAACTCGTCACAGTGACGGATTAGCCCCGGCCCTCCTTGTTTGTACCGAGAATTCCCCAAACACACTGAGAAACGGAGTTGAACTGTTACGCGCTCAGAGTAGTCCCGCAGTCACTGTCGCCCACGGTGCGCGCGTCGGCCTTCATGCTGGAGAAGACTCGCCGAGCAATGCGTCGCTTCAGACAACGCAAGGCCGCTAACGGGGAGTCACCGTCGGCGACGCGTTTTTGATAGTACTGCGAGCCTGCACCGTCTCGAAGTTGAGTGATTGCGATCCTGTGCAAAGCGGCGTTGATTCGGCGATTCCCACCTTTGACGTAGCGCATCCTGCCCGCGCTGGCACCCGACCATGCGGGTTCGGGCGTCACGCCTGCGAAACGCGCGAACGCCGCCTCGGAGGCAAAGCGCCGAACTCCCGCAGTCTCAGCAACAAGCTTCGCGGCCGACAGATCCCCGCACCCTGGTATGGACAGCAGATGCGGCGCCCGGGGACGAATGTAAGCGGTAATTCGCCGTTCCAACCGCTGAGCATCCTCGGACAGCCGAGTAATGTCGGCTAGCTCATCACGAGCGAGATCGGCGACCAATCCCCGGTGTCGATCGAGGAATGTTCCCGTCGCACAGCGGTGATTCCGGTGCGCCAGGTCGCCGGCTGCGAGGTGATAACTTGGGTCGAGTTCGTGTAGGCGCCAGAGCAATCGGTTGTTGGTGGCCGTCCGCTGCTCGATCAAGTGCTCTCGCCGATCGACCAGCAACTTCAGTTCCCGGGCAGCCTCGTCACGCGTGGCGGTGGGTAGCCGAGGATCGCGCAGAGCGGCGTGACCCACTGCGAGAGCATCAATGGGGTCCGACTTTCCCGTCGTCCGGGCAGATGACCGCGTTCGGGCCATAAGTTTGGCGGGAACTCTGGTCACTGAGTAACCGGCCATCGTTAGGTCCTCCTCCAGGCGGCGAGTGACACCGCGACAGTCCTCCACCGCCCATTGCAGCTCCGAGCCAAATCTGTTGTGCGCCCATCGGATCGCTTGCAGATGTCCCGCATTGGTAGCTGGGACGATTTTGGATCCCACCTTGCGTCCTACGTTGTCGATGGCTACCAGGGTGTGATTGGCCTTGTGGGCGTCGATGCCGATAATGACCACCCAACGATTCCTTTCTGGCGCGTGCGTTTCCACTGGGACATGAACTGATCCCACACCGGGTGCCGACACCGGTCATAGAAGCCAGCCAGCGGCGGCGAAGTTTCCTTCAGTCGCCACCCGGTGCACGGATCGACGACTGCACTGGCAAATCGTCCGTACGCCTGCTTCCCGACATGCCGTAAATCAGCCAACGCCGGATAAGAGGCGCGGCACAGTCTTCCTCAGCCGGTCAGATGCAGGCCAGTGTCAGTTTAACGACCAACTCCACAGTGCGCAGGTCGCAGACGAACGAGCGGCCCCGTAGCTCAAGACGGGGCATGATCGGGCTCAGCGAGGGTGTTTTCCGCCCTTACATGCCGGTGGCCGGGGAGAACTCGTCTATGTAGACGGGTAAAGACTCTGAGTTCACCGCCTGGTGCGCCCCGAAACGCGTACCCAGCCTCATCGCGCCGACCCCAGACTTAGGTATCGGGTTATCGCGATCATGGAGGGCCGGCCCGCATGAGTTGCACGGTCGCTGGCCCCGGATGGGGTCTGAACTCGCCTTGCAGGATCAGCTGCGCGGCCCGCGGGGGAGCGGTTGTCTGCGGGTGGCAGGAATCCCCGAAGCCGGACATCGCTGGCTGCAGCTGGGGGAGGCGCAGTCGGTCGAGATTGGGATCGGGCAGGATCGTCAACGACGCCCGAGGGTCCGGTTGCGGTGGCGATGTCAGCGAGCGAAGACCCGGCCAGCCCCCGTCAATTCAGCTGTCCTTCGCGGATCATGCGGGTCACCGCCGCATCCCACCGCGATGTCTGTTCGGGGGCGTACAGCGAGCCAGCTAGATGTCGGTCGATATGTGGGCGCAGCATGACCGATCCGACACGCAGAATCAGCGGCAACATGTTCGCCCACACCGGATCTAGGTCGGGGGGTGTGAGGCCTTGGGCGGCAAAGGTGGCGCCCTGCTGAGCACTGATCCCGTAGAGACCGTCGAAGATCGCATTGCTGCCCTCGCGGCCTTCGGCGAGGGCTCTGCCGATGTAGTCCATGACATGGGGGTTCGTGCCCATCAGCGCAGCGAACCGACGGCCGGCGTCGGTGACACCGTCGTCGGCCGATGTGGAGGAGATGTCTTCCAGGGCCTCACCAAGGATGGCCAGTACGTGCCGATCGATGCATTCGATCAGCTGGCTCTTGGTCGCGAAATAGTGCTCTATCAAGCAGAGGCTGACCCCGGCTGTCTCGGCGATGCCCCGCAGCGAGGTGGTTGCGATGCCACGCTCGGCGAAGCACTTCATCGCGGCATCGCGGATCTGTTTGGGCTTGGTGGCCTTGGGGTGGGTTCCCGGTAGGCGGGGGAGCGAGCCGGCGTCCATGATCGCCTCAATCCTTTCAGACGCCGAGCGTCACTCGCTGGGGATACGACCGTCGCCGCCGCTAGAGCGTCTCAAGCTCCCTAGGCAGGCGCGATCTCGTCACGGGTTCAGCGGGCCGAGTGGTGTTTGGAAGGTGACCCTCACCTTGCCGTCGGGCCCGAGTTCCTCGGTGATCAGAGACCCGTCATGCGGATACATCCACGTGCTGGCCCGTGGGCCGCAAATCGCCCTATCGGCTCCAGCATGGGGCAGCCAGCAGGTACTAGGGTCTCCCGTTATAGGGCCTGGCCTGTGGACGATCGAAATTTGCCCTGACGAAAGATCTTGCCGCACATAGTTGCCGTTGTCATCAACGTAGGTGACAGTGTCCGTGTCGTCAGGGCATAGCCGCTTGATATCGCCATCTTTAGACCCAATCCAGCAGAGGTTCCCGGAAGGGCCGACCGGCGGTGGCTGCGGAGATACATGACCAGCGGGGATGGTGCGGTAACCGACGGTAGTAGTGCGCATTTGCTCTGCAGCGGAGGAGTTTTGCGCCTTCGTTGCGGCCAGGAGATCTTGCATGGCCCGCAGCCGCTGGTCCATCGTCGAGACCAGCTGCCTGACACCGGACGGCTCATGCGCTACCGGCACCATCGACGAAGCGGCCAGGGCCGCGCTGCGCCGAATTCGCCCTGCAGCCTCACGTCCGTGTTGCCCGTTGGACGTGCCAGCGGCGACCGCGTTGGTGGTGTCCTCGTCGAGTGTTCTTGTGTGAGCCCACGCGCCTCGGTAATGAGATGCGGCAGCCCTAACTCCAGTTTCAAGCTGGGATGAGCCACCTGGCTCGCGTGCCGCGGCGCCGTCGACTGGTCGAATCGCAGTGGGTTCGTTAGCGGCCAGGGGAAAGACGGCCTCAGCGGCGGCGAGCGCACGGTCGACCCATCCGACGTACGCCACAACGCTCGCGCGTTCCATACCGGTCAACATATAACTCGAACAACATGACTAACCACCCCCAAATCAAGCGATAGCGCGACGCGTGGGCGCCGTGGCCGCTAGCGAGTCCAGAGGGCGCAGTTCGTATCGAGTGATCGCGGTTATGGGCAGACGGTGAACACCTCGTCGACGACGGCACCCAGTGCGGTATGGGCATCGTCGAGATGAGTGAATAGGGTCGCCCGGCCGAAGAACCCCGGATGGCCCGGAATGCCAGTCAAACCGACGTCGAACCAGTCGGGATCGAGCCGGCGCGCCGACACCAGTCGGCGGACGGGCTCGGCGGCGCCGCCGAGCGCAGAGGCCGCCACCATGCCCGAGTGGGTGGGCAGCATCGTCTGGATGACTTCGGCCACCGACCACGGCCTCAGCTGCGAACTTGGCATCAGGTCATCAATGATCGCATCCAGTATGAGGAGCACGGTGAACATGGGCATGCTGTCGCAGAACTCGTCGTGCTCGTCCAGGCTGGGCTCGATTTGGCCGCCCTCAAACAGCTCCCCAAAACGGGCCTCGCGAACGCCAAGCATCGCCAAGCGATCGGCGACGGGCCGGTAACCATCACCCAGCTGCACCAGCACGAAGTCCACCGCACCCACCGTCACCGCGGCCGCCGCGGCGCCGGCCGCCAGATCGGTCATGCGAATTTCGGCGCGCCAGTCACGACACCAGCTGACCGTGGCAGAATCCAAACTCTCGATGTGCACCACCGGCAGGCTGAGCTCGGCGGCTCCGCGGCGCAACACCGCTGGTGTGCGTAGGTAGTCGGCGAGGTCCATGACGTCTCGACCCTCTACCTCACCCATCGTTCTGTCACAGTGACGAATTGTCGTCGTAGAGAAAGTCGTTGAGCCACTGCCGTATTGACGCCAGGCAGTCGTTGTCGACGGTTCCGGCGACGCCGGCGATCCGCTCCCGACTGATGGTGCGGGGTTGTTCGGTCATGGCATAGGTGGGGCGGGGAAGCGCCAGGGCGGGCCCGGTGAGCTGAACATGCTGCGGCCAGCCGCGGTTGGTCGTCGTGGCGGGAACCACGATGGCTAACTCGGTGACGGCATCGAGATACCCCGACGATGCAACGACGACGGCCGGCCGACGCCCCGCTTGTTCCCGGCCGACGGTCGGATTCAAGTCCACCCAGACCACCGAGCCGGGCAGGACCGGCGCCGTCACCGTTCTGTCTCGGTGTCGACGTCGACCGTCGCCCATTCGGCGGTCTCCGCGCGCCAGGTGGACAAGCCGGCCGGGTCGGCGCCACGGATGGCCTCGGCGACCGCGGCCAGCCGCTTATGTCGGTCGTGTTCGTCCATGAGCTGCTCTAGAAACGTCTGCACCGTGGCATCTTCTTGTCCGGCCGCTGCGCTAATGCGCTCACGCAACGGCTTCGACACCTTGATCGTCGTCAGGTCTGCCATCGCATCATCCTAGCATCCGGTATCCCACATCGGCATACTTCTAGTATGCCGATAATAGAGATTATGTCAACTACGCTTGAAACAAGCTCTCCACCAACATGATTCGGCTAATGATAACGCCGCCGTGCTCTCATAGAACCGCCAGAGTCGGTTGGCAGCAGCATTGTAGGTTCTCATTCCCGATGTCATATTCGCATCCGCGATGTCATGTGGATGTCATCTATGACAGAGGAAGTGAGATTCGCGGCTGCTGCTCATCCACTTTGCGCAGCTAGGCCAGTCTTGTGACGCCGGTTCATCCTGCCGGGTTACACAGCGCGATCTCGTAGCCCGTCTGGGCAGCATTGGCCAGGACTTGTCGCGAGTAGTTCCAGTCGTAGGCAGACAGGCAGGTGCGCCACAGGTGCAACAGACTGTCAACTGATGATGGCAGCGCCGCGCCTTCGTATGTGTCTGTCGGTTGGTCCCTTACGACCTTGATTTTGTTCTGGCCGTCGGCTTCTCGACCGACCACACGTCTGTAGAAGGGCACGAGCGTCAAGGCGTGGTAGTCGAACGCTGCTTCGAGAATTGCGAATGCCGGAGCTGCAGGAGACGGCCCTTCAAGGTCCGCCTCCTCCCACGTCACCAGCAGATCCGTGCCAGCGACTGCGGCGGCGATTCTGCCCAGATGCGCCACAGCCTGTATAGCGTCCGCGCCTCGTTCATAGCGGCGGCAAATAATGTGTCCAACCAATTGCTGCTCGCCGACGCGATCGAACACGAATACCTGTGGTATCGGGGTGAAGCCCCTGGGAAGCACCTCAACAAAGGCGTTGTCCATCGCCGCGATAGCAGTGACCCGCATGGTCGCACCTAGCTCGGAGGGCATGTTGTAAGCGACGTACTCCAACATAGATCCCATGGAGTTCCACCCTAGTGGCCGCAACTGACAGCGCGCGTCGTTCGTTGCCCGGAGGGAGGGGAGCAGTCGACGAGACGCCTCGCGATGTATCCGCCATGGCATAGCTGAGAAACGCGTGGTCAGCGCCACGGTCGGTGTGGCAGGCGGTGAGAACCTACAGGCATGTGCGCGTACAAGCAGCGTGACTCTCCTGCCCCCACCCCGGCCGCCGGGGGGCGGGGGGTTCGGCCCGGAACGAAGCTGGCGCGGGATCGCAGCAAGCCCCCCCGCCGCGGGGCCATTTAACCCCGCACGTGGACAGGACGCGCAATCGACTTTCGTTTCGTCGCTATTGTTTCGTTACGTTACGTTACGTCGCCTAGCGCGACGAAAGGGGTAGAATGGCTCGGCATGAGTAAGAGCGAGGGGGCGGGCATCGAGTCGAGATCGCGGGACGTCTGCAGCTACCCAGGATGTAAGCGGCTTCGACGCCCGGACCCGGCGACCGGTCGGCCGTCGCGCTACTGCGAAGAGGCCGATGACGGCGGCGGACCGATACACAATCGGGCTTCCGCATTCAGGGCCCGCCGAGCAAATCAGCAGTCGCGGGTAGTAGCCGTTCAGGAGGACGTCGGCGGCGGGGCTCCCGTGTCGATGGCGCGGGCAACCCTTGATCAGCGCTTGGACGAGCTGCCTGGCCGGCTGGAGGAGCTGCGCTCCTTCCTCGGCGAGATGGCGGAGACGGTGCGGGCTGCCAGCGATCTCGAAGCCGCCGGTGCAGAGGTCGAGGATGCGCACCGTGATGCTCTGAGCAAGATCACCGACGCCGAGCGCCGAGCCATCGCGGCCGAGCGTGCTGCGCGCGCGGCAGAGGCCCGTGCCGAGCAAGCTGAACGCGACCGCGAAGAGGCCGACACGCTCGCCGAAGAGTCAGCAGCCGAGCTAGCGCGGGTGAGGGAGGAAACGCAGGCCGAGGTCGTCGCGGCGCGGGCCGAGGCGGACGCTCGGGTGGCTCGCGCCGAGCAGGAGGCGGCCGCGGCTGCCGCGGAG
Organism: Mycolicibacterium chubuense NBB4; assembly: GCF_000266905.1. The sequence goes on along the minus strand of NC_018022.1, from coordinate 73,360 downwards.
CACGCTAGTCGTCTGGCGCAGCGCGACGCCGCGGTCGAGCGGGCGCAGCAGGAGGCGTCGGCGGCACGGATGGAGGCCGCAGCAGCGGCCGCCGCGCAGCGAGCCTCCGAGTCCGACGCGGCGCGCGAGCGGGAGACCGCAGCGCAGCTGCGGCGCGAACTCGACGTGGCCCGCAGGGAGGCCGAAGACACGCGTCAGCGGTTGCAAGCCGAGATCGACGCCGCTCATCAAGCGACGCAGGAGGCGGTCGCCGAGGCGGCGACCATCCGCGTCGAGCTGGCCACTAGCCGCGCCGAGGCTGACAGTGCACGCCGGGCCGCCGAACAGGACCGCGAAGCCCTGGAACGCCTTCGTGAGGAGGCCCGCGCCGAGCGAGAGGTACTGCGCCAGAACCATGCCGAACAGCTCGCGCAGGCACAACGCAGCGCCGACGATCGCGTGCACGCACTCAACGAAGCTCTCGCCGTGGCCTCGGCATCCGCTGAGGCGTTACGTGGCCAACTCGCAGCCCCTGCCCCTCGCGCAGCGGCAAAGCGCTCGACACCACGCAAGAACCCCTCACGCACAAGCGAAGCTGCGGAGCGCTCCGGTGAGTGAGGCCGAACTCGCCAAACTGTCCGAAGCGGCCGAGGTATGCGGGATTCCGACCGACGTTCTCAAAATGATGGCCGCGGACGGGCTCCTCCCCCAGACTGTGCGCGGCAGAGCCGGACACGTCTACTTTCCTCGGGATGCAATCCCCAGCTGGACCGAATGCGTCGACCTGCTCAGAGAGCAGCGCGATCGGCACCTGCGCCGAGCGGCAGCCGCGCTGCGCCGCCTGGAGACCGAGCTCGAAGCGGTTCGCAACGACATCGCCGAGGCCCGCGAGTACCCGCAGCAGACCCTTGGCATCGACCTGATGAGCTTCGGTCACTGGCCCTACGACCGGATGGCGTCCACACTGCGTGGACAACCCCTCATCACCGGTGTTCTGGAGCAGTTCACCACCGAGCGCATGGCCATCACTCGCTACCACGACGCTTACCTCGACGCCTTGACCTCCGAGGGCCGGCAACCCCGCGACAACTCGCTCTGACGCCCGGAGGGTCTCAAACCGAGGCGGGCCCAGTTGGTCCTGCTGCCGGGACCAGCGTCCCGTCAGGCCCGGCTACATACCCAGTCGGCGGCGAAAGTGGAAGCGGCACAACTACTCCCCCAGTGTCACTCGCGTACTGGGCCGCTTCGTCGGCTTCGCCAGGTCATCACTCATCGCGCCATTGTCCCCGTGGTGACCGACAACCGAGGTACGCGGCGTACAAACCCCTCCGCGCCGGAGCCGGGGCCGGCGTGCGCAAGCGCATTCAATGCGCTGGCACATGCGCTTAATCGTGGTGTATGATTTACGTCATGAGTAAGCGCGTGAGTTTGATCCTGGGCGACTCGGATGAGGCCAAGATCGGCCCCTACCTCGATCAGGGGTCGCCGGCCTTCGAGGTGCTGCGGCATTGGGCCACCGAGCACGACGTCGCCGACGACATCAAGTCGGAAGCGGCTGCGCTGCGCGCACTGTTGCAAGCCGGGGCCGAAGCCCTCAAGGAGCACGTCCTGGATGTCGGCTACGCCCAGCTGGCCACGGAGTTCAACACCGAATCCTCCAACGTCGAACGGCGCTCAGCGCGTGACCGCTACGCCCGCCGGACCGAGGGGCGTGGATGAGTCGTGCCCTGCGCAGTCAGGTGTACCGGGTGGATCTCGGTCACGGCGCCAAACCGTGGGTGATCCTGAGTAACAACTCGAGGAACCGGAATCTGGATACCGTTCTCGCCGCTCGGATTACGACCACCAGTAAGAATGCTCACGTACCTACGGTCGTGCCGTTGACCGCCGCCGATCATCCCCTGGTGGGCTACGTCTTGGTCGACGACATCGTGCAGCTGTACCACGACGAGCTGACCGAAGCGCTGGGCACGTTGTCACCGCCGACTATGGCGGAGATCAGCAGGGCGCTTCGGGTCGCCCTTCCCTGAGGATGGAGATCGAAACATGGTGCGAGGCAATAACTACAGCGGGGCGCGGTGGGCCTTTCGGCCGCTCGCGCCGGGGGCCCGGCCGCGGGTCGGATCGTCGGAGAACATTCGGCCGGTGTGCGCGTCGTGTGGGCGCGGGTACATCGTGCGTCGCGGCGTGCAGCGATGCTTCACACTGCCAGGTGAGCCTCGTTGCCAGCACAGAGCGACCGCAAGTCTGGAAACGCCGGCGGCGCAACGCGATCGGACGTCCACCCGCCTTGGCGCCGCATGCCTGGTGGCCGGTGCCCTGACGTCGTGCACGCCCTCCTCCCCGCCGGCCGGGGCCGCACCTGCGACGGCCACCGCGACCGTGCTCCGCGCTGTGGACGGCGACACCCTCGATGTTCGGGATGACATTCGAGGTCGTCTGCGCATTCGCGTGTTGGGTATCGACAGTCCGGAGGTGCATAAGCCAGGCTGGTCCGTCGGATGCTGGGGCCCGGAAGCGGCGAAATTCGCGGCGGACACGCTCACTGGCCAACGCGTCGCGCTGGTCGCTGATCCCTCGCAGGACTCCCACGACCGCTTCGGAAGAACCTTGGCCTACGTCGAGATGGCGGACGGGCGGGACTTCTCCGTCACGGCGGCTGCCGCCGGCATGGCCCGTTCCTACGTGTATGACCGCAAGCCGGTGAGCCGCTATCCCGACATCTCAGCCGCCGAGGAGCAGGCGCGCAACGCTCGCCGCGGACTGTGGGGTCCGCCGTGTGACGGCAACACTGAATCGGCTCCGCTGTGAGCCGAATACGTCGGAACGACAACGGGATAGACACAGCGACGAGAATGAGAGGTGGCCTCGATGGCCCTTAACCGCCCCTACACTTTCGAACTGGCCGCGATAGTCCTCAACGAACCGGGCCAGCACGACGAGATCAAGGCCCTGGCCGAGCGCAACGGCGTGGACGGCGAGCACTTCGAGCGAGCCATCGCAATACTCAGGAACATCAGCGCCGCCGGGGAATCCGTGGCGGACTTCGTGCGGCGCGAACACTTCCTGGATGGCTGGCTGCACGGGTATCTGTCCTTGGACGACTCCCCCACCGATCCCTCGCTGACCGTTTGGAAGCTGGGCCAGCTCGCCGAAGCCTTCTACCGGTCCTAGTCGGCCGTGGATCTGATCGACCAGCTACACGATCCGGAATGGTGGCGTGATCCGACGCTACTGAGCACGCGCCTGCGCGATCTCGTCCCAGACTTCGACACCATCGGCCCGTTCACCATTCCGTACACGCGGTTGCCTCGGCGGCTGGGAAAGTACGCCGAGGAGTTCCCGCGCTGGGCCGATGTTGCCGACCAAACACCCGAGTCCCTCATGCTGCGTCCTAAGGTGGCCGAGGCGGCCGTGCGGGCCTTGATCGAGGCCGCCCGGCAAGCAGTCCAGGTACACCACGACACGATCACCGCCGGCCCGGTCGGCCCGGACGCCGCGGTGACCCGCCTTCTCGGGCAACTCGACGACTTCGACCGCGAGATCCTGGCTGGCCAAGTGTGGGCGGCAGAGCCGGTCCCGCAACGCGTGCTGGCCGAACGTCTCGGGGTGAACCCCGTCTCGGTCAGCCGCAACCTGCCGCGGGCCCGAGCACGGTTCGCCGAGCTGGTCGCCGATCCGGCCCACCACGAGGTCGTCGAGAACGCCGAGCACATCCGGCAACGCCTGGGCCCGTACTCCCCCGTCGATGTCGCTGACCTGGAACTGCGCCGACTGAACGTCGATCCCGCCAGTCGGACCGCTGCGGTGCTGCTGCACATCGCCGGCCCCTACACCCGCCACGGCGGGTGGATGGACACTGGCGGGTCTCGCGGCCGGGCGCTGGCCGCGGTTGAGGCGGTGTTCGACGACCAGGGCGCCCCCACCACCGACACTCTGCTCGGCACGCTGGCGAGTCTGGAGTTGTCGACCGGAGTGGCGCTGACCTTCTTGGAGACCGAGTTGAAGCTGCGCCGGTTCGGCGACGTCTGGGTGCGCTGGCCCAGCGATGCCACCGTCGACATGATCGAAGCCGCGCTTCACCTGCTGGGCGCCCCGGCGACCGCCCAAACCATCTACGCCACGATCGCACCGCAGGACACCAAAGGCGTGAGTCTCGACCATGTCAACCGAGTTCTGTCGAAGAGGGAACAATTCGTCCGCGCCAGCCGAACCACGTGGGCACTACGGAAGTGGGGCGTCACCGAATACGTCAACATCGCCCACGCGATCGGCGAACGCATCGACGCGGCCGGCGGGAACGCCGCCGTGACCACACTTATCGCCGAGCTTCGGGCTCAGTACCCCGACATCAGCGAGTCATCGATCATCAGCTACCTGAACACTCTGGCGTTCGTCCAGGAGAAGGGCGTCGTGCGCCGACGCACCAAGGCCGATGGGTGGCCGGCAGTGCCTCCGCTGAACACCGTCCGCGGCGCCTTCCGTAACGGGCGCAACGAGATTCGCGTCGCCCATCCGGTCACCACGGAGGTCCTGCGCGGGTCAGGCCAAAGCATCCACGAAGCGGTGGCCCACGCCGCCGGGGTCCGCCCCGGCGGTCAACGAACGTTCGCCAGTGCCCAAGGCCCGGTCACGATGCATTGGAGACTCGCATCGACCAACGGTGCCTCCATCGGCTCGCTACGCGCTCACGCCCTGGCCGCCGAGGCCGTCCTCGGTGACACCCTGGTGCTGGTGTTCAGGCTCGACGACGCGACACTGGAAGCGGTCCGGCTCGCGGATGACACCCCGGCGGTCTGGGTGCGCACGCTGGTCGGCCATGCGGTACGCAAGCCGACCGCAGCGCTTGCCGCGGCCTTGACGTGTCGACCCGAGGACGTCGGCGCAGTGCTGCGCGGCCGCGGTGATGACGCGCTGGCAGATCGTCTCGACCAGGTGTGAGCCCGACGCCGCGGCGATCTCGGGCTACGTGGACTGCTCATCGGCCGGGCTGACGTCGCCGGCGGGAAGCCACAACGTGGCGGTGGCCCGTGAGCGCTGGTTCGCGCTGGAAAGTTCGAGCTCGACGACGGCGACCCAGCTCCCGTCACTGCGTCGCAGCCACGCGATCAGCCGACCGGGCATCCTCGGCTCGATGAAGACACCTCCGCTGCGCACCCAGAGCGGTAGCTCGTCCATGCGTGCTGTGCTCGGCGGCAGCTGCCGGGCTGTGTTCACCCAGACTCGCCGGGATGCCGGAAACAGCGTTGGATACTCCGTCGACCGTTCCCAGGTATCGAACACATGTGCGATTATGCGCCGTTCTGGCGGGATAGTCAGCCCAGCTAGTGGCGACGGCTGGGACGTGCGTTTATCTTCGTTGGCGTGGGGTTCTGGCAACAGCAGGTCGATGACCTGATGACGGGTATCGGCGGTCTGGGCGGCTTACCGCCGCTGGACACGCCGACGCTAGAGCCGTACCCGTATCCGTCCCCGATGCCCACACCGGTCCCGCAGTACCCGCCCTACATTCCCGAGCAGGACATGAACACCTCCTCGGGCATGCCGCGCTCCACCCTGGACGGCATTCACGACGACGGCGGGGTGATCCTCAAGAAGCCGGGTGAACTCGGTCCGCCGCAGTACCCGATGGGCCCCCGCTACACCGAGTCCCCCGAAGGGTCAGGGGTGTGGGTGCCTGATCACCGCCCGCTGCCGCCGGGATCGGTCCGCCCTGCAGGGTGGGACGGCAAGGGCGCCGACGAGGCCGAAGCCTCCGACGCCCGGCTGCGCAGGACGCACGACGCCCTCAACGAGGCCGATCAAGGGCTGGCGCGCAGCATCATCGACGCGCACACCGCCGACGCGCAGACCAAGACGCAGCTGCAGCGCATCCAGCAGGAGATCCAGCAGGGCGTCACCGCCATGCAGCCAACGCTGGGCACCGCCGCCGGCCGCGAGCAACTCGCGGAGTTCCTGGACCGCAAGGCATCCGAGGCCAAGCAGGTCGCCAGCAATGCTCAGGAGAAGGCGGCGCAGCTCGCCGCGAATTTCGAGACTGTGGGCCACGAGCCTCGATTTGCTCGGGACCGCGCGTCGCGTGCTGATCACCAAAAGCGATACCGCCATTATCGGCGGCGCCGGCAACGCCGCCGAGATCGCGGGACGGGTCAAGGAAATCACCACCGCGATCGAGGCGGCGACCGACGATTATGAAAGAGACAAACTTCAGGAACGTTTGACGAAGCTCAGCGGCGCGGCAGCGGTGATCCGGATCGGCGCCGCAACTGAGATCGAACTCAACGAACGAAGACATCGACTCGAGGACGCTGTGCGTAACGCGAGGGCCGCCGCGGAAGAAGGCGTTGTGGCCGGCGGCGGTGTTGCGTTGCTGCAAGCATCCGTGACCGCCTTCGACACGCTCGATCTCGCTGCCGATGATGCGATCGGCGCCAATGTCCTGCGGACGTCTCTTCACGCACCGTTGAAACAGATCGCCGTTAACGCCGGGCTAGAAGGCGGGGTTGTAGTCGAGAAGGTAAGACACCTACCGATCGGGCACGGGCTGAACGCCGCGACCGGGCAGTACGGCGACATGATAGCCGCCGGAATCATGGATCCGCTCAAGGTAACCCGACTAGCGCTCGAAAACGCGGCGTCCATCGCGGCGATATTCCTGACCGCCGAGGTGCTCATCGCCGATAAACCACACGTTCCACTATCGGAAATGCCGCCGCGTGGTGTCAACATCTTTCACGACGTAGCCGCGAGCTCCGGCATGAACCGCACGCACCACAAGATCCTCATCGAGAAACGTGGTGAGGATCAATAATCCGAGCCTGGGATGCAGGTCGGACAGCTTCGCACACAGGGAAAGCCCCTCGAAGTCCGACCCCGTCGACAACTTCAAATCAAGGAGTACCACGTCGGGGTGAGTTGCGGCCACCACCGCTTCGGCCTCCGGTTCAGACGAAGCTTCGCCCAAGACGACCAGATCGTCTTCGCGTTCGAGGACCGACCGCAACCCTTGGCGGAGGATCGCGTGGTCATCGACGAGCACAAGGCCAACGGCGCCTTGTGCTCTTGCTGCGTGGGACGCGGCACCCGGGGTCGCAACCATCGGGCTCACGACACCACCCCGGGTGGGTGGGGAACCGTGGCAAGCAACTGAATACCACCCATCCGCGATCGGCGCACGGCGAGGGTTCCCCCGTGCTCGCGGGCGCGTGCCACCATGTTGGCTAGCCCGCGATGATGCCCGTCGACATCGGGGCCATCAGCGAGCCGCAGGAGCATTCGCAGCTTTTCGGGATCACCGATTCCGTCGTCCGCGATCGACAGTGACACCGACGTCGGTTTATACGCGAGCCGCACGATGGCTCTCGAGGCGCTGCCATGCATGGCCGTGTTGAAGAGAGCTTCGCCGGCAATTCGCAAGAGGGCGTGTTCGACTCCGCTTCGCAACTCCACCGCAGCGCCGGTGACATGGAGTGTCACGCGGAGGTCATCGGGCATGTGCACGTTGGCAAGTTGCGCCAGCATCTCTGGCAAACTGGACCGCTGGGCGTCGCTACGGTGATTTAACGTGTAGATCGCCGAGCGTAACTGCTCGACCGCCGAGCGTGTCAGTTCCTTGGCGACGTCCAGGCGCTCGAACAACGCCCGCCCGCCTTTGTCAACGAGCTGTTCTTCGGCCTCGCTACGGCACACCTCGATCTGCATACCTGCCGAGAGCACGCATTGCGCGACGCTGTCATGAAGTTCGCGTGCGATCCGGTGCCGTTCGCAGTCAAGTAGCTGATGACGCTGTGCCGCATCGAGTTCACGCTGTGTGGCGAGCAACTCGACGTTACGCGCGGCAAGGTCGGACGCGTGTCTGCTGGCCACCGCGCATGCGCGCTCCGAGTCGGCCAGTAGGACCTGGGACTGTTGAAACAGTGCGGAATTCTGTAGCGCCACGGCCGTCTGGCTAGACAGGATTCGCATCACAATGCCGTCGGTGCCGTCGAGCACACGGTGACCGGCTGTCCAGGCCGCGAACGCCCCGACAACGTCGCCGTCGAGCTCTATCGGGACGTGGGCGTGGTGATTCTCAATCACCGGCAGGCGAAACTGCGCCAGCTGTCCGCGCAGTATGTCGAGCAACCGGTCGAGGACAAGATCGGGAGTGTGCCCGCTGGGATCTTTTGTCCCCGCGAGGCCTTCGAACGAATATGCGATCCCCTCGTTGTCGAGAATCAGATGCCGCGGATGTGCATCGGGTAGGGCTCCGTCTGCCAGGGCAAGCAGTACCCAATCTGCCTCGAGGTGGATGCGTGCGGCATCCGCGACCGCGCGAACCAACTTTTCTGGTCCGTCCACGGTCTGCACCAACGCCCGGGATATTGCGTCGAGCGCGTGCACGACGCGTTCCAGGCGCTGCGTGGTAGCCCGAAATTGAGGATAAAAAGTGCCCTTGCCGGACCGTACGCCCGTAAGCCGATCAAGGTCTCTGGTGAACACGCCACGACGATGCGCCGGAATCGCAGTCACATCGCCGCCCGGAAGAGAGCTTGCATCTGGATTTCATCAGCCGCCCGCGGGTTTGTGGACATGCATGCGTCCTGTAGTGCTGTTGCGGCGAGCACCGGCACGTCATCTTCCCGTACCCCGAGGTCTGCCAGACCTCGGGGAACCCCTACCTCGGTGGCCAACTGGTGCAAGCGGTCTGCCAGGGCCAACGCGGACTCCCAAGCGGGCGCCCGGCTGTCAGCGAGGCCAAGGCAAGTCGCGATCGTCGCGTAGGGGACAGGATCTACCTCTGCGTTGAACCGTACGACGTGCGGCAACAGCACGCCGTTGATGACGCCGTGCGGCAGATCAAGCAGTCCGCCGACTTGATGGCTCATGGCATGTGCCGCCCCAAGGATGGCATTGCTGAACGCCAGACCAGCCTCCAAAGCTGCTTGGGCCATCAGCACTCTGGCGGGCATGTAGTGGGGGGTATCGATCGCCCTCGTAAGGTTGTCGGTCACCATCACCACTGCCCGCAGGGCGTGATGGTCGGTGAGTTGATTGTGGCCCAGGGACACGAACGCCTCAATGCCGTGCGTCAGCGCGTCGAGCCCGGTGGCGGCGTTTAGCCACTCGGGCATCGTCGTCAGTAGCCGGGGGTCGATAACCGAGATGTTCGGCACCAGCGCCCGCCCCAAAATGGTGATCTTGGTAGCACGCGCGGTGTCAGTGATGACGCAGAACTGCGAGACATCAGCTCCGGTTCCCGACGTCGACGGCACGACCACCAGTGGTGGAATCGGCGTCAGCACGTTGTCTACGCCCTCGTAATCCAGGATTGCGCCGCCGTTACCCGCAAGGATCGCGACCCCCTTGGCGGCGTCGATGACTGAGCCACCACCGAGCGCAATCAGCACATCACAGCCGCGGCTGCGGTAAAACTCGTAACCTGCCGCGATCTCGTGATCCTTTGGGTTCGGTGTGACTCCGCTCCACACACTTGCGTCCACGCATTGGCTTCTTAGGTGCTCCGTGAGTTCGGTGACCCATCCCGCCTCGATGAGGCCGGGATCGGTCACGAGCATTGGACGCAGCGCACCCAAACGGACGGCCGCGTGAGCAGCCTCGCCCATCGAGTCGATGCCGAAGACAATCTCCGGCGCGTGGAACTTCAACAACCGTGTCGGACCGGTCTCTAAGGCGCCATGGTGCCGTTCGGGCAGGAGAGCGCGGGTCGTCCGGGCCTGCGTCGGTGACGCTGTGTCGAGCCTCATGTCAACCTCCGTCCCCTTCGTGTGCAGTCCACGTCACAGCACCCACGCGGTGTGACATACAGTACGCTGCTTTGGCGCTCGCGCGCGGCCACAGTGCCCATCGCGCAAGACGTGGTTGATTGCCCAAGCAAGTCGGCGTTGAAGCCCGCCGGCCGTTGAGTCGTGTACCTCACTCGGCGGGACGCCAGCGCGGCTGCGAGTCTGCTCCTCGGCTTGCCGGGAGTACGCGAGTGCCCGGCCCTCCCGGAGCTGGTCGAGGCGCTACTGTGATGTTTGTCGGCTACCCGCCGCTCGAGAGGGGGTTTCGTCGACTTGGTTGTCTTAGGTATCGATAGTGAGTTCAGCGCGATGCTCTCGCTGCTCGATGGAACGGCGGCGCTTCGACGCAGCGCGGAAATCGTTCACCGCGAGCTCGGCGCAGATTTGGCGGCCGGAGCGCACCGGATCGCCGAGGACGACACGATGGAGGTCGTCGCCGTGGTGGGTGGGCGCACGGAGGCGCTCAACGGCTTGGTGGTCGGGCCTCAGGAAGGCCTTGGCGGTCAGGCGGCGGTGTTGCGTCGGACCGCGGCCGTCGCGGACTACAGCTTGAGTCGGGCGATCACGCACGACTTCGATCACGCGGTTCGGGCGGAGGGATTGCACGCGGTGATGGCTGCTCCGATCGTGCGCGCCCACCGACTCTACGGGCTCCTCTATGCGGCCCGTCGGTCCGCAGTTGCATGGACCGACGCCGACCGGACCGCCCTGCTGGGCTTGGCGCGACAGACCGCGGTGGCGATGGAGGTCGCCGATAGTGCCCGCGAGATGGCGGAGGTCGCGGTGTTCAGCGAACGGCAACGCCTCGCAATACGGTTGCATGATTCGGTCGGCGCGACGTTATTCAGCCTCCGGGTGGCGTTGACGTCGGCGCGCGCTGCGGCAGACGCACAGCGCGGTGACATGGCGGAACTGCTGACTGATGCGTTGGCTTTGACGGAACGGGCGACCTCTGAGCTGCGTTCCCAGACGTACTCGCTCCATCATGCACCCGAGGACAAGGCACTCGCGGTCGCCCTTCAGGGGGATTGTCGTGACTTCTCCGAGCGAACCGGTGTCGCAGCGGAATTGGTTGTACTGGGTGATCTGCCGCGGTTGGATGCGGGCCGCGCGGACGTTTTACGGCGGATCGCCCGCGAGGCCCTGCTCAACGTGGAGAAGCACGCTGGTGCCCACTCCGTGGTCGTAAGTTTGTATATCCACAGCGACGGTGTCGGCATGGCCGTGGCCGACGACGGAACGGCCGGGGACATCACATTGCAGGACGAGCGCGGCATGGGCCTCGAGGTGATGGCCGAAAGCGTCGAGCGCGTCGGCGGCTGGCTGACGTGCGCAGGCAACGACGAAGGCGGCGGGACAGTGCGGGCGTGGGTACCGGCGGCTAGAGCATTCCGGCCTGTTGAGCCTTGACCACCGCGTCCAACCGGTTGCGGGCGTCAAGGTGGGCCAATAGCGATTGAACGTAAGACTTCACGGTGTTCGGCGCTAGGCGTAGCTGCTGAGCAATTTCGCTGTTGCTCTCTCCCATGGCCAACCGCTCCAACACCTGATACTCGCGTCGCGACAGCGCCAGCGGATCCCCGGAGCTGATGACGGGATCGCAGTAGCGTCGCCCCGCGGCGACTTCGGTGATCGCTGTGATGAGCACCGCGCAGGCGTTGTCCTTGTGTACCACCGCGTCCACCCCGACCAGTCCAGCGATCTGGCCGACCGACCGTTTGCTGTCGCCGGTGAACAGCACCAGCTTCACCCCGGGGCACGCCCCGCGAAGTGCGGCGGCGGCGTCCGGCAGAGCCATGTCCGGAAGATGCAGATCTAGCAAAACGACATCTGGGCATTCCGCAGTAGCCGCTGCGACACCGTCGGTTGCGGTCCGCGCACCCCGGCACATTTGGACGCCCGTCGCACCCTCAACCAGACGTTCCACGCCCAGATGGACAATCGGATGATCATCGACCACCATCACCCGCACATGCCCGCCACCCGCACAAGCCACAGCAGATGGCGCCGCGATGGCGGCAGAATTCGCGGCTGAGTCGCTACAACCTCGCCGGTGAAGAGGCATAGTTCTACAGTAGTCCCTGCATTCACCACGGCGGTCAGTCGCACCGCCGCAGACCTCCGATCGGAGGTAGTCGACGGCATCCGCGCGTGTGACGATGATCTCAATGCGGCGGTGGTCGGCACCGTCGCGAATCAATCGGGAGCTAGTTGATGACCGCATCGATCACGACGCAGCACGAAAAGATCAAGTCGTTCGATTGGGAGCCGAGCTACTTCCGGCGCGACGCGTTATATCCAACCAAGTACAAGATCCCGCCAAAGACCAAGGACCCATTCCGTACCCTCGTACGCGAGTACGTCGGGATGGAGGAAGAAAAGGACGACCGCCAATACGGTGCGCTCGAGGACGCGTTGAGCCGGATGAACAACTCCGCGCAGGCCGAGCCACGTTTCATGGAGATCATGAAGCCAGTGTTGGCGTTGGTCGACTTCGGCGAGTACGCCGCAATGAAGTGCACCGCGATGCTGGTCGATACGGTGGAGAATCCGGAGCTGCGCCAGGGCTATCTCGCGCAGATGATCGACGAAGTACGTCACACCAATCAAGAGGCGTATTTGATGCGCTACTTCGCCAAGCATGCTCCGGACCCAGCTGGGTTCAACTCCGGGTTCCAGACGCGCGCGTCCGACCCGATCGGGCGACCGGGTCGGGCAGTGTTCGAAGCGTTCATGAACGACGATCCGATCACCAATGCCCTGAATCTGCAGGTTGTCGCCGAGACGGCGTATACCAATCCGCTGTTCGTGGCGGTGACTGAGGTCGCGGCCGCGAACGGGGACCAGGCAACCCCGTCGGTGTTCCTGTCAGTCCAGTCCGATGAAGCGCGGCACATGGCTAACGGCTACTCGACGCTCGCCGCGGTCTTGAGTGAGCCGGAGAACTTGCCGATGCTCCAGGAGGACTTCGACACCGCGTTCTGGCGCCAGCACAGCTTCCTGGACAACTTCCAAGGGGCGGTCTACGACTATTTTTCGAAGGTTCGCCTCAAGTCCTACAAAGAGTATTGGGATCAATGGATTTGGGACGACTGGGCGGGTAGCTACATCGAGCGGTTAGAACCGTTCGGTCTGAAGGTGCCGCGCTGGATCCACGACGCGAAGCGGCACGTGGAATGGGGCGGGCATTCCGCGGCGATGGTGTCTGCGGCGCTGTGGCCAGTGCACGCGTGGCGATCGGACTACATGACCGACGAAGACTTCGCCTACCTTGAGGAAAAATACCCCGGCTGGGAACAGCATTTCGGCCCGTTCTGGACCGCGTACCGCGAAATGGGTGACCCCCGCAAGGGCCACCTCGCCTTGGAACTGTTCCCCACGATGCCGCCGATCTGCCGGACCTGTCAGATGCCCTGCGTATTCCCGCGCCCGGACATCAACGAGGTCCGGTTGTCGATCGACGCGGCCGGCCAACGGCATGCGTTCTGCTCGGAGGCCTGCCAGCACATCTTCCGGCAGGCCCCCCACCGCCACACCGGCATGACGTGGTGGGAGGTCAACGACGGGATCGAGCTGGCCCGCTACATCGAGGACAACGGCCTGCTGCGCGCCGACGGTCGGACCCTGATGGGTCAGCCGCACGTGCACACCGAGGAACGCTGGTTGTGGACCATCGACGATATCCGGCGCACCGGAATCGTCATCCAGGATCCGCTCAGGGCGATGCCCGCCGACGCATTCACGGACATCTGATGAGTGCCGAACTGATTTCCGAGGGCGTGGCGGCCGAGCAGGTGGGCGAGGGTTTCTACTCGCCCCGGGACCTGACATACATCCGGCCGCAAAAGCGCCGACTCTCCGAGTATGAGGCGGTCATCTGCCACGCCCAACCGGACCTCGACCAGTTCGATTCTGGTGGCTGGTATCTGCTGAGGCCCGACGGTCTGGGCTGCCAAGATGCCCGGACCACCGCACTGGTCCATCCGAACTGGTTCGAGTACCGCGATCCGTCAGGGCTCTGGCAGCGTCCTTACATAAAGCTTCAAGCCCAGCAGGAGCGGTCCATCGAGGGGGCGATCACCTCGGCGAAGGCCAACGGCGCGTTCGGCGACATCGCGCCAGCGTGGCTCGATCTTGTGTCGCGCTACTACGAAGCGTTCGCGTCGTTTCAGTGGGGAATGTTCAAGGCGCACGCATTCGTGACCCGGGAAGCGCTGTCGGACACCCTGTCGATGGCCTACACCTTTAGTGGCATGGATCGGCTACGCCACCAACAGGACATTGCGCTGTACAGCCTCGATCTGCACGAGCAGGCACCCGGCTATACCGAAGGAGCCGGCGCCGAGGCCTGGCTTCGTGATCCGGCGTGTCAGGGCGCCCGTAGGCTAGTCGAGCGGCTCCTCTCGCTGCGCGACTGGGGTGAAATGGTCTTGATGACGAACCTGGTGGTCGAGCCGTTATGCACCGCCCTCCTGGGCAGCGAGTTCTTTCGTCGTCTAGCTCCGCTGCACGGTGACGTGGTCATCCCAGTGATCGAGATGACCGCGGAGGCGGACCGGCGTCGCAACCGCGCCGCGACCCAAGCTTTAGTCAAGATGCTCACCGCCGATACCGACCTCGCGGGTCGGCCGGTGCCGACCGCGCACAACCACACGCTGATGCAACGTTGGGTCGACTCTTGGTATACGGACGCGCTCGCGGCCGTCGACGCGTTCCTGCCGGTCTTCGACGCCGCACCCGCAGGATCAGGGCTCGGCGAACGCGCCCGACAGCATGTCGTCGACAACACCGCAGACATCCTCGAAAAGGCCGGCCTGCGGGTTCCCACGGCGGTGACATTGTGAGCGGAACCCCCTCTCATGGACGGCGAACGATCGGACTCGTCCTGATGAAAAGCGAAGAGGCCCAGGCGACCGTGCATTACGTGAGCGAGGAATGCCCCCAGATTCGAGTGCAGGATCGAGGCACGTTCTTCCTGCTCGAGACCGAGGGAACGATCCGCATACCGCTGGCTGAGGTAGAGGAATACCTCGGGAAACCGCTAACGATGTCACGGTTCTTGGTGTGCATGTCTAGTTACTACGGGCGGGCGCATGTCGAGGACGACGCGTTCGTGGTCACTGCCGACATGTCGCAACTCGAACCGGCAAAGACCTGATCGGATCACTGATGGCACGCGTCACCCTGGCACCCACGGGAGAGGAGTTCTTCGTGGGTGAGAACGAAGACATCCTCACCGCCGCCCTGCACCACGGCATCAACCTGCAATACGGATGTCGGCACGGGAATTGCTCGTCGTGCAAGCACTGGCTGATCGACGGCGACGTCGACGACTCGGCCGCATCGGTCTACGCGATCCCGAGGAACGAACGTGAGGACGGGGCGATCCTGCTGTGCTGCACCTTCGCTAAGAGTGATTTGGAGATCGAGATCCATCAGCACGACGGCGCCGAGACACTTCCCCCGATGACACCCCCCAGCCCTCGCAGGGCCACGGTGCTGGAGGTCGTTTCCCGGACAACGAACCTGGTCGAGTTGCGAGTGAGCTTGGACGAACCGCTGAGCTTTCGAGCCGGCCAGTACGCAGAATTCACTCTCGACACCGGGGAACGCCGGTCGTACTCGCTGCTGAGCCCACCGAGTGCGGGTAACGAACTGACGTTCTGCATCAAACGCGTGCAGAACGGGGCGTTCACTACAGTGCTCGACCGCCTGGAGCCGGGATCTCATCTGAACCTGGAGGCACCGTTTGGCACCATGTTCCTGCGCGAGACAGCTCGCCCAGTGATCGCGGTCGGGATCGGCTCCGGGATCGCGCCGCTGTTGTCAATTCTATCCGACGCAGCCGAGCAGGACAGCGACGTGCCGATCCGCTTCTATTACGGAGCCCGCACCAACAGTGACCTGGTGTACCTCGACCAGCTCGCCGAACTCTCGACTCGGTTGACGGATTTCCAGTTCATCCCGTGCCTGTCGCAAGGCACCCCTGACACGGTGCCGCCAAATGGCCGCGCAGGGCGTGTCACCAGAGCCATTGCCGAAGACATACGGGATGCCTCTGTCTATGACGCCTACCTGTGCGGCGCGCCAGAGATGTGTGACGCCGTCGGGCGTCTCCTTGAAGCCAAGGGCCTACCGGAGGCACGTATTCACGCCGACAAGTTCTATCCGGCCGTCGAGTCGGCCTCGGTGTCCGCGTGAGTGACACCCGCGGCGATCGTGCCGCGTTCGCAGGCTGGGGCCGTGAACCTGGCACGTCCGCCTCCGCCGCAGAGCTACAAACGCAGATCGATTCCGTCGACATCGCCCGCCTGAACAGCTCTTTACCGATAAGGAGTATGAAGTGAAGACCACCGCAGCAGTGTTGCTGGAGCCGGGGAAACCGTTCGAGATCATGGAACTCGACCTCGACGGTCCCGGGGTTGGTGAAGTGCTGATCAAGTACACCGCCGCGGGGTTGTGCCATTCGGACCTGCACTTGACCGACGGGGACCTACCGCCGCGCTATCCAATCGTCGGGGGGCACGAGGGGTCAGGCATCATCGAGGACGTCGGACCTGGGGTCACCAAGGTCAAACCAGGCGATCACGTTGTTTGCAGCTTCATCCCGAACTGCGGAACCTGTCGGTACTGCGCCACCGGACGCTCCAACCTCTGCGATATGGGCGCCACCATCCTCGAAGGGTGCATGCCCGACGGCAGTTACCGGTTCCACAGTAACGGCCTGGATTTCGGTGCGATGTGCATGCTCGGCACATTCTCCGAACGCGCAACTATCTCCCAGCATTCGGTGGTCAAGATCGACGACTGGCTGCCGCTCGAGACCGCGGTGGTCGTCGGCTGCGGCGTGCCGACTGGCTGGGGCACCTCCGTCTATGCCGGCGGGGTTCGTTGCGGTGACACCACCGTCATCTATGGCGTCGGCGGCCTGGGAGTCAACGCCGTCCAAGGCGCGGTGAGTGCGGGCGCGAAGTACATCGTGGTCGTCGATCCGGTTGCGTTCAAACGCGACACCGCGCTCAAGTTCGGCGCCACCCACGCGTTCGCCGACGCCGCCACCGCCGCGGCCAAGGTCGACGAACTGACCTGGGGACAGGGTGCCGATCAGGCGCTGATCCTGGTCGGCACCGTCGACGAGGACGTGGTCTCGGCGGCGACTGCGGTGATCGGTAAGGGAGGCACCGTCGTGATCACCGGACTGGCGGACCCAGCAAAGCTCACGGTGCACGTTTCGGGAACGGACCTGACGCTTAACGAGAAGACAATCAAGGGCACGTTGTTCGGCTCGTCCAATCCGCAATACGACATCGTACGGCTGCTCCGTCTCTACGACGCCGGCCAGCTAAAACTCGACGATCTGATCACCACCCGATACACGCTCGACCAGGTCAACCAGGGCTACCAGGATCTGCGAGACGGCAAGAACATCCGCGGCGTGATCATCCACGCCTGACGGGATCCACTGCCACAACCGAAATCCAGGCCGCCGCAGAGATGCCTCCGGCGGGTGGGTGTTGAGGCTGAATAGCATCTGCTCGTGAGGCCGACACCTGGCGCCACCTTGAGACCGAAACTGAGGGCTTGCGCAACCCGCGCCGTCCGGGAATACCTCCTCCGTCACGAGCCGTGCTGACAACCTCCGACATGAACAGAAATGAGCGTGCAGCCGTGGCTAAGATGATCGCCTTCAACGAGGAAGCCCGGCGGGCCTTACAGCGGGGGGTGGACCATCTCGCCGACGCTGTCAAGGTCACGCTAGGCCCCAAGGGCCGCAATGTCGTGCTCGGTCGCCACCTCGCGAAACCCGTCGTGACCAACGATGGTGTCACCGTCGCGCGCAGTATTGAACTCGGCGATCCCTACGAAAAGATGGGCGCCGAACTCGTCAAAGCGGTCGCCAAGCAAACTGACGTCGTCGCCGGTGATGGTACGACCACCGCCACCGTGCTCGCCCAGGCGATGGTCCGCGAGGGCCTGCGTAATATCGCCGCCGGCGCCAACCCCATGGCAGTCAGGCGAGGCATCGCCGCTGGCTTGGTCAATGTTGTCCAGGCGATCAACGATGCTTCGACACCAGTCGAAACCCCCGAGCAGATCGCAGCGGCCGCGACAATCTCCTCGGGGGATCCGGAAATCGGAAGCATCGTCGCGGCAGCGCTAGACAAGGTCGGTGTACGCGGCAACATCACCGCAGAGGCATCGGACGCGATCGGCCTCTCGCTCGAGCTCGTCGAGGGATTGCGATTCGAGAATGGCTACCTCAGTCCGTACTTCGTGACCGATTTCGAACGCCTCGAGGTCGTCCTCGACAACCCGTACATTCTGTTCGTCTCGTCGGTGATCAGCTCGGTCCGGCAGCTGACACCAATCGTGGAAAAGGTGATGGAATCCGGTCGTCCGCTGGTCATCGTGGCCGAAGATGTCACCGGCGATGCGCTCGCCACCCTGGTCGTCAACAACGTGCGCGGCACCTTCACCTCAGCGGCAGTGAAGGCGCCCGGTTTCGGCGACCGCCGTGATTTGATGCTGCGCGACATGGCCATCGTGACCGGTGGCGAAGTCATTTCCGAAGCCATCGGGGTGACCGTCGCAGCCACGAGCCTCGATTTGCTCGGGACCGCGCGTCGCGTGCTGATCACCAAAAGCGATACCGCCATTATCGGCGGCGCCGGCAACGCCGCCGAGATCGCGGGACGGGTCAAGGAAATCACCACCGCGATCGAGGCGGCGACCGACGATTATGAAAGAGACAAACTTCAGGAACGTTTGACGAAGCTCAGCGGCGCGGCAGCGGTGATCCGGATCGGCGCCGCAACTGAGATCGAACTCAACGAACGAAGACATCGACTCGAGGACGCTGTGCGTAACGCGAGGGCCGCCGCGGAAGAAGGCGTTGTGGCCGGCGGCGGTGTTGCGTTGCTGCAAGCATCCGTGACCGCCTTCGACACGCTCGATCTCGCTGCCGATGATGCGATCGGCGCCAATGTCCTGCGGACGTCTCTTCACGCACCGTTGAAACAGATCGCCGTTAACGCCGGGCTAGAAGGCGGGGTTGTAGTCGAGAAGGTAAGACACCTACCGATCGGGCACGGGCTGAACGCCGCGACCGGGCAGTACGGCGACATGATAGCCGCCGGAATCATGGATCCGCTCAAGGTAACCCGACTAGCGCTCGAAAACGCGGCGTCCATCGCGGCGATATTCCTGACCGCCGAGGTGCTCATCGCCGATAAACCACACGTTCCACTATCGGAAATGCCGCCGCTCTGAAACGACCGCCGTACTTGCAGTCCACCTGGAATACCGCAACCGGCCGACGTTCCAAATAAGTGGGTGACGCGCTGCATGCAATGATCCCGGAGCTGTACGAAATCCCACTCTGCCAGCCGCACAAGCATTTCTGGTCCGGCATGAACCCCAAGGAGGGTCGGGGTCGTCTTCTACACATAGATGGGCAGCCAGATCAGCTAATGCTGCTCCGAGATCCGCCGGAGGTTTCCGGACTATTGGCTACCCACCTACGACGACTTCACGCAGAGCGTAGACAGTCTCGTCGATGCGGAGCGATTCGTCACTGTGACATATTTCGTGCTTGGCTAGGAACACCCGCGGGGTGGGGGCACGCAGCCTACGGCGACTTGAAGACGTCGTGATCTCCGACGCGCCGCCATCGGCAGCGGAGTTCGCCCTTAAAGGTGACGAATTCGAATGTGGCGCGACCGTCCGGACTGGAAAATGACCACGTCATCTCCAGGACACCGGGCGCGCCCTGCACTGACTTGACACGCAGAGATCGCGGCCGCTGGCTCGCCGGGTCGGCGGCGTAGGCGTCACACGCCGGGACGAACTTCGACTTGACCACATCCCTAAAGGTCGTCCGGTGCTCGGCCTTGAGCCTGCGATAGTCCGCATCGAACGCTGGAGTGGTCTCGAACTTCACGACTGAGTCTCGAGCGCGGCCGCCGGTCCGCCGGAATCCAACTCGGCGTCGAGGTGATCGAGATGACGAAGGAAGGCGTCACTGTCGTCGTGAATGGTCACCCGTCCAGCGGCCACGTGCTCGTCGACTTCCTTCTCACGCTGTTGCCAGCGATCTTCCCAGAACCAGCGCTGATCGGCGGGGACAGGCAGCGCTGGCCGAAGCTCGAGAACGCCGTCCTCACGTTCTGTGATTTCCACCTGCGCGCCGGATTCGTCGAGATGCAGCCGGCGTCGAACGTCTGCGGGTAGCGCCACGACGCCCCGGGCTTGGACGGCCACGAAACCATGGAATGTCATGACCCCATCATCCCATACCGCCGCAAAGCCGTAAAGCCGCAATACGGCAACACGGATTTGCTGCCGATAATTGACGTACGGTCAACTATTTCGTGCACCAGTGCGCACGAGGCTGACCTACTTTTGCTCCGATCATCGCTGCTGGACGCCCATGCGGCAACGGACGCAAGGCCGCAAGATCGCGGGACCGGCGGCGGGGCGATACGAACGCGGTCGGAGCAGCCCGCGTAAAGCGGCTCCCGCTCCGATGGCCAGATGGGTGAGGTAAGCAGTCAATACGTCACCGTGACGTTTTATAGTGGTTACCCTGCTGTATGCCAACATCTTTTCGGCGTGTTTCATGGATAATCTTCATTATCCATGAAGAATCCCGCCGTTTTCATCTGATGAATCAGCCGGATGCTGCCACCTGTCGGTGCGACCGTCGCTTGTGTTCACCGAATGCTGCTGTTGATCAGCGACACTCGGATTGACGGCAGGGTGTGAGACGGGTGGGCCGTAGGACCGAGTCCGCCGGCGAGAATTTGCACGCTGATTGCCGAGGCTCCTACCTGCATCGAAGTGGCTTTGATGCATTGCATAATTCAATGTATCATCTGATGAGACAGCTGGGAGGGTGCGGTGCCGGTCGATAGAAGCGGTCGCGTGTACGTCGTCGGTGCGGTTCCGCTGCTCCACCCGGAGGCGCAGACGGTTGAGGAGATGCTCGAGGGGTGGCGCAATCAGCAACTGTGTCGCAACCTCGATCACGAGACGATCGCCGGGCGGATCCGGATCGTGCAGCGGTTCGTGGAGGTGACCAACGAGTTCCCGTGGACGTGGACACCGGTGATGGCTGAGGAGTTCTTCAGTGATCTGCGCGCCATCCACCGGCGTAAGCAATCCACCATCCGCGGCTATCAAAACGCCTTGAAGTTGTTCTGTTCCTATGTCAGCCATCCCGACTACGGCTGGGATCGGGTGTGCGAGCAGCGGTTCGGAACTCACCCGGCCCAAGTATTCTTCGAGTGGAACACCGCCACGCACGTGCAGGACAACGAACAGTCTCCCGAAAAACGCGCGTTCACCAAGGCGGAGCTGCAGGACTTCTTCGACCATGCCGACGACCAGGTCGCGCTGATCGCGGCATCGGGGCGCAAGGGCTGGCTGCCGGCCTACCGTGACGCAGTGATGTTCAAGATCGCTTACTCGTATGGGCTGCGGTTCAACGAATTACGGCACCTGCAGACCGTCGACTTCTCCCGCAATCCCCGCGGCCGCGAGTTCGGCCGCTACGGCGTCGTGCAGATCCGGTACGGCAAGGCCAAGAAGGGATCCCCACCCAAACGACGCAGCGTGCTGACGGTCTTCGATTGGACGCCCGAGGTGATCGGCGACTGGCTCGCCCACGGTCAGCCCTACCTGGACGATGGAGTCGACCTGTTCCCCAGCGAGAGAGGCGCGCTGGTCGCTGAACGCACTCTGCTGCGTCGCTTCCGCCGCTACTGCGACGATGACCTGCAGCTGCCGGGCGGATTGGATCTGCACTCGTTGCGGCGCTCGTATGCCACCCACCTCATCGAAGACGGCTGGGACCCGAAATTCGTTCAAGACCAGCTGGGTCACGAACATGCCAGCACCACCTCGCTTTACACCTGTGTGTCCAGCGACTTTCGCACCCGCACGCTGCGTCGGGCACTGGATGCCACCATCAACGAGGCGTTGTCCTTCGGTGGTGAGGAGACCTCGTGAAACGTCAAGTCGACTACACCTGGCGGGTGGCTGAGCTGATGGCCGCGGCCGGCATGCACAACAGCACCGATCTCATCCCCCGCCTGGCCGAGCGCGGTATACAGCTCTCACGCCCACAGGTCTATCGCGTGGTTTATCAACGCCCCGAACGGGTTTCGCTCCAGATGATGGCTGCCCTGTGCGATATCTTCGGCTGCGGAGTCGAGGACCTCGTCACCGTCACTGCAACCGACGTCCGGCGGAAGAAAGCTGCAACAGTCGGGAAAGACTCCGCGCCAAACGTCGTCGAGATGAACAAATCCGTGCGGCCGCGACGTGCCCGCGTGCTCCGCGATGACGATTAACCCCAGCTCTCCATCGCGAAAACGCGGACGACCCCACGTCGAAGGAACACTGCGCTGCACCCGATGCGGAAGGATGTCCACCCAAAGCCGGACCCCGTCGTGGCCGGACGAGCAGCTCTGCAACAGCTGCTTCTACACCGCGATACGCACCCGAGGCATCTGCCCGATCTGCGGACACGACGGCGTGCTGCCCGGCCGCACCAACCACACCGATCCCCGGCCAATCTGCTTGTCCTGCGCAGGCATCCCCGATAACTACCGATGCGCAACCTGTCACACCGAAGGCCAGATCTACCGGCGCGGACGATGCGCCCGCTGCTCCCTGCGCGACGACCTGACTGCTCTGATGGTCGACGGTGCCGCAGAACCGGTGACCATGGGCACCGTCGTGGACATCCTCTGCAGGGTTGACCGACCCGAAAGCATCCTCTCCTGGAAACGCTCCCCCACAGTTCGGGCACTGCTGACCGGCTTGGCCTGTGGAAGCATCCCGCTCAGCCATGACGGTCTCGACGCGGTCGGCCAAGGCAGACAGGTCTCACATCTGCGCAGCCTGCTCGAGCACAACGGACTGCTCCCGCGCCGCGATGAACGCTTTGCCCGTTTCCAATTCTGGCTAGCCGCCAAAATCGACACGATCTGCGAGCCGGCCGTTCGAGCCCCCGTCGAACAGTTCGCCACCTGGCATCATCTGCACCGCCTACGCCGAAACTCCACGCCTGGGCAAAACTCCCATGGCCCAACGCATTCGGCCAAACAAGAGATCACCGAGACCATCAAGTTCCTTACCTGGCTACATGATACCCATCACCGCACCGCGGCCACCTGCCGCCAGCAAGACATCGACGAGTGGTTAGCCACCGGACCGACAACCCGCACCAAGATCCGCACGTTCGTCGTGTGGACAAACAAGAGCAAGATCAACACTGCACTACACCTCGACGCCCCACAGCCCCGAAGCACTCGCGTGCTCACCCAAGACCAGCGACTGGCATGGATCAATGGACTCCTCACCGGCGACATCGAATCACTGCCCTACCGTGTCGCCGGCACACTGCTGCTGCTCTACGCCCAGCCCCTGATCAGAGTTGTCGCCCTGCCAACAGCGGCGATCGTCGTCGCGCCACACGAGACACGCATATCGCTTGGGGCTGAACCCGTCCCAGTACCTGAACCCTTCGCCGCCATGCTCCAACTCCACTTGGACAATCGGCCGAACCTTCGCACCGCTGGCGGCATGGCCACCAACCCATGGCTATTCCCCGGCCACCGTGCCGGCAAGCACCTCGATCCACACACCATGATGATGGCGATTCGCACTCTGGGCATCGACCTGCTCGGAGCGCGCAACTCCGCGCTGCAGAACCTCGTCGCCGAGATACCCCCTCCCGTGGTAGCAAAGCTCTTGGGCTACAGCCACAACTGCACCCTGCGACATGCCCAACTGGCGGCCCAAACATGGGCGCGCTACGTCACTTAGTGGACCCGAACTCATCTGGACCAAACACACTTACGACGAATACGGCCGAAACGAATACGGCGGTTTACCGGTATACACGGGCCGGGTTCCGCGCCGACCACCACCACCATCGTCGTTCCGCCTCTGATGTGTGTTGATGCTTCCTCTCAAGCATCGGCGCCACCGACCGCCGTCCGGCAACAGTGGTTCGTTCCTGAATCCCGGTGTCCAACAATCTGTTAATAGACGGGATCGACGCGTAGTGCTGAAATTTACCGCAGAGCGTGGTGCACCGGAGTGGTCCGAGTGACCTGTTCTTACATGGGCGCGCCACTCCCCCGCCGGGGGACTGGCACGGCAACCAACTACTCTTCCCCTCTTCAGCTGCAGCCTCGCAGATGGATCTATGGTCAGCTGATGACGTCACGGCGCATGTGTCGATGCGACCAGCGTGTGCGTGGTCGGATGGCGTGAGTCGTCGGTAGAGATGCGCAGCGCGCAGAACCGATCAATGAGTTGGTGTGCGGCCCAACGATGATCGATCAGCGGGCTGAGGAGCTGTGCTCGCGCAATCAGATCGATTGATGCGTCCCAGCTGAGCAAGTAGTCCCCCAATAGATGGTACGACGTGCCTGATCGTAGGAGGTAGCCGCCATGTATGTTGAGGGTCGTTGCGACTTCGATGGCGATGTCGTCTGCGCAGGAACTATGCGGTACCGAAAAATCCAGCATGGCAAGGTGTCCCGACCCATCCGCGGTTTCGACACGTGAACTGAGCGACACCATATCCCGGGCCGGAAGACCGAAGTAGGCACCTTGCCGCAACTCCGCGGTGAACGTCCCGACTGGGACTGCCCTGGGTGGCGCGGCGTTGTGTTGGGTGGCGCGTGACAAGAGCCCACGTCGAGTTACGTCGTCGGCGTCGACAGCGGCGGTGAGCAGACTGTCCCAGAATCCGTATCCTCGGGCGCGGTAGTCAATTCGCGCAGCCCGTATGAGTTCGTCGGCCCTCGGCGTGAGATCGCCGGTGTGCAGCGAGGGAGGCCGCTGCAGATATATCAATTCAATACGTAGTGCGCCAACACTTTTCAATAGGTCAGGCAGGACCGTAACCAGGTCGGCGGGCACAGCTGTGCGCCGCCACACACTCGGCTGCGGTTGAAGGGACGTCATCACGCAGGGGCCTCTTCCCGGGGTCCGTGGAGCCTGAATGTTGACTCTAGAACCATGCTGCACGGTTCAACAGCCGCAGTGCTCGATCCGATCGCATTGTGGCGGTGGTGCAGGACGTCAACTGACGATGGGGCCGGTCGGCCAGGTGAATCCGGTCGCAGCCTGCCGGTCCCACAGTGCCTGGGCGTCGGGATGGAATTCCGTGCGTACACGACGGGCGATAGTGAATGCGCCGGTGATGGTGTGTCCGCCCTGTCGCAGGGCGGTCGCTGCGCTATTGATGTGGGCACCCGTGGTGTAGACGTCGTCGACCAGCAGCACCCGCTGGGGTGATTGGTAGCAGGCCAGTTGATAGCCATCCGCCGCGGGTCTATTGAAGTCGAGTTCACCCGGACCACGGACGAGCAGCGGACTCACCGGAGCGGGCACATCGATTGCTGCTAAAGCCTTTTCGAGCGGGTGCGGAGGTGCGCGATGGGTCGAAGGCACCACCACAATACAGTCGAGGCCGCCGCCGCGAGCGATCAGGCGCTCAGTGTGATCGTTGAAGAACTGCCATAACAGCGCTTGGATGTTCTGCTCGTACTCCGGGATGTAGGGATCGCTGCCGTCGGGGCGCCCTTTGTATGAGGTGAGCCAGTCTCGCAGCAGGGAGGGTTTGCGGTAGAGCGTGATGACATCGAGTGTTACAGCGGTCTCGGTGAGGACGTCCTCGACAAGCGTGCAGTTGCTGCATACCGCCTGATCTGGCTGGTCGTTCCATGTTCGGCACGTCGGACAGATTCCTGGGCCCGGTCGAGGTGGTGGTACCAACTCGGTGACCAGGGTTTGGGCGTGTCGCTGCAGGTGCGCAGCTGAAGGGCGCGTCGCGGTCAGAGCGGGAGTCCTATCCGGTCCAGGACCTCAGCAGCTGAACTGACGAACACGGCCTGCCCGCTGCCGGCGAGTTCGTGTGCCCAGGCCTGGGAGGCCAGGACCGGTTCCCAGAGAAGCGCCGGGCGGCCGTACGCGACCGCTTGTTCGATCTCGTGGCGGCTGCCACTGCGGCAACGCCCATCGATGATGACGCTGACGTCCGACAGTCCTGCGATGACGTGGTTGCGGCGCAGAAATGTCGTTCCCGTGCGCGGCGCGTCCGGAGCGAACTGCGAGATGAGGACGCCGTCACGGCGTATCTGCTCGCTTAAAGGACCGTTCTCGGCGGGGAAGACACGACGAATGCCCGTCCCGAGAACGGCGAGGGTGACACCGCCGGCGGCGAGAGCACTAATATGCGCCCGGGTGTCGACACCGGCGGCGAGCCCAGAGACCACCGCCACGCGGTGCTGGGCAAGCGTGTAGCCGAGTTCGTGCGCGTCGGACAGTGCGCGATCATCGGCATCGCGGCTACCGACGATCGCTACGGCGGGTGTATCGGGGACGGCGCCGGTGGTGAACAAGACCGGTGGCGCATCCCAGCACTGAGCCAGTCGGGTGGGGTATTCGGCCGTCCCGGCCAGCACGGGGCACGCGGTGTTCGACTCGACAGTCTCCGACAGGGTCTTGAACCACCATTCGCGGCGGCCAAGGTCGATGTGCTCGCACAGATAGCTGACGAGCTCGCTGGACGGGGCGTGGTGATCGAGGTCGAGCAACGCCTGACGTTCTGCACTATTGCGCAGGATCTGGGTCAGGTCGCTGGGGCTGGCGGGCAGCAGTTCCTGGGCAGCCATGACCGTGGCCACTGCCATGAGGGCGCCGGTATCCATGGCTCAAACTGTAAGTCAGGGGTGTGACATCTCCTCGGATTTGCAACAGGAATGCCCTGTTCGGCATCTATCTCGGCGGCGCGTACATCGCTTGTTTCAGCAGGGCATGGGCGGCGCGGGCCGCGACAACATGCTGATCGCTGTTCAGGTTGAGCCAGGTTTGCTGATCGACGGGTTGACCGCCGAGCGCTGGAGGCGTCGTGCTGTGTTCGGACCAGTAGTCCTGCGCGGCGCCGCCGGACGCGGCGATCGGGATGATCCCAACGCCGCGGGCCTCTGCCCACCGGATTTCCTCGGCCGTTCGCTCGCCACCTCGGATCACGATCAACGCCCGGCATTCATCGAGAAGCTGTCCCACGAGTTGTTCGCGCGGAAGGTCGGTGTATACGGCGGTGCCCAGACGCATCTCCATCGGGGGCGGTGGTTCGTCTTTGGCCCGGAAATGAAACGTCAGCGCGTCGGGGTTGTAGGTCCCCTCGGCGCGGCGGGCTTGCGCGACGCCGCTGGTGACATCCCACCCGGTCTCCCCGATCAGCACGTCGGCGACGGCTTTGCACCAGGGCACGATGATGTCGCGGTCAGGTTCGCCGCCAGCGGTGCCCGGCTTCTGGCTGCCTGCGACAAAGATTCGGGGTGGCCGAGTCCGGCGGACGAGGTCATTGAGCAGCGGGACGATTTCGTCGTAGCGATCGATTTCGAGAACCCTGACCCCGCTGGATTCCAGGTCCTTGACGCGCAGATCATGGAGCCGTCGTTGCGTGGAGACATCGGCCGGCCGCCGCAGCACGGTCATGTGCCGATCGTGCACATTGGTTCCCAGCGTTCGTGCCAGACGTAGCAGGATCTCGATGTTGGGGTCGGTGAAGCTGAATCCGAGGAACAAGAAGGTGCGGCTCAAGTACGCAGCGCGGAGCAGCGACCAGGTACGTGGACGATTGATCTCGTAGGCCTCGTAGTCGCTGCGCGTGATGACGGGCTTTTTCGCCCAACGTCTTTCGGTAGTCACCACGCTGCCGTGCATCTTGATGATCGTCGCGGTGGCGCTACCGATTGACTGGATTTGTTCTTCTTGGATGGCGACCGACGCACCGGGCACAGCCTGTTCGATCAGCTCGTCGTAGTTCGTTGTCCAGATTTCCTTGACCCGCAACTTCGGGATCAAGCGGTGACTGTCGGTCGGGGTGGGGTTAGCTGCGACGATTTGGTCAAGGATGTGATGCTCGAGGCGGTCGCGGCCGCCACGGCGTCGGTCGGCGTCGATGTATTCGGCCACCAGTGGTAGGTCGGTGAGCTCCGCGGGGACTTCGCATTCGCTGCGCAGCGGGTCCAACAGATCCGACCAGTTCGGCAGCCCGGCATCCAGCGACAGACCCGCGCCGACGAACAACGCCGCATTGCCCCCCAACACTGCCGCGCCGAAGGTATCGATCAGTTCGAGCCTGTTCACCGCTAGCCCCCGTCCGACGGTCCACACCTCGAATCTCACAAGTTAACAGCAGCGGTCTTGAAGGGGGCGTCGGCACCACCGTCGCAAGATAGCTACGTCGGGCCGCACCGCCGACTATCAGCCGGCATCTGCGTTGGTGGCGAGTTCGCCAATACATCGTCTGTCTCAAGCACATAAGTGATCGACAATCGGCTGTTAAGAAGTCACGGGATCATTCAGGCGAATGGCGCCGCCACTATCACAGTCGATTCAAGGGGATCACCGCCCGATCACGCCAAGTTTGCCCAGCCAACGGCTGAAATTGCGGATTGATCGCGGCGGCGGGGCCGATAACTGCCGACTGTGTCAGGCCCAGCCGATGTCGCACGGGAAGACTGCGCTTTGCGGTACCAGCCGGTTGCCGTCGACGACCGATACCGGTAGTGTAACCGGTACCAAAGCCGGAAGTTTGGGGAGTCTTATGACGGCCACTTTGGACCGGGCGGTCGAAGCCACTGAGATCGTCGATGCGCTGAAGCCGTTTGGCCTCACTCAGCTTGATATCGCCGCGGCCACGCAGGTCTCTGACCGGGCCGTGCGCGGCTGGCGAACCGGTGCCATACGCCCTGATCGGTACGACCGGCTCGCGCAGCTCCGTGACCTCGTCCTGCTGCTTTCAGACTCACTTACCGCTCGAGGCGTCGGTCAGTGGCTGCACGCGAAGAATCGCCTCCTGGACGGTGAGCGCCCTATCGACCTGCTCGCCAAGGAGGGCTACGAGGAAGTCCGTCGCGCGGCAGAATCCTTTATCGACGGTTCCTACGTGTGACGCTCGCCGACGCGGTTGCAACCGCACGGCGACGCACGCTGACCGGGAAATTCTGGCACCAAGGCCCAACGCGACATCCGCTCGTATCGTGTCTCGACCCCGCAGCTGGGCCCGGTCGTTACCACCGAACCGGCGAACCGGGGGTCTGGTACGCCTCCGACCGGGAGCAAGGTGCGTGGGCGGAGCTCTTCCGCCACTTTGTCGATGAAGGCATCGATCCCTTCGAGATTCGGCGCCGCGTTGGTCGTGTGTCGGTCGAGCTCCAGGTACTCGATCTCACCGACGAGCAGACCCGTTCCCATTAAGGTACGCCCTTGCTCACGGTAGTTCACGACGCGGAATCAGCCAACGGCAGCGACGGAGGTGCTGGCCGCTCGCTGCTCGATGAGATCGTGCGCGACGGTGCCCGGCAGATGCTGGCTGCGGCGCTACAGGCTGAGGTCGCCGCCTATGTGGAGCAGTTCGCCGACCAGCTCGATGAGGATGGTCGCCGGCTTGTGGTGCGAAACGGGTATCAGCAGCCCCGCGACGTGCTGACCGCGGCCGGGGCGGTCACCGTCACCGCGCCGCGGGTCAACGACAAACGTATCGATCCTGATTCCGGTGAGCGCCACCGGTTCTCCTCGGCGATCCTGCCGGCGTGGGCGCGCAAGTCCCCACAGATCAGCGAGGTGTTGCCGCTGCTGTACTTGCATGGGCTCTCCAGCGGAGACTTCGGGCCGGCCCTGGAGCAGTTCCTCGGTTCGGGCGCCGGGTTGTCGGCGACCACGATCACCCGGCTGACCGCCCAGTGGCAAGACGAAGCCGCCGCGTTCGGTCGTCGGGATCTGTCCGGCACCGATTACGTCTATCTGTGGGTCGACGGCATCCACCTCAAGGTCCGCCTTGAGCAGACCAAACTGTGCCTGCTGGTGATGATCGGGGTGCGTGCTGATGGCCGCAAAGAACTGGTCGCCCTCACTGACGGGTTTCGGGAATCCACCGAGTCGTGGGCCGATCTCCTGCGCGATTGCCGCCGCCGCGGAATGACCGCACCGGTGCTGGCCGTCGGCGACGGGGCCCTCGGGTTCTGGAAGGCCGTCCGCGAGGTGTTCCCGGCCACCCGCGAGCAACGGTGCTGGTTCCACAAGCAGGCCAATGTGCTTGCCGCGCTGCCGAAATCCGCCCATCCAGCCGCGCTGGCGGCGATCAAGGACATCTACAACGCCGAAGACATCGACAGGGCACAGGTCGCGGTCAAAGCCTTCGAGATCGACTTCGGCGCCAAGTACCCCAAAGCGGTCGCCAAGATCGTCGACGACCTCGACGTCTTGTTGGAGTTCTACAAGTATCCCGCCGAACACTGGATCCACCTGCGAACAACGAACCCGATCGAGTCGACCTTCGCGACCGTGCGGCTGCGCACCAAGGTCACCAAAGGCCCAGGATCACGCGCGGCCGGACTTGCCATGGCCTACAAGCTGATCGACGCCGCACAAGCCCGCTGGCGGGCCGTCAACGCCCCGCACCTGGTCGCCTTGGTGCGCGCCGGTGCGGTCTTCCACAAAGGCAAACTGCTCGAACGACCCACCTACATCACCCCACCCGAACCGGCTGACACCACCGCCGCCACGACCGGAACGGAGGTCGCCTGAAACACCCCGATCCACAGGTATTGACAATTCCTCGTCGTGCCGACGGGGAATCAGGGTACCCCGCATGGTTTTTGGAGTTCCTCGCCGATCGAGCCATTCGCAAACCATCACGCCACACGATGAAGGCCTACAGCCAGGATTTCGACGCAATCGCCACCCTGATCGCCGGCGCTCCTGAACGAGTCGTTGATCTAAGGCCCGACGGCCTGACCAAGTTGGCGCTGCAAACCGCCTTTGCCAAGTACGCGCGTACCCACGCGGCTGCATCGATTCGGCGCTGCTGGTCAAACTGGAACACGTTGTGCGACTTCCTCTATAGCGGCGACCTACTCGCAGCTAATCCGATGTCACTGATTGGTCGGCCCAAAGTCGCCAAGACGCTTCCGAAAGGCCTTGGCGTCGATACGGTTTCCGGGTTGCTGGCGGTGATCGACCTGGACCGCGGTTCAACACATCGCTCTGACTGGGCCGAGCGTGACCGCGCTATCGTTCTGACGGCCGTGCTGGCCGGACTTCGAGCGGACGAACTCGTGAATGCCGACATTGGCGATATCCGACCCACCGATGAGGGCGGCGTCATCCACGTACACGGCAAGGGAAACAAAGATCGCCGAATACCTATAGAACACAACCTCATTCACGAGCTTGAGTTGTATTTGGGATCTAGAGCAACGCGGTTTCCCGGCACGCTGAAACGGCGCTCCGCCGGTACAGGCCTTGGCGCGTGGGCGGCCACCGCCCCACTGTTTGTCGGCAGTGACGGTGAGCGCATGACTCGGGGCACGCTCCAATACCGGGTACTGCGCGCCTTCAAGAAAGCAGGGCTCAACAGCCAACGGGCCGCCGGAGTCCTCGTGCACGGCTTCCGCCACACATTCGCCACCGAGCTCGCCAACGGGAACGTCAGCGTCTACGCACTGATGAAGCTTCTCGGGCACGACTCGATGGCGACCTCACAACGCTACGTTGACGGGGCAGGCGCGGAGAACCGTACCGCCGCCGCCCAGAATCCGCTCTACAGGCTCATTGAGCAGACTGGGGAACCGTTGTGAGCTCCACCCCGCCTTCTCCGCGCGGCCATACGCGGACTTAATGCCAGACAACTGAGATTACGTCAACTAACAGTTGGCACTAGCGCATACTGATGATTGACATTCGTCGCATCGCCGCAGGATACTTGGCGGCATGGCAACCCCTCGCCTCGTCGAGCTGATCGACCGGTACAAGAATGCCCACGGGGTCAGCGAGGCTGAGCTTGCGCGCCGGATCGGCGTCACGCGGGAGAATCTCCGTAAGTGGCGAACCAATGGTGTCCGACGACTACCGGAACGCGAGAATCTCGCTGCAGTTGCCCGGGTTATAGGACGCGCTTACCGCGACGTCCTCTCGGCCGCTCTGTTTGACACCGGCTATCTCACCGTTGAGCATCCCGCCCAACCAAGGCCCTATACCGAGGTCCTCCAGGACGCCGTCGCCGTCCTCGCCGAAGCTACACGGTTGACCAATCAGCCTATGCGCCAAGCTAGTTCGGGCGGATGGGAACCCAACCCAGACCCGCGTGCGGCACTGCCGATCGACTGGGCGGAGTTCGTCACCCTCGCCCTAGCCGGCGCTGCCGCCAACGTCGGCGGCGTAGAGGCTGCGCTCGCCGGGCGCCCCGGCTCCTGGGAAGCCGAAATGGTGCGTCAGACAATCAATTCCACTGTCCTCGACGACAAGGACTTGCTGCGTCACCGCACCGAACCCGTGGTCGTCGACCTCTGGGTGGAAAGCATCCTGTCCCACCTCGGCGACCCCAGCGACGATCTCTACGCCGACGCGGCCAATGAGGTCGATGCACGCGCCAACACGGTCCCCCACCCAACCGATCTGCCGCCGGGGCCCTTCTCACCTGATGACCCGCGCCTAGCCCACAAGCCCTGGGTCGAGGTGACTGACGACGGATACCTCCACATCACCTACCGCGACTGGACAGGCGACCCCGACGACCTTGCTCTGCTCACCACGCTGACCGAAGAAGCCCGCGCCCACCGCGACCCCACCCCCGGAGAAATCGCCTACGAGCAAGCCTTGCAGGAGATCTCAGCGCAGGTCGACGCAGTCGACGCGCTACAGCGACGCGAATACTCCGACTACGCGACCCAGCTCGCCCAGGCGATCGAGGACAACATCGCTGAGCTTGAGTTGACCGTGCCCGTCACCGTGAGCGTCACTCTTGCCCCCGAGCATCGCGAACCCGGGGCATTTGACGACCACGCACCGCAGCCCCTCCCCCGCAATGCCATCGAGAGTGCCATCGACAGGGCCATCACCGAAACGCCAACACCATCGATGTTGCCGGGTGGGCCACTGGACCGGCTCGCGCCAGACGCTCCCGCGGCGGCGGCCGGGTTAAAGGAAACCGGTGAGGACGGTGAGTGAGTCCGACCTGGCCAAGGTGTCAGAAGCCGCCGAACTGTGTGGCATGCCCATCGACGTTCTCAAGATGATGGCAGCGGATGGTCTACTGCCCCAAGTCGTTCGGGGGAAGGCCGGGCACGTGTACTTTCCTCGCAGCGCGATACCAACCTGGACCGAGTGTGTGGAGCTGCTGAGGGAACAGCGCGATCGACACCTGCGGCGCGCGGCGTCGGCCCTGCGCCGTCTAGACACCGAACTCGAGGCAGTGCGCAACGACATCACCGAGGCCCGCGAATACCCGCACCAGACCCTCGGCATCGACCTCATGAGCTTCGGACACTGGCCCCATGACCGCATGGCGTCAACGCTGCGCGGTCAACCGCTCATCACCGGTGTGCTGGAGCAGTTCACCACCGAGCGGATAGCCATCACGCGCTACCACGACGCCTACCTCGACGCCCTCGCATCGGAGGGGCGGCAGGCCCGCGAGGACACCCTCTGACCCACGACACCCAGCCGCCCGCTCACTGCGGACACTCAGCCGCAGCCGGCGCGGCGGGAACCAAGGCCCCGTTCGAACCGGTCGCGTAACCCGCAGGTGGCGAGAGGGGACGTCTCACGACCTCTCCCCCTGTATCGGCGGCGTAGCGGGCGGCCTCATCGCGCTCGGCTTCGGTGTAGACGCGCACCGCAGCGGGCCGACCAGGCACCCGGACCATCATCGTGAGGTCGGCGAGGCGGACATCGCCAGCGCGCGTGCGTGGGGCCTGTCGGAGATGCAGCCCGCCGCTGCCGTCGTCGCTCATGGCCGCCATTCTCGCCGCCGACACCGACAACACGGGCGTACATGCCGCGGTCACCGCGACCACGATGATATCCTGTGATATCGTCTTGGTATGAGTGATGTGTTGATCCGCGACATTCCTGATGACGTACTCGCTGGGCTCGATGCCCGAGCTACTGAGTTGGGTTTGTCGCGGGTTGAGTACATTCGTCGCCGCCTGGCCCAGGATGCTCGCGCGGCGCGCGTCCCCGTCACGCACGACGATCTACAGCGGATGGGGCGCGCCGTCGCGGGCCTGGCCGACGACGACCTGATGCGCCAGGCGTGGCAGTGACAGAAACGACGTGGCTGATCGACAAATCAGCTCTGGCGCGCCTGGCTCAGAGCGTCGAATCAGAGACCTGGAGCAACCGAATCGAACGCGGCCTGGTCCATATCAGCAATGTGACACGCCTGGAAGTAGGGTATTCGGCTCAATCCGGCGATATCGCTCGGCGTGAGTTTCGTGAATCTCCCTTAGCCGCAATGCCAGTCGAGTATCTGACACCACGAATTGAAGATCGTGCGCTGCAGGTGCAGCTATTGCTAGCCGATCGCGGCCAGCATCGCGGGCCGTCGATCCCCGACCTCATCATCGCGGCCACTGCCGAGCTTTCGGGATTGACCATCCTGCACGTCGACAAGGATTTCGACACCATCACCGCGATTACCGGACAACCGACAACTCGCCTTACCTACACCAGCCCAAGCACTCCGGCATAGGTTAGGTGGACAAGGAGGTCGTGGTGGGGTGGGATGCGATTCCCGGTACTGAGACCGGGGCCCAGCCGCGCATTTCCATTAACGCTGCTCTGCAGCGTGAATATCCACGGCGGTCGCGATCGACGCCAGCGTTGCAAAGGGCCGGGCTTATCTAGCCGTCAGGCGCGGCGACGGGGAAGTCAGGCCGATCTACCTTCTACTCGATCGAGAAGGCTTTAAGCGATTGGCCGACCCGGACGACGATCCGGTGTGGGCGACGGACTTTCCGCTCGACGAATCGCCAGAGCGATGGCCGATGAAGGTCGCGCAGGGGTCCTGTCGCTGCGCACCCACAACGCGTCGTTCGACATCACCAGGATCGGTCGCAAGGAGGCGGCACGATCCCGATTGTCAAAGTTCCCCGGGGGCGATGTCGACGACGACTGGGGCCTTGTGCTGGCCGCAAGCCTGGACTGCATACCCGCACAGGTCGAGGATGTTCTGCGCGCCCGCGGCGACCGCGAGCTGCTCACTCTTGCTCGAAAGCGACGTCTTGGCGCGGTGCTAACCGGGCATCGACCGCCCTACCGTGAACCTGACGCACCATCAACCGAAGGGACACGATGAGGATGGCGGCCACCAACCGGCCCTACACGTTCGAGCTGGCCGCACTTGTCGTCAACGGCCAGGACCTCGACGGGTGCGAAAGGCCGCAGAAGCCAACGGCGTCGCCGCCGCCGATCTGGACCGAGCGATCGCCATCGTGCGGGTCCTGCAGCAGGGCGGTGAAGACCCCGACGACTTCGTGCTGCGTGAATACATCCTGGATGGGTGGCTTCGGGGCTACCTACCGCTGACCGTCCAGGCCGGAGACCCGACCCTGAATGCCTGGCGCCTGGGCCAGCTCGCCGAAGCGCACTACAGCGGGCGGCGGGAATGACCGAGGCAGTGAGATCCGTGCCGGCATGGGCTGCGACGCCCGTAGCCGTAGCCGTAGCCGTTGTCGGAGCCGTGAGCGTGCTCTTGGGGGCGGCCAGCTCGGCCTGCGCAGCCCCGCCGGTGGTGCCCACCTTCACTGCGACAGCGAGGGTTCTGCGCGTCGTGGACGGTGACACCGTCGACGTAGTCGACGACACCCGGGGGCGGCTGCGCATCCGAGTGTTGGGCATCGACACACCTGAGACGAAGAAGCCCGGCTACAGCGTGGCGTGTGGAGGGCCTGAGGCCACCGAGTTCGCCCAACGGGCACTCACCGGCCAACGCGTCGCGATCATTACCGACTACACCCAAGACAGCCATGACCGCTACGGCCGCACCCTCGCTTACCTCGACAAACCGGACGGCTGGGATTATTCGACCGAAGCCGCCCGGGCCGGGACTGGACGGGCCTACATTTACGGCCACCGTCCGGCCGTTCGCTCACCGCAGATCGAGGCCGCAGAAAATGAAGCTCGCCAGGCCGCGCGCGGACTGTGGGGGCCGCCCTGCAACGGGCACACTGAGTCTGTGCCAGTGAAATGATGAGGGACGCGGGAGCGTACGACGACAGTGCACGACTTACCAGGTGATTGGGGGGTGTGGTGACAGGCTCGTCCGACGCACCGCAGCGTACGCGCATCGTGCTGGCCGACGTCGAGTTCCGGACGGCAGGCGTGAGCGTCCCATGGTTCGTGGAACTTCTCACCCCGCACCTCGGGAGTTGTCCTGGACTGGAGCGCGATGACGCCGGCGAGCTCAGTTATGCGCTGCGGTGGTGGGCGCTCGGTCACGTGTGGGCCGACGAATCCGAAGAGATCTCTTGCCGAATCCTCTTCACGATCGAACAAGAGATCCCCCAAAACGGTCTGCTCGACCGGCCCTCATTAACGCTCGAACGCCTGCCCCTACAGAGATTCGCCGATTGGCTTGAGCAGCAGGCTGATTGGTCGTCTCGTCGCGTGTCCTCACGACTAGACGAACTCTTCCCGAGCGTGTTTGGACCCAGATCGATATATTCAGAGCGAACCCCAACCTGTGGGATGTTCCACCCTCGGGTGCGCTCGAATCAGGCCGCGGTGTTCCGCCCGGCGTCAACAAGCAACGGCTAGATTGACACGCCTTCGGCGTGACTGATTACGCCGTTGTTTTGCCTTCTGGCCCACTCATTTTGTGTCCGTGGCTTGGCCGCGGAAGGCCATCGGCCTCCGCTGCGCTCCGGGCCCTGCGGGCTCGCAGAACTTTTCCCAAGCGTGTTCGCTGCGCTCACGGGAAAACTTCTGCGCCCGAGACCTTCTCGCTCACCTGCGCCACTGGCCACCAATTCGTTTTCGCCAGACGGCAAAAGAACGGGCGGCCCGACCCGGGGTGCCCGCGTTAGCGAGGAAGGTCACCAACCATGTCAACCACCACCGAAAACACCACCGAGCAGATCGCCGGGTCCGTCGAGTACATCGACCCCCAGGTCCTGGAGTTCGAAGACAACGTCCGCGATCACGTCGAGCTGGACAAGGACTTCCTGGCCAGCCTGCGCGAGCTGGGCGTCATCGTTCCCATCCTGGCCGTGCGCGACGCCGACGGACGCACCTACGTCCGGGAAGGCCAGTGCCGCACCCTGGGTGCCCGCGAGGTCGGCCTGAGCGGCGTTCCGGTGTACGTCCTGCCCGCCGGGGCCACCGACGACGACACCGCCACCGTCGAGCGGATCATGCAGCAGATGGTCGCCAACGACCAGCGCAGCGCGTTGACCAACTCCCAGCGCGCCCGCGCCATCCAGCAGATGCTCGACACCGGCATGTCAGCCACCAAGGTCGCCAAGAAGCTCTCGATGCGCCGCGAGGACGTGAAAGCCGCTGGCGCAGCCTCGAAATCGGCGACGGCTCTCGACGCGCTCGATGGCGGACAACTCGATTTCACTCAGGCAGAAGCGCTCGCAGAGTTCGATGGAGACGATGCAGCGATCGAGCAACTCATGCGCGCAGCACATTGGGGCGGCAACCACTTCGAACACGCCGTGGCGAGCCTGCGCTCGCAGCGTGAAATCAAAGCCCTCGCCGCCGAAGCGGAACAGGCGTACGTCCAGGGCGGCTACACCATTCTGGACGACCGACCGCGCTGGTCGGACCTGGCCGCCGTGGGGGTCGAGTACCTGCGCAGCGGCGACGATGAACGGCTGCCCGACGATTTCGAGAAGAAGCCCGAGCACTGGGCGGTGTACCTCACCGATGACTGCGCCTACGTCGACAAGACGACCGGCGAAGAGGTCGATGAGGGCGACATCGACTGGGACACCGAGAACGACGACGACACCGAGCCCGCCGAGGGACTGCGCCATGCGTCAACCATCACCGAGAAGACCGTCATCGTCCCCGAGTGGTACTGCCTGGACTACGCGGCGGCTGGTCTCGCGCTGGCACCATCCCTGCAGAACGTCGCGGCGCGCCAAGCCGGCCCAACGGTCGAGAGCGGCGGCGACAGCCCTGAGGCCATCGCCGAGCGGGAGGCCGAACAGCAGGAGGTCGAGCGTCGGGAACGCCGTAAGGTGTTGGTGCTCAACCGGTTGGGCGATGCGGCTGAGAGCGTGCGACGCGACTACGTGACCAAGCTGCTGGCCCGTAAGACCGCACCCAAGGGCGCGGCGACTTTCGTCGCGCACTGCCTGACCCGCGATCCCTACATCCTCTGCCAGAACCACGGGTCGAGCCTTACCGCCGAGCTGCTGGGTGTGAAGGATGAGCGCGCGGTGCGCGCCATGGTCAACGATTTCTCGACCAACATCGACGCTCGCGCCCAGGTGATCAGCCTGGCCGTGGTCCTCGGAGCCCTGGAGGCCCGTACCGACAAGAGTGCGTAATCGCCGGGGCGCAGGCTGTTGCGATCGACCGGATTCATCACCGGCGAACCTGCCGGTGGGATCTGATCCCCATACGCCGCGCTGACCGACTTGCCCTCCAGCACGGCTTTCATCGCGTCTGCGCGATGCGGATCGGTCGCGGTCACCGAGGTCCCGTCGGGCAGCGAGACGGTGCGCTGCGGATCAGCCGCCGGAGCCGCCGCCGGGGCCGCGGCCGCCGGGGTGTTGTTGGCCACCGGCTGTGCGGTGTTCGGATCCGCCGGGGTCTTGGCGTCGCCCTTGCCCTTATCGGCCGCCCGATCATCGGACTTGCCCTTATCGTCGGTGAAGGAGTCACCAGGCTTATCAGTTTTCCCATCACCCTTGGTGTCGGAGAACTTATCGCCAGCGTTCGTCGGGTCCTGACCGTTTTTGTCGGAGAACTGCGAGGCCAGCCCCGGCAGCGCCGACCCCAGCCCGCCGAGGGCACCACCGAGGGAATCCAGCGGGGAACCGCCGGCGCCCAGGCCGCCGAGCATGCCTGGCAGCGCCGAGCCCAGCCCTGCCAGGGAGGACATCGGGTCCATTCCGCCCATCCCGCCCATGCCCATCGGGCCCATGCCGGCCAGCGGATCGGTCAGAGGGTCACCGCCTGCCCCGGCGTCCGCCGCGGGCGGACTCGCCCCGGCATCGGCCGGCGGAGCTGCATCACCACTGCCGCCACCGCCCGAGGAGTCGCCCCCAGATCCGCCCGCCCCACCGGTCGAACCCTTGTCTCCCTCACCGGACTTGGGACCGTTGGTGCGGTACTCCTGGCCCAAGGCATCCATGATGGCGGCCTGGGTCTTGGCGTCGACCTGCGAATCGCTGAGCACCTTCTGGATCTCGCCGAACTTGCCATCCATGTACTTCTGGAACGCCATCACCGAGGCCGGGTCCCCCATCTCCGGCCCGATCTGCTTGGACTTGGCCTGTATGTCAGCCAGGATCGCGTTCACCTTGTCGCGGGCCTGCTGATTGGACTCGAAAATCTGCTTGAGCAGAGCGGCCAGCTTGTCATCAGTGAGCGCGGCGCCGTCGACATGCTTGTTGTACTGATCGCCAGCATTGGTCGCACCATCGTTCAAACCGCCCGCCTGCCCGGCAGGCGGGACCGGGGCCGGCGCGGGGGCAGCGGGCGGGCCACCAGGTCCGTACAGCGCAGTGTTGGTGCGCTGCAACGGAGTCTGCGACGCCGGATGATCGTCATCGGAGAACACCCGACCCACCGCGGTCACGACCTTCACCGCATTCTCCACTGCCGGTTCGAGCACGTCTTCCACAATGTTGGGAAGACTCGGAAAACCAAAAGTCACGAGCGGACGTCCTCTCTGTTCACCACGTCGCTGCTGTTTATGACGCTAAGCCCGGCCGAGCCTCGATAGCTACGGGCATAGGAACCAATTCCGGACGGTCGCGCACCACCTCGGTGGCGGTCTGCCGGATTCGGGCGATGACATCGTGATGGCCGACGCCGACCTCCTCCCCGATCGAGCGCAGTGACATTTCAGGGCGCACCTCGAACAGTCGCCACAGCGCCTCACTGAGCGTGGTTTCGGAGTGGTTGGTCAGCCGGCCCCTGCTGTGGATCTC
This sequence comes from Mycolicibacterium chubuense NBB4, assembly GCF_000266905.1. The sequence goes on along the minus strand of NC_018022.1, from coordinate 33,609 downwards.
GCGGGCCAGCGCCAGCCAGCGCTGCCCACGGTCCTGGTCGGCCCGCGCCGGCACCTCAATAGTGCGGCGCAGCGGTGCGGACGCCGCCGCGAGGGAGGGGTTGAACCGCCACAGGATTTGGACCGCGTGGGTACTGCCCAAAATCCCGGCCGGAGGCACGCACGCCACGGCGAACGCCAGAACGGTCGGCAACGGTGCGGTCGCCGGCAGGATGGCGTGCAGTGCATTGCCTCCAATGCTCACCAACGCTCCCACTGCAAGCATCCCCCAGAAGAACTGTCTGTTCTTGCGCTGATCCGGATAGGCCGCCGTCGCCAAGACGCCCATCGTCGCCAAAACAATTGCGCCATCGACGATTCCGGGCCACAGATACGGAAGCCAGCCCGTCCAGCTGCCCGTACGGCGCGCCAGATCACTCAGCGCGGCGAACGACAGAATGAAGCTGGAGACCGCGATTGTGGCGGTGATCGCCACCGCCACAGCACGACTTGCCCGCACCAGGGCAGGCGGGGCTGTGCTGGCGGTGTCTGGCTCACCCGTATCGAGCCAGGTACTCATATCGCCGGGCAACGGCTCATCGCTGGCGCCCCTGCGGTCGTCTTCGGCGAACGTCATCAAGTCGTCGACTGCGGTCATGCTTCCACTGCTTTCCGAGGCGGGTCCTATCGCGGCAGGCATTTCCGATTGATTCCACCGCGACGGAATGCCTGAGCCAGTCCCCCAATCCAAGCGCTCCAACCCGTCGGCGCGCGTCGCCCCAAGAAGATTGTTGGCTGCGGCCTCGCTGTCTCCACAGGCCCGGCCGCCCCGGCGACACGCCGAGCAGATGCGCGGTAGCACCGCGCATCTGCTGTAAGACTTGAACGCAACATACGCCACACCAGTCACCGAAGGAGGTCACCGGCTGCGCCGATCCATCGTGCGCAGGTGCTCACACCAGAACCCATACCGCGAAAACCAGAAACCCCCGGGCAGCAGCCCAGGGGTCTTGATCCGCCAGAAGAAGTAGCCGCTTCCGCTGGCAGGACTCCCTTGTTCAGGGAACCAGATACTCACGAGATCTGGCTCCAGTATAGAAGGCCGCCTTCATGAGCCGCAAGATGCTGCGCGCCGCGTTCGGGCCGGCGGATTACACCGCCGCGCAGGACGCACCTTGTGACATGAAATACCCACCCTGCCAACTCGATTGGCGCACGTGGCTATGACCGTCGCCAGCCAGCCAGCGATCGGCGCGGCGCCCCCGGCGTTGGTGTGGAAACGCCTGGCGCGCATGATTGCCGCGCCCGGGCGAAGTCAAATCAGACTGTATGACGCCCGAACCGCCAAATTCTCCGACACCGCGCGCTTTACCGAATGCCTGCCCACCCGTCCGGCCGCGGTCTACCTCTACACCAAAGGCCGCACCGAGCTGCTGGCGCTGGACTTCGACGTCAAAGACCACGGTGCTGCGCGAGCCCAAGCCGATTTCGCCACCGCCGCCCGCTGGATCGCGGCCAGTGGCGGCGTCACCATCTCCGATCGCTCCACCAACGGCGGCCGACACCTGTTGTGCCCCTTGTCCATCGGCGCATCGGCGAGCTGCGACGAAGTCAGCCATTTGATGCGGCTGCTTGCGGCGCGGCTGCCCACCCTCGACATCACCCCAGCGACTAACCCACGCACCGGCTGCATCAGCGTGCCTGGCTCGCCTGACAAATACGGCAGCCACCGCCGGCTCGACGGCACTCTCGAGGGCGCGGTCGAAGCGCTGACCACCCGGTCGTCGCCCGACCTGATTCCCCGACTCCTGATGCTGCTCGGCGCACTCAAACCATCGCCGGACCACGCGAGAGTCTCCACACCGGCGCCCACCGCCGACCCCGTAGAGGCTTACCTCGACGGTGTCGGCGACGAGCAACGCCTGGCAGCCCCCTACCGCCGCGTGACCCCACTGCCTGGAGAGGTCGCCGACTTCGCCACGTACGGAACTCTGTCGCCTCGCCGGCCGACCTGGCACTCGCGCCACGAAGCGCGCATGTCCGTCGTCGTCCACGCCGTCGCCCGTGGATACAGCGTGCAGGACCTCCTGGACAGCATCGCCCCTGCAGGACCCTGGCACGACGGCCTCGGCGCCGCCTACGCCCGATACCACCACCGCAGCGAACTGGCGCTGCGACGCGACTACGACAAGGCCCTGACCTGGTATGTCAGCAACGTCGTAAAGTCCTCTCCCCCGCGGCACAAAGAGAATAACTACACACCGGGGGGTCGAGCCCGAGGCTGGCGCGGGCCGAAGAATCTTCGGGAATGGCTGGCTAACGCTCTGGAGTGGGCCGATGCCGAGTTCGCCGGACAGCGCTATCGCTGGACCGTCCACGCCGTGCTGCAATGCCTCGCTTTCTACGCTCACGTGGCCGGAGAGCGACGAGCAGATGCGTGGCTGATCGGAGTCGGGGGCCGCACTCTGTCGCTGGGATGCGGCCTGCTGAGCGAGGACACGGTGTGGCGCGTGCTAGCCGATCTTCGCGAGCGCCCGGGCGCACCGCTGATCCTGGTCCGCCGCGCGATCGGTACCGATGCCGATCACTACGCGTTGACCATGCAGCACGTAGTCAACCCTGATCCAGCACGGGCTGACAGGGTCCGCGTGGAGGCAGTCCACGAAGCCTGGAGCGTGCTGGGACACCACCTTCGACGCGTCTACGAGCTCGTCGCGTATCACGGCCTGACCCGGAAATCAGACGTCTACGCCGCCGCGCGGATAGCCCGTGCCACCGGGGACGCGATGGTCACCGACCTACAGATCAGCGGACTCCTCGCCCCAGCCGGGTGGGGATCGGTCACGACCGGAGCCGTCACGCTGGACGAGCTGGCCAGACGTCATCGCATCGACGAGGTACGCCAGGAGCGACTCGAACGGCACCGGGCAGAACGCAAAGCCTGGAGACAGTGGCTCGACGAGCGCGAGCGGCATCGCAGCGAAGCAACGCCAGCGCAGAGCGCTGGCGTCGGGTCCTACGCCCCTGCCTCGGCAGGGGTTGACGATGCCGGCGAACACGCGGCCTGGCAGCGATCCGTCATGGCTACCGGACCACCGGGGCGCGACGAGATTGACGAAGAACGCGCGGCGCTCGAAATCCTGGCGGAGATACTCGGCGGCCGCCTGGTCACTCAATAACGAGCGGAGCCCACGAACTGGGTTACGACGCGCGTGCCTGCGGCTGATCGTGCTCGTCGAGTAACGCCGTCATGGTCTGGCGGACCAACTCGAACGGATCGACGCCCCTGGCGTCGGCTACAGGCAGAATCTCGGTAAGCAAATCCGCGTATTGCCTAATCAAGCTGGGCAGTCGCTTACCGGCGCACGCCGAGAGAACTTCAAGCTGATCCTCGCGGTAGCGCACCCGAAGAAACGCGTTCATGTCGCGAGTTTCCGACCCTTGACGGCTCTTGCGTTGCACCGCAGCGCCCACGACAGGGGTGCTAGGGGCCTTTGCCATCACTACACCTCTCTGTTTCGGTGAAGACCGCGCTTCGTATCCGGAATATTTCTTGATACGAAGCGGGGGCCACGTCCTCGGTCGCCGCGTCAGACCAGCTGCTATCTGCCTATATTGTGTCGAGGACCAGTTTACGGCACCCAATCCGTTTCCGGAAAGACTTCCGTGTTGGCGTGTCACATGACCGACATGCGGGCTTTTTACGGAACTCCGCACATCGTACGCAGAAGCCTTCTGTATTTCCGTTAGGCTGAGCGGATGAGCGGCGCGGTGGGCTCGCCGTGGCCCAACGGTGCATACGGCGAGGTGGTGAGCCCGTCAGGGCGCCGTGCCTACCTGGCCGGCCAGGCAGCAGCTTTGGCGCGACGCACTCAGCGCTGGGCGACCGACCTCGCGAGCCGCGAAGGCTCCCCCGTCGAAAGCGAGCGAGGCCACATCATCGGCCGTAAAGGCACCGCATCGTGGTTCCTCATCGCCGACAGCTTTGAGCGTTATTTGAAGACCACCGGCAACTGGCCCCCCCGCACCAGTGAGCCCAGCCAGGACCTCGAGCAGCTTCTCCTGCTCCAGGGTGCCGATCTGGAAGCGTCCCGACGACGAGAGCAACATCTGCAAGCCACCATCGACCGACTACTCCACGACCGCGACGAACTCCTGGCCACCATCGAATCATTGAGTCAGGTCGTCGCCGCACTAAGCCGAACAGCGAAAGCACCGCCGCCTCCGCCGGAACACGGAGTACTACCAGACGTTTCGTCACAGTGACTCCTCTCCGCTGCCACTGGCTGGCGCGGTGAGGCAAGCGCCATCAACTCTCACGGGCGACCGTGCGCGACTACCCTGAACGTGACCTGTCGCAGTGCCCGTCAGGACCAAGGAGAGCCATGCCCCGCATCGGAAAGGCCGGAAGCGCCGGAAAAGGCTCAGAGCAGCACGTTGTTGTCGGATACGGGAGTACAGGTGCCATCAGAATTCGCCGGGACGCCGCCAAGATCATTATTACGGACCTGGCGGCCGACAGTTGGTCTGCTGGGTCTCTGAAGAAGCGGCTGGGCGCTTCGGCCAGAAACGCACCCCGGAAGCTGGGGCGGGGACAGCAGCTAGTCACTTTCCGCGAGAGAACGCTGAAGGAAATCAAGTCCCAAGACGGCGGTGCCAGCCGTGATGAGAAGGCACGCAACGCCGAGCCGTACGCCGACTCAGTGCTGACAGCCCTGAGCACCATCCTGTACACCAAATTGGGGACACTGGCCGCCGCCGACATCGACGTCCGCTCCCTCGGATCACCCGCTGACGTGGCTGAATGGCTCGCAAGTGCGTTGCCCTCAAGTCATCCCTTCGACGAGGCGACCGGCCCGTTCTACGACGCCGACGGCGTGGCGCGGCGGCTGCGCACGACGTCGGCCGATGTCTTACGCCGCGCAGAGAGCAACACACTGCTGGCGTGCCCCACCGCAGAAGGAACTCCGGTCTTTCCCGTCTACCAGTTCAACGCCGACGGCAGTACCGTCGCTGGGCTTTCTGATGTGCTTGCTGCCATGGAGGGCGGCACTGCGGACCGCTGGCAAGTTGCGTTGTGGATGAACACACCGGTCGACACCCTTAATGATCAGACGCCCGCGCAGGCGCTACGCGCAGGAGACGCGAAAGCCGTTCGAAAGCTCGCCGAGCACACCGCTGCTCGATGGCGCCGTTGAGTCGTCAAAGGCTGGGTTTACGCAAACCGGCCGCCGACATCACCGGATTTCCCGTACGGCGGCTACGCAGACAAGCACAGCTCTACCGTGCACACCACCGCGCCTTCGGGGCCTGGTGGTTCGCCAGCGACCCTGGAGGCAGATTCAACCTGGCCGCTCCCAACAGCACGTGTTACCTGGCCGCCGACGAAGAAACGGCACTACGCGAACGCCTCGGACCCACCGCCGGTGTCGTGTCCTATGGATGGGCCGATGAAACACGCGTATCAGTTCTGGAAGTCCAGCGCGGCGGCCGCGTCGCCGACACCTGCCACCCCCACGCACCGCGTTTCGGCATGACCCGCGAAGTCGCGACCTACGCCCGGCCGCAGCTACGCTCTGACCCGGCTGTGGGCAAGCAAATTTCATGCCCTCGGACTGCTTGGAATCGTCTACGAGTCGCGGTTCACCACCATCGCCAAACCCAACGCCTACGCTGTGTTCAACACCGCCGGCGCCAAAACATGGCCCGAGGACCCCAGCCCCGCAACTGGCGTGGAGGCCTGCCGGCGCGCCGGCCTGACCGTCCTGCCGCTACCGCCGATCGGCACGCTGCGCCTCATTCCCTAACGCCGCCACTCCCCCACCCGACGCCCAGATGCAGGCTCGATGTGCGAGTGGAACCGGGCGAATCCACAATTCCGTGACGTCACCCAGAAATGCACATGCGCGCGACAACCATGAAAGCAACAGGCACTTCAGTGAAAGCTGTTATTGCCCAATGGAACTCACGTTGTCGTCTCGTGGCGACATCCCATGTGGAGTCGCTGCAGTCGGCCGAAGTCTGGCTGCCGAACCGCAGGGACAGAGGCAATTTTGTCACAGTGACGTAAATGGCGCATGAAAGTTAGCTGTGTTCGACCTGCGGCCGACTGGCAGTTAACGCGCGGTGTTAGGCGAAGCGCGTGGAAATCGACGAAATATTGCTGCCCCGGGGCCGGAAGCGTCGCCGGGTGCGTGGAAGCGCCAGCGGCAGCTGATCAGACTGAAATCGGGGGTGATGCACGATGCATCACCCCCAGACGCGGCCCTTCTCTAGGGGCGTGTCATCGGGGCGGATGACGTGGCCGTCGTTGTAGGTCTCGGCGATCGTTTGGATCTGCGCCATTAACGCCTCCTCAGTGAATTGCCGCAGGGAGTAGGCCCGTCCGGTCCGCGCCCGGACCAAGCGGACGGCGGCGCGTGACACCGCCAAGAGGTCGCCGCTGACATTGACTGTGGAGCGCGCAGCTCCGGTGGACGGATCGTCACCGCCCGTCGCATCAGCGTGTGCGGACCGACTCATGCGGCGACAGTTCGGCGGGTGAACAGACCAAGTGACTCAGCCAGATACTCCCTAACGACCCGATAATCGTCACTGACGCCTCGGGCGCGGTATCCGTACAACGGCAGGGGAGTGGCGTTGACGAACGCTTCGTCAACAATCCCTGCCCGCCGAACGCCCGGGGTAACGAGATCACCATAAAGCTCGCGCAGATCCTCCATCTGGTCGATGTACACCCGGCCCGCGTTCTCGGGTGGGACGACGCACGGCACGATCGCGAGCAGCCGCAGATCCATGCGATAGGTCTCGCGCAACACATGCAACTGGCGCTCCAGATCGGGGATCCCGCGGCTCTCCTTGTACGCCGGCTTAGTGCACGCGATGACACCCCATCCACCGGCGGTGGTGTCGTTCTCACTGACGCTCGTAGCGAGCATCCCGGCCACTACGAGGGTGGACATTGTGCCGGGGCAGTCGATCAGCGTGACGTCCACCGGACCGGCCTGAGCGAGCGCATTGCGCAGTCGCAACACGCCACCCTGATCGGCGGCCAGCTCGATCATGATCTTGTCGAGGGTGGAGCGCCGTGCCGGCACCAGGGTCAAGTTGGGGATCTCGCCAACGATCGGTTCGTCGTCGTCGTCGACGCCTTTAATCACGCGGCCCGGGAGCTCTACTTCCGCAACGGTGGCTTCGTCGCGCAGGATGTCCGCAACGGTCTTTCCGTGGGTGTCTTCATAGCCCAGCCAAGTGCTGGCGTTTGCTTGGCTGTCGAGGTCGACGATGCGCGTACGCAGACCCTGCAGTGCCAGTTGGGTGCCAAGGGTAACGACGGTGGTCGTCTTTCCCGTGCTGCCTGCCAGGCTGGCGAATGCGTAGGTGGTGCCCATGAGTGGTCGCTCCTTCAATGTCAGGCTAGGCCGGGCGGACGGTGGCCGCCCGCGGGTGTGAGGCTCGGTCGGGTGCTGTGGCGATGAGTGATGCACCGTGCATCACCCATCGAAAGGGGAGTGGCGCTCGCCTTCGAACACCAGCAGGGACAGGAGTGGGAGGCGCGACCGGGGTCGTATCTAGCTCACGCGCCATCGTGCATTCTGGAGGTGGAAAAGGGGTGATGCATCGTGCATCACCGCGCCGTCGACCTGCTGGGTATGACAGAGGGGGCGCTACGCAAGAGCGAGTCTCATCGGGTGATGCACGGTGCATCACTTGTGCATCCTCAGGCATCGCTGCTGGTAGAGCCGCAATCATAGGGAGCCGGCCTCTGCATTCCATGGCCGACTGCGGCGATGCGTTCGAGTTCCCATGGCGTGGGGGAGTAGTCGGCGCGCTCCTGCAGCAACTGGAGATAGGCGACGTCGAGATGATTCCAGGAGTCCCGAGTCCTGTCGGAAGCATGGAGCTCGAAGGCCGCTACCGCGCATGCCCACGCGATCTCCAGCTGGCGCTTCAACGTCACTTCGGCCGCGGCCGCGGTGCGGTATGCCCCGGCATCGGAGTGCTGGGCGGTTGCGAGCCCTGCCGCCCGGCTCAGATCAAAAGCACTCTTCCAGCCGGCCGAGCTGGCTCCCAGGGCGGCGAGTCCGGAGGCGTACTGGGCGGCCAACAACGGAAGCAATTTCTCCCGAGGAGGCGGACTAGCGACCAGCCGTGGACATGCCAACAACCGGCCCTTGGCCGCCGCTGTGCGCTGACGCGCCGAGACGGTGTCCTTTCCGGCGGCTGGTGGCTGCGGCGACGCAACGTGGGCTGGCTTCGCGGATGCCCGATAGTAGACGAGGCTGCCTTGCAGCCCGTCGATCGCGGCGACCACGGCGTCTCCATTTGCCGCGGCCGGCGAGTCGATCACATACTGCTGATAGTTAGGACCGAACCGTTCTTTGGGATCGATGATGTCCACACCTTCGGCGAGCGCTCGCTGACGGGCGCGACGCTCGGCGAGCACTCGCTCCGCGGCACGCTTCGGAGTGGCGCCCGAGGCCACGAGCTGACAAGCCGCGAGTTGATCAGCTTGGCGGTGGTCGACTTCCTGTTCAGGGTGGAGGTCGGATTGCCACGGCCGGCGCGGCCCGTAGGGCAATTTGCCGGCCAATTCCGCTGCTTCGGTGTGCTTGATGTCTCCGCGCTCGACCGCCGAACGCACTTCAGGGCAGAGCAGGAGCAAATTCAGTCTGCGCGACACAGTCGATTGGTTCACACCGAGCTTGCCGGCGATATCGCGCTGACTGAATCCCGCCTCGCTGTAGCGAGCGAACACCTCCGCCTGTTCAAACTCGGAGAGATCCTCGCGCCCAAGGTTCTCGATGGTCATCGCATCGAGGTCGCCGCCGTCGGTCATTGCCGAGTCGTCGATCACCGCTGGCACAGTGGCGAGCCCGGCCTCCAGGGCGGCCGCGCGGCGCCGGTGGCCGTAGATGACGACGTATCGAGTCGATGACTCCAAGGACGGCTCGAGCTCCGGGCGGGCCTGGACAAACGCCGCGCGACTGACCACCAGGATCGGCACCTGCACACCGGCGGCCCGCACCGATTCAACCAACTCGATCCATCTCGGGTTGTCGGGCTGCGGCTGGGACCGAGCAGGCGCGTTATAGGGGTGAGGAGCGATGGCCTCGGTCGGTGCCTCGATGAATCGCTGACCGTCGGCCGCGGCGAGCGAGGCCAGGCCCGCAGTGATGCCACCGGCACCGTCAAGGCCTTCGGCGGCGGCCACAAAGTCCGATGTTTCGGCCCCGCCGGCGAAGCGCGCGAGCTTGTTCGCCGTCTTGCGGGTGCCCGCTCGTGTGACTGTCGTCGTACTGCCCGCCGCCATCTGTCCTCCAAACATGTAATGCATGTAGGGGAGATCCTACGGCCCGTGTAGCACATTGGCAGCGAACAACACGCGGCGATTAAGTGACGTAGCTGCACGCCAGCGGGGGTGCGCGCATGTCAGGTGTGATGCACCGTGCATCACACATATGAGTCGCGAGCATCGACGCGACGCGACAGAACCGACAGTCTCGGCAGACTCGAACACGTGTTCTATACGGGTATTCTGGTTGCAGTGGCCAGATTGCGCCGTACCAAACGGGGGTGGGTCGAGCCGGGACCTCCGCGCTGCTGTCCGCGGGGCCACTCACTGCACGGCCCGGACCGGGTGTTGGTTGGCACTCAACAATGCGTGACGTGTGCGCGTCGGGGAGTAGGCCCGCATCGAAGCTATACCTGTCGCGTCTGTTCGACGACCGTGTACGACCCTGCGCCGCAAGCGGATTGCCGATTTGCGGCGCTCGACGATCGGCAGGTTCGCGGCAGCGGTGCCACTGAATAGGAGCTTGGCTGGTACGCGCGCCGGTAGCCGCAAGCGGAGTTGCAGTAGTGTCACGACCTGGTCAAGCGCCGCACCGCAACGCCGAGAACGGGCCCAAACGCGCTCGTTGAGTAATCCCGCACGGACTGCGGTGGGGGAGTGGTTCGTCATCATCCCGCTACTGATCCAACAGTCCCATTAATCCAAAAATCGGCTGCAGGGTCCTCTACTCGCCCGTTCCCAGCCGACGTGGAGGCCGCCGTACCGACATCAACGCACCGGGGGAGTGCACCCGGGCCCTGTAGAACCGCCCCCGACTCACCCGAAGAGATGGCGGGGTTCATCACTTCGGACACGCCCGGGAGATTCGCGCTCCCGTCGACTCGTCGGAAGGGGACGGATCGTGAAGATCTCCGCCATCGTGGTGCTGTCGGTCTACATCCTGGGTTAGCTGGCTCTATGCGGCTACGCGATTGCGAAGACAGGAGCCACGACCGGCTTGTCCGACATAGGCTCCACAGCCTTGATCGTGGCAGTGGGAGCGCTCGCAGTTCTCGTCAAGGGAGGGCGGTAGTAACGCACTTGAGCGACGAGCCCGATGCCGGGCGCCGATGACGAGATGTGGGGAGAGGCCCAGCAACGATGCTCGCTGAAGTCCCGTGCGAAGCATCCCTTACCGACCCGTCGGGACGAGGCGGTGGACGTACCCTCGGCGGTCCAGGATTCTAGCCCAGCGATTTCAACCCTCACCGAGCTCATTCCATGGCGGCGAACGCCCGGCCACTATCGTTGTCGCGTGTCATTCAATGCAAGCAGGCTGTGGTGCTGGTTGGCGGTTTGCACGCTTGCGTTGTGTGGCTGCGGTGCAGGGACTTCCGCTCCTGCTGCAACCAAGACCGTCACGGTCATCGTGACACCGCAACCAGTGTCAGTGGTCGCTCCGATCAAGCTTCCTGCTGGATCGGTTGTCTACAACCGGTCGGTTGATGAGCACAGCGGGGCTTGGGAGGACATCTGGAAAGTTCCCCATAGTGGCCCGGAAGCGATGACGAAATCCCAACTCATCGACTTCCTTCAGGCCGAATTGCCAGGTGGTCGCCCTTATGAAGCTGGAAGCTCTCACCTCGAATGGTGCAAAGGCGGCGAGAGTTACTGGTCGTGGCAGAAGGCAGGTGACGGACCAGACCAGCCGGACATAATTGACCGGCTTTCTGTGCTGGTGGTCGCCGACAACTACGTGGAGATCCGGCGCGACGCGAGAGAGCCGTTTGACTGCAAGTCGTAACGGTGGCGGCAGGACCGGAAGGGCACCGCGTGGGGGCCAAAGCGGTACGGGCCTGCAGGGATCGGACGTCCCGCCTCGCCAGCCGCGCCGGCCCTGTCCTAGGAACTCGCCCCACCCAGGCAGGCTGGCATTCAACGAGATGGGTCCGGGCGACGGAGCGGGTGGCGTTGCCACACAGAGCATCGACTCGCCGACATCTGCAATCGGTTCTCGAGACGCTCGGTAGGCGCGAGTTAAGCAAAACCCGTCCCAGACCCGCCGGCATCGGCTCGGTGCGCCTTGTCGCACCGCTGCGGTAGTCTCGGCCGTGGTGCCACTGCCGAGGTGGCGATTGATGAGCAAAACAACACAACACCACGTACAGATCGACGTTTTCTACGGCGACCGGCCGGCGCACGATTCCGAGCGCCGGGCGATCAGCGTGGTCCGCGAAGCCCTGCAGCGACAGGCATTTCAGCGGTCCTGCTTGTCAACTTTTTCCTGCCCCGCGGCTCGCGCCAACTCGACCTGGTCATCATCACCGACAAGCGGTGCGTAATCGTTGAACTCAAGTCGCTAGACCCGGCGCTGCCCCTGATCGCTACAGTCAACGGCCCCTGGCAGCAGTCATTGCCTGACGGGAGCCGCCGTGCGGTGGCCAACCGCAATTTCTACCACCAGGCCCGTGAGCAGGCCCACGGGTTGTCGGATCTGATGGCAGTGTTGGCCAGAGCTGGGCGAGTACCGCGATCGGTGAAAAAGGATTTCTATCGCCAGATCGACACCGTTGTGGCGATCGCCCCGCGCCTCGCGGCGGGCTCGACGCTGCTCAAGTTCGACTACGTGGAAGCTATCGGGTTGGACTCGTTGGTGGACTACCTGCGGCAGCCAGGGCGCGGTTTGACCCAGTGGGATCGCAACGACTGGGACGAACTGATCCGCGAGTTGGGCCTGTATCCCGAGGCTAACGACGCTCCTGAAGTGCAACGCCGCCGCGCCGACGTCGCCGCGGTGCAGGACTACCGACGCCGGTTCCGGCAGGCCGTCTCAGCCAGCCTCAACCCGCTGATCCCCGCCTCGGCTCACACCGAGGACGCAGCGCTCCTCCTGGATGCCGACACGTTGGCGGCGCAGCTGGCTGATCCGGCCGGCAGGGTTCTGCTAGTAGGCCCGTCAGTTATCAACGGGTAGGAACACGCTCGAATCTATGTATGTGACAAGGGGGTTGATGCCAGGTCGGTCATCGTTGTTGCCGGTTTATCGGCGGGAGTTCTTCGACGTGAAGGAACGGCAACGATGGCGTATCCGGTGGCAGTGGCTCCTGCGGGAGGGCAGCGGACCTGGACCGTGCTCGGTGAGGACTATGCGACGGTCGGTCCCGTCGAGGAGTGGATAGAAGCTCATCGACACGTGTGGTCGCCGAACACGGTGCGTGGCTACGCGACCTCGTTGGCGCAGTGGTGGAGCTTCCTTGAGCAGCGCGGGCAGGCCGACGGGTGGCGCGAGGTAGGTGTCCCGGCTTTCACCGCGTTTCTGTCCTGGCAACGCAATGGCCGCACAGTTGAACATCGACTGACCGAGTCGGATCAGACGCCGACGGCTGCGACATTGGAAGTCCGCCTGGCAGCGTTGATTTCGTTCTACCGCTGGCATCAAGCAGTATCGGGAGTGCCGGTCGCGGGGCGGCTACTTCGCGGGACCCCGAGGCGCCGACCGGCCCGTGGCTTGCTGGCGCATCTGGATGCGCGTTCGGATGCAACGGCATCGTCGCTGGTTCGAGTGCGTCGCGACCGGCGCCGGGACCGACCTCCCGTGCTGCTGCCCGAACAGATCCAGGCGATCCTGGATGGCTGCGCGGTCTTCGATGCCGAATCCGGATCCTGGCAAGGGAACTTGCGAGACCGATTCGTGTTCGCTCTGCTGGCCGAGACCGGGATGCGTCTCGGGGAGGCACTGGGCTTGCGGATCGGTGAGTTCGTACTCGGCCGCGGCAGCACCGCGCATGTGGAGATCGTGCCGCGCTCGGATAATCCGAATGGGGCGCGGGTGAAGATGATGCGACCGCGGCGGGTCTACGTCGGTGCTGACCTCGAGAGGTTGTTCGCCGACTATCTCACCGATATCGCCTGCCGGGCAGCCGAATCCGGTATCGCTCTGACAGAGACGTGTCCGCTGCTGGTGAATGTGGCGCGGCCGCCGTTGCTGGCCGCATTGCGTGAGACGACGGTCCGGGAGAAGGTAGCCACGTTGCGTCGGCGCGGAATCGGCCCGCCCGGGTGGACGCCGCACTGGTTCCGCCACACCCATGCCACTGCATTGTTGCTGGCAGGGACACCGGAATGGGTGGTATCCCGGCGCCTCGGGCACGCCCACGTGCAGACCACCCTCGACCTTTACGGGTGGGTCCGCGACGACGAAGCGCTGCGAGCAGCAGCCAACTGGACCTCCTATGCCAGCAGCTGGCGAGTGGTTCAATGATCGACGAACCTAGACCACGGCGCCTTCGAGGAGCCGAACACGTCGATCCGATCTGGCGGCTCGCCGATGGGCTGCCGCCGCAGTGGCGCGGACCGATCCTGGGTCCTGGCATCGAGAACTGGGCATCGGTCACCGAGAATGACTGGCCCCAGCTTGATCTGAGCGGATTGCCCCACCCCTTCGCCGCTGAGCTGGCGTGGATGGCGCACTGGCAGGCCTGTGATGGCACCCGGGTGTCAGTGCTGGCGATGGCGCAGTTCGCCAACATCATTCGCCGCGCCGTCGCCGAGGGCCGTGCTTTCGCACCCTCGATCCGGGAGATGGATTACAACGCCGCCGCGGCGTTGCAGAGCTGGTTCTATGCCAGCAGGGGCAAGCGACTGCCGTCGCCGAGAGGCCGCGCCCGGGTTCACGGCCTGTTCGGGTTCGCACGACACGCCTTGATCGCCGCATGCCACGACGGCCTGTGGTGGGAACTGGACTTCTGGCACCCGCGCTGCGATCCGCGGATCCCACTGACAGACCGCGAACCGATCGCCAATTATGGCTGCCCGCCGGGACACATCCAGCTGCCCTGGCTGCGGGCCGCAGTGAAATGGCACTTGGGCACCGCACTGGAATCCGGGGTGTTGCGCTGGACCACGGTCAGCCAAGAACGGATGCGCAGCTTCCGCCGCTTCGATAACTGGCTGATCACGAGCTTCGGCGACCCGACCGACATCCTCGGTGACCCTGCGACAGCAGTTGAGCAGGCAGCTGCGTTCGCGCGGTGGACCGCCGTGGCCGCCAACCGCGTCACCCGTGAATCCGACACCCGACACCTCGGAAGACCGGTGCCGATCCGGGGCATCAACGACGACCTGCGAGCCGTGGCCGGCTTACTGGACTTCGTCGCCGCCAACCCCGGCGAAGCTCGCACCGTTCTCGGCGCCACCCCCTGGCAACGAGTCACCACAGCGCACGCCGCAAGCTGGTTCGGCCGGGTCACCCGGATACCGCACCAGCGCGGCTTCAACGATGCGAACTACATCGACGATCACGCGCTCGCCCAAATCACCGCGGCGTTGCCGTTGATCGCACTGCCGCGCACCGAGCAGATGACCATCACCCGCGGCGATGGCACCACCATCACCGCCAACGGGCTCGACGATCCACAAGCAATGCGGATGATCCTGTTGCAGATCCTCGCCGGCCGCCGGGCCAGCGAGATCCGCACCTGCGACTTCGACTGCCTCTCCGCCACCCCGAGGTCCGCCGGAACTGGCGATGACGACGACCGGACGCTGACCAGGTTCCGCTACGCCCAAAGCAAGATCGACGTCGCACCAGACACCATCCTCGTTGATCACGAAGTCACCGAAGTCATTGCCGAACAACACCGTTGGCTACAAACCCAACACCCCGACGGCAACAGGCGCTTCCTGTTCGCACGACGCCTAGGCAACCGCCGCGGCGACAAGCCCTATCCAGCAGGAACCTACAACTGGGTGCTACGCACCCTCAGTGACCTCGTTGAAATCACCGACGCCAAAGGTCGGGTCATCCGGTTGAGCCATACCCATCGCTTCCGCCACACCCGGCTGACCCGACTGGCTGAACTCGGGCTACCGGTCCACGTCTTGCAGCGCTACGCCGGGCACGCCACTCCCACGATGACGATGCACTACATCGCCGCCCGCGACGAACACGCCGAGCAGGCCTTCCTGGCCACCGCCAAGCTTCGATCCGACGGCACCCGCATCCAACTCTCCAGCGACGACCACGACAGTCTGCACCTGTTCCGCCGCGCAGACCGGTTCCTGCCCAACGGGTGGTGCATGCTGCCACCGCTGCAGTCCTGCGACAAAGGCAACGCCTGCCTGACCTGCTCGGTCTTCGTCACCGACCACACCCACCGAGACGTGCTGCAACGTCAACTCCGCGAGACTGCCGACCTGATCGACCGGGCCACAACAGAATTCGAGCAGCGCCACGGCCGTGCCATGCCCGAGGACAACGTGTGGCTGATCCGGCGCCGCGCTGAACACCACGCCCTCAACCAGCTTCTGGCCGCGCTCGACCACGCACCCATCTCCGCAGCCCATGGCGCGCCAACCGAGTGCCATCAGCCCAGCGCTGGACCCGTCGCGCTGACTCTCGATCTCACCCGCCACCGCAGGAGCATCCAATGACTGACTCCCGAGAACGCCGAATCGCAGCCCTCACCGAAGCAGCGAAAGTCAAGTCTCAGAACAAAACCCGAGACGCCGAACAAGCCATCCGCCGACTGGTCAAACGCGGCGAACCGATCAACTTCCAGGCCGTTCAACGCGAAGCAGGCGTCTCCCACGCCTTCCTCTACAACCACCCCGAACTTCGCAAACGTATCGAGCATCTGCGCGGAGCCCGCCCCAAGACCACCGCCGAACAACCCGCCGACACCGACAACACGCTCATCATCACGCTGACCCGCCAGATCGCCGAACTCAAGAAACAGCACCGCCAGCAGCTGCAAGCACTCCGCGAGGCCCTTGAACGAGCACACGGCGAGAACCTCGACCTACGACGCGAACTGGCCTGCCGCGGCATCCATCCCACGCCCAACGTTGCATCGATCGCAACAACGTCGTGACCAGGGAAAACACTCCCATCCCGCGCTCGACCCCGCGATAACTGGTGGCGACGGCAAAACGCACACCGCTCGTCACACCGCGATCCGGTTGACCGACGAGGGTCGGCTGGTCGTCTGGATCTCGGCCGATGACTACCGAAAGAACGACTTCGGTGTTCTGTTGTCGCGGGCGGTGAGCCCGTACAGCACCGAACGCGCCTGGGCGCTGCTGCAGAAAGCCGCCGACTCCGGAATCGGCATCACCGTCATCATCGACGCACTCCAAGCCAGCACCTACCGGGCAGAACTGCTCAACCAGCTCAACGCACTGCTGCTGCAGGTGCCGGCATCGGTTCTGGTAACCGCATCGGACACCGACGCCGCCGGCGGACTGTTCACGCCCTCGGCGCGTATCGAGCTGCGCCCACCGCAGGGCGAGGAGCAACACCGTCTCGCTCGTGCGTACGGAAGCACAGAAGGGGTTGGCGAGTCAGGCGAATACCGCACCCGTTACGACGTCAGCGTCGCCGCCCAGGTCATCAATGAGCTGCCCGCAGGCGCACCGCGTGCTGACGTTCAAGATGCCTACATTCGCCGTGTAGTACCGAATGAGACGGTGCGCGCCGGGCTGCGCTGCCTGGCCGCAGCCATGGACTCCAACGTCACCACCGTGTTGCCGCTCACCGACGCTCTGAACGTGCTGCGGCGATGCCCTGCCCTCGAACACGACCTATCGGTCATCGATGACGTGCTGGCCGCGCGGCTGCTGACCGTGCAGCAGGGCAAGCTGCGGTTCGGGCACGAACGGCAAGCCCGTTTCCTGACAGCCGAGCACCTTGTGTTGTCCAGTGAGGACGGCACGAAGCTTGGTCAGGTGCTTTGCGCGCCCGCGCATGAGGATCTGCGCCGTGACGCATTGATCCTCGAACGCGATCCGGTGAGACGCTATGACGCGATCCGCCAGCTGGCCGACCATGAACTGCTGGCCGCGGCCGCGGCGGGCGTGTTCGGAGCCGACACCGCGCGTACGGCTCTGGCCGAAATGTCTGAGCTGCTCGCCATGCTCGAATGGCCACCGCCCAGGCGGATTTCGACGAACCCAAGGACCAGGAGTTCTGGGCGCGCGGATGGCACTGTCCGCGTGCGTGGTCACACCTGGAGTTGGCGATGTTCCGGGCGATCGGCAAATGTGTGATTACCGGGCTGCTTCTCGACGAAGTGGGGCAGTTGCTTGACGCCACCGATACGGTATTGCGGCCCAGAATGACCCGTTTGCACGAGGCAGGGCATCGCACCAGTGTCAGCACGATGTTCGCGTCGGTGTATGCGGTGCAGCATCCGCGCGCGGCTGATGCCCTACCGGCGGCCTACATCTGCGGAACGATTGATACCTCGCGAATGTGGGGCAAGATCACCGACACCGAAACCGGCTACGCCGCGAGGATGTGGCGGCCCAATCCGTCGTGGGGGCAGCTACATGTGGCGGCGTTGTTGAGTCGGCCGCTGCGACATCCCGAGGACGCCGCAGGCGTGCTGGACCTGCTGCGCGCCGGCTGGCGTGCCGGCGGCTATCACCTGCATCTGGAACTGTTGGAGGCTGCCCGGTTCGCTCATCGCGCTCTGCCGGCAGTAGACCGCGATGCCGTGGCCGATTTTCTGGACACTCTGGACGTCAGCTACAACATCGGCCTGTCCAGCTTGCTGCTGGAGGTGCTCGGTCTGTACGAACGGATCGAGCCGATCGCGGCACTCGACGAAATCCACGCCGAAATCGCCGCGGTGATCGCTGATCCCAGCGATCACAGCCAGCGAGCCGCTGCAGCGGCGCTGGTGTCCAAACAGTATGAGGACGAGCGGGTCTTCGGCCCTTACGGCGAAGCGGTGATGACCTTGCCGCTCGACCAGCGCCTGACGCTGTTTGCGATGGCCGCACTCTCGCCAGGGGAGCTGCTCGGGTTCGGCTATCCCGATGCTGTTAGCGAGCTTGCCGACAACATCACCCGAACCGACGATTTGACCGGCCGAGCTATAGCCGAGACGGCGCGACGGCTGCGCACCGACGCCTTCAGCCGCCAAGACGCGGTGGCCGCACATCTGCATGCGCTGCGGGGGTGGGCCAAGGTCTGCGACAAACTGCCCCACCCAGGGCCGCCCGATGACGACCCCGCGGCCGAACTGCTCGTCTCGATCTGGCGGATGATCGACAATCTGCTGTTCCCTCTGCTTCGAGGCGACCAAGTGCCGCCCGCGACAGCGCATTTCCTATGGGAGCAGCTTCACGAGCGGTGCGCCGGTCCCACTGCGGCGATCCTGTGTGACATCCGGCGCGTGCTCGTGCCGGGGTACAACTCCGACACCACGTTCTCGCCGCACGACCTGCTGGTGACCGCATATCCCGAGCAGATCCGCACGCTGCTGGAGTGGGTGCTCATCCATCGCGACCAGGTCGCCGGATGGCCCGAGCCGAATATCGCAGAATACCTAATAGAGACTCTGAGCAAGGTAGGCGTCGAATCCACCGCGGCAATGTTGCGCCACTACGTCCCCGACACCGAGATCGGGCCCGCGGCGATTACAGCCATCAAAGCGATCGAGACTCGCTGCGAAGCGCCCAGCTGACGGCGCTGGGGGAGTCCCCGACGGTGGCCGTCGCATCTATCGCGGCTCTTGCAGACGCGTCCCCGAATAGCTCTCTTGGGGCCGACCTCAGCCCGCGGCCATCAGTCGAAGTGCTCGTCGACGTCCATGCGCTTGTGCAGTATCCGCACCACGTCGATCAGGTCAGCGGCAGCCACTCGGTAGTACAGGGTGTGAGAGCCTACGGCGTGCTTGCAATAGCCGGCGCGGACCTCATCACAGGGGCGGCCGATCAGAGGGTTGTTGGCCACGAGTTCGATCGCCCGCTGAAGCTCTCGGGTGTAGCGCTCAGCTTGGTCGTCGCTCCATTGTTGCCTGGTGTCGTCCCAGATGTGCTCCAGGTCGATACGGGCGGCAGGGGAGAGCACATAGCGACTCACCGCTGGTTCGGTTGTCGGGCGCGCTGGCGCGTCACGAACTCATCGAAATCGAACGGTGTTGATTCGCCACTATTTTCCCCCGCAACCAGCGCTTGACGCAGCGCACCTAGACGCGTCTCACGATCCTGGAGCAGCCGCAGCGCGGCACGCACCACATCGCTCGCTGAGCCGTACCGGCCCGAGGCAACCTCATTATTGATGAACGTCGTGAAGTGATCATCGAGGCTGAACGAGGTGTTCTTACCCACCTTCGCAACGATACCAAAAGTTGGTATCGCGCACTTTGAGGCGCGTGCCCTTAGGTGTGAACTTTCCAGCCAGCTTCGGCGATCGCTCCGCGTGTAGCGGGGTCTGCGACCTCAATGCAGAGATCGCCTTGGCTCTGCATATCGAATCCGACGTAGCCGTGCGCCGTCTGACCCCTTGTGAGACTGCCACTGCGCAACGGCGGTAGCCGGTCAATACGTTGGTAGTTGACCGCGGGCGCCACATGGACCATGACGCCAGTTGCTTCGACCTGAGCGGTGGCAATCCGCTGGTGTCCGGCAAGCCGAACCTGACTCGCCCCCTGATTCGTCACAGTGACGAATCAGGGGCGGCGATAGACGTGGGCCCGATGCTCGATCCAGCCGATGTACAAGGCGTGTTCGTCGGGGAGGGCTCGGAATGTGACGCGGTACCCGCCGCGGCGTGCCACGCGCCACCCTTCCAGCTCGAACCGGAGCGGCTTGGACATGATGTACGGGTCGGTCGGCAACGCGCTGGTGATGAACTCGGCGATCGCGGCGGCCACCTTGTGTGGCAGCCGCTCCAGCGCCCGCAGGGCGCCCGGCGACAGCTGAACTGACCAGAGCTGCGGTTCGCTCACGTGAGCCCGTAGCGGCGGCGCAACTCGTCGCCGGAGATCGTGTTGCCGGCCGCGTAGTCGGCGTCGGCCTGGCGTAGCCCGTCGACCACGCCGGGAGTTGTTAGCGCGTGCAGAGTTTCGGTAAGCGACTCCAGATCGTCGGCGGACATGATGACCGCCGCGACGCGGCCATGCCGGGTGATCTGAATGACTTCATGGGTGGTGTCGGCCTCCTCAACGAGCGCCGAAAGCTTGTCCTTGGCTTCACTGAGCGGTACAGTTCGCATGGCCAAATTATAGCCGAACTATTAGCCGCTGACCAGCCTGATATTTAGCCGATAACTGAGATTATGGTCAAATCTGGGCTCGTGTCCAACCGCAGCGACAGGGGCCGCGGCGCCATCGATCTCGTATCGCGCGAGCGCGCGACCGCAGCCGCTGCTAAACCGACCACAGGCAGTTTCATCCATCGGCGGCGGCAGAAATAACGCGCGGTGCGCTTTGGCCTCTGGCGTACGGTCAATACGCCACTGTGACGCTCTGTATCAGACAGCGCGGCCAAGCCGCGGCCCATCCACCGCCCCGGCGATTCCCCTTTGGCCGAGTAGTAGTCGGCCAGCGTGGAGCGGCTCCGCTGCGTGCGGTCGGCGGCGGCAACTTGCCGCACCAGGTACAGGTATCCGTCCCCGGCGGTGAGTTTGTGAAGCGTCATCACCATGACGCGCACACAGCCGTCCGCATGTGCCGCACGCTACGAACCCGGCCGTTGGCGAAGCCACCACCAAACCGGGTGTTCTTTGAAAAGTCTTACGATCCTACTGGCGCAGGGGTCGTATTGCGGTGGGTCGAATGCATCATCCGGCAGCGCTTTTCAGGTATCAGCGGCACCGGCCGCGGGCTATGTGTCTGACTCGTTTCCCGACGTGACAAACTTTTCGGGGTCTTCCTCTGCCAGGTGTTGAACCTGGTCTGCGAAGAGTTGGATGTGCGTATCGAGGTAGTCGTCGAGGGCCGCCGCGTTGACGGCATCCACGACGTAGTGGCCGTTGAGCGTCTTCGTCCGGATCTCTCGAACCAGGGGAGTCCAGCCAACCTTCTCTGGTTGGTATGGCTCCTGGCTGACGTCGACTCTGTAGAGGGGGGCGGACGTCACGACCATTGGGTAGAGGAACTCTGTGACCGCCCAGTCGTGCTTCCGGTCGTGATTGACCTTGCTTGTCCTGCGGAGGTTTCGTTGGTGCTGCGTGGCTTTGGCTAATGGGTGCAGAAGGCTGTCGAAAATGCCCCGATTGTCGGCAACCCACTCTGATTTCCGTTCCAGCCTGGTCATCTGAGTGGCCAGGAATCCGTGATTCCACGGCGCTTCGCGCAGATCGCTCAGACCTAGGTAGTCGCGGGCGTCCTCGCTATGCAGGCGTGTCGCACCGTTACCTAGAGGTTCGCGCTTCACCACTACCGGATTGAATGGGTCTGCCCCGAGTTCAGTTGACTCGCGGGGTGTGAATTTCAGGCCGCGGTTGCGACTGGTGTGTGGAGCAGTTCGAACTCTATCGGGGTGAGCCTGCCGAGTGCGCGTTGCCGGCGGCGGCGGTGGTAGGTGCGCTCGATCCAGGTGACGATGGCCAGGCGTAGTTCGGCTCGGGTGGGCCAGCGTCGCCGGTCGAGCACGTTGCGTTGCAGAAGGGCGAAGAACGACTCCATGGCGGCGTTGTCTCCGCACGCGCCGACGCGGCCCATTGATCCGTGTAATCCGTTGTGCGACAGTGCGTGGACGAACTTTCGTGACCGGAATTGACCGGATTCAATCGGTCGAAGCAACGCCCTGACATTTGGAGGGTGTTCGATGGTTCGTCGGCAGCAGGCAGCGGATCGTGCTGTTCGTCGTGCGATGAGGTCGCCGGGGGCGCCGCCGCATCAGCGCGAGACCGAGCGGCTGTTTTGGATCGAGATCGCCAAGGGATCGTTGCCGGCGGCGGCTGCGATCGCTGTCGGCGCGTCGCAGCCGGTCGGACAGCGGTGGTTCCACAACGCTGGCGGCATGCCACCGTTCGATCTCACGCCGCTGTCGGGGCGCTATCTGTCTTTCCGTGAACGCGAGGAGATCGCGCTGCTCAGGGCCCAAGGTGCCGCAGTGCGCCAGATCGCTCGGGCGATCGGTCGGGATCCATCCACGATCTCCCGCGAGCTGCGCCGCAATGCCGCCACTCGCGGATACACGTCCGAGTACCGCGCGTCGGTTGCGCAGTGGAAGGCGCAGCTGACCGCCAAGCGCCCCAAGACGGCCAAGCTGGTCACCAACCCCAGGCTGCACACCTATGTCCAAGAACGGCTCTCGGGGCTGTCCAAGAACGGCTCTCGGGGCAGATCAGCAGACCTGACGGTTCCATGGTGGCCGGACCGCAGCCGCCGCGGTGGACCGGCAACAACAAGCCGCACCGCAAGGACCGGGCGTGGGTGCAGGCCTGGAGCCCGGAGCAGATCGCCAACCGGATCAAACTCGACTTCCCAGATGATGAATCCAAGCGTATCAGCCACGAGGCGATCTATCAGTCGCTCTACATTGAAGGCCGCGGTGCGCTCAAGCGCGAGCTGGTCTGGTGTCTTCGCACCGGGCGCGCGCTGCGCGGAGGAATTGTCAATACCTGTGGATCGGGGTGTTTCAGGCGACCTCCGTTCCGGTCGTGGCGGCGGTGGTGTCAGCCGGTTCGGGTGGGGTGATGTAGGTGGGTCGTTCGAGCAGTTTGCCTTTGTGGAAGACCGCACCGGCGCGCACCAAGGCGACCAGGTGCGGGGCGTTGACGGCCCGCCAGCGGGCTTGTGCGGCGTCGATCAGCTTGTAGGCCATGGCAAGTCCGGCCGCGCGTGATCCTGGGCCTTTGGTGACCTTGGTGCGCAGCCGCACGGTCGCGAAGGTCGACTCGATCGGGTTCGTTGTTCGCAGGTGGATCCAGTGTTCGGCGGGATACTTGTAGAACTCCAACAAGACGTCGAGGTCGTCGACGATCTTGGCGACCGCTTTGTGCGTTTCGTCAAGTGATTTGGCCCCACCATCGTCATGAATTTTGGCCCCACCTGGTTTAAGTGGCTCGTTTGGTGCGGGTGGTGGTTCTGCTGGTGCGTAGTCGGTAGGACTTCGTGCCGGTCTCGATGATGTGGGCGTTGAAGGTGACCCGATCGACGATGGCGGCGACCAGGCGTGGGTCGGGGAAGACGGTGCCCCATTCGCTGAACGGTAGATTGGTGGCGATCGCCACCGAGGCCCGTTCTTCACGTTCGGTGATGATCTGGAACAGCAATTCCGCTCCGCGAGGGTCGATTTGAACGTATCCGAGCTCATCGAGACAAAGTAGGTCCAGGCGCCCGTAGCGGGCCACGACACGGGAGAGGACGCGTTCGTCGGCGGCTTCGACGAGTTCGTTGACCAACTGGGCGGTGGTGACGTAGCGGACCCGGCGGCCTTGTTCGCAGGCTGCCAACCCCAACCCGATGAGCAGATGAGATTTGCCGGTCCCGGAGTCACCAAGCAGGACAATTGGCTCACCGGCGTCCATGTAGTGTCCGGCGGCGAGGTGGCCCAGGGTCGCGGGAGCGATGCCGGGTACAGCGTCGATGTTGAACTCCGCCAACCGTTTGAGCCTCGGGAACTTGGCGTCGTTGATGCGTCGGGCACGGCGCCGTTCGGTGCGGTCGTCGACCTCGGCGGCTAGGACTTCGGCGAGGTAACGCAGGTGGGTGTGGCGTTCCCGGTCGGCGATCTCGGCCAAGCGGGCTGCTTCGGTGCGCACGGTGGGCAGGTGCAACTCACGGGCCGCGGCACCGATCGAGGCCTGGGCGGCGGCATCGGCGGTCGTCGTCTTGCTGGCTGTGGTGGTCATGAGTCGCTTCCGGTGAGCAGGTCGTCGTATCCGGCCAGCGAGGGTGGTGGTCGGTCGTAGCGGGCCAGTGCGCCGATCGCGGCCACAGGTGCCAGCGGGGCCATGTCGCGGCGGGCTTCGATCAGCACCGTCTCGGGATCCAGGCACCCCGCGGCGACGGCCCGGTCCATCGCGGCGATGAGGGCGGCGGCGGGCATAGCGCGGTGCGCCAGCAGGATGACGATCAGAGCGCGGGTTCCCTTGGCATCGCCGCGCGCGGATCGGGCAGCATCCCAATAGCGTTGATGCGATTGCGTGAACACCCCACGAGTCTTGGCCTGTGCCAGTGCGGTCGCCCCGGGCAGCGCCCCGGGTTTGGTCTTGAGGACCTCGAGGTAGTGATCCAGGCACAGCACCTCGACATGACGCCCAACCGCCCGTTCGTGGCGTGCCACCAGTCGAGGTCCGTCGTAGACCTCGACGGTCCGGGCGGACAGGCGCACCGGGAGACGTCGCCCGGTGTAGCGGGCCGGGACGGAGTAGAAGCATTGCCGCACAGACACTCTGGCCCGGTTGTCGACGCGGGCGTGCAGGAGTCGCGCGCAGTCGAACGGCTCGGCCGGCAATCCCATCAGGACGGTGGCCTCGGCAGCGAACGCCGTCCCGATCGTGATCGGGCGGCCGGTGATCACCCGATCGTCATCGACCGCGTCGGCAGCGCCGATCACCTCGTTGAGCTCGGCCAGGGAGGCGACCTTCGGGACCGGAACGAGGTGCCGGCGCCGGAAGCGGCCGATCTCACCCTCCACACCGCCCTTCTCGTGCGCGCCGTCGATGCCGGGGCGGCAGAAGAACGAGTCGAACCCGTAGTGGCTGCGCAGCGCGGTGAACCGTTCGGACTCGGTGCGATCACGCCCTTTGAGGACCCGGATCACCGCGGGCTTGAGGTTGTCGTACCGAATCCGGCCGGGCACACCCCCGAAGTACTCGAACGCCAGCGCATGCCCCTCCAGGAACGCTTCCTGGGCCTGGGTGCCGAACGCGACGTGAAACGCTTTGCCCGAGTGCGACAATCGCATCACGAACATCCAGCACTTCACCACCAGCCCGGCGATCGTGGCGTAAAACTCACCGAAGTCGACCTCGGCCTCCGCGCCGGCCACATGTGTCTGCGGGATCGACACCTCCCGGTTCTGCAACCCGAGCTCGACCCGGCGACGCGCGACGTGACGCGACACCGTCACCTCCGAGCACGTCGCCTGATGCTCAGCGACCAGGCGCTGCCAGATCCGCCGCGCGGTGTGCCGTTGCTTGCGCGGGGCGTCCTGGTCGGCCAACAGCCAGTCATCGATCACCGCCACCCACTCATCGATCGCCGGGCGGGGCCGCACCGGATACACCTTCCGCGGCGGCGGGACCGCGTCGGCGAGCGCTTGGCGCACCGTCCGACGGTGCACCTTGTGCCGTTCAGCAAGCTCGCGGATCGACGGCTCATCGCGCCGCCAGTCCCTCCTGATGTTCTCGAACAGTTCCACGCGTGACCGCATCCTGACCGACCTCCCTGACCGCCGCCAGAGACGACGGACGACAGGAACGATCTGAACGAGGGTGGGGCCAACATTGGTGACGACACACCGCACCCCACCCGAGACGAATGCTCACCACCCCGATGGGGCCAAAATCCGTGAAGAACGATGGCCGAAGTGGGGCCAAGTCAGGTGACCACACTCAGCTTTGGGGTACTTGGCGCCGAAGTCGATCTCGAAGGCTTTGACCGCGACCTGTGCCCTGTCGATGTCTTCGGCGTTGTAGATGTCCTTGATCGCCGCCAGCGCGGCTGGATGGGCGGATTTCGGCAGCGCGGCAAGCACATTGGCCTGCTTGTGGAACCAGCACCGTTGCTCGCGGGTGGCCGGGAACACCTCGCGGACGGCCTTCCAGAACCCGAGGGCCCCGTCGCCGACGGCCAGCACCGGTGCGGTCATTCCGCGGCGGCGGCAATCGCGCAGGAGATCGGCCCACGACTCGGTGGATTCCCGAAACCCGTCAGTGAGGGCGACCAGTTCTTTGCGGCCATCAGCACGCACCCCGATCATCACCAGCAGGCACAGTTTGGTCTGCTCAAGGCGGACCTTGAGGTGGATGCCGTCGACCCACAGATAGACGTAATCGGTGCCGGACAGATCCCGACGACCGAACGCGGCGGCTTCGTCTTGCCACTGGGCGGTCAGCCGGGTGATCGTGGTCGCCGACAACCCGGCGCCCGAACCGAGGAACTGCTCCAGGGCCGGCCCGAAGTCTCCGCTGGAGAGCCCATGCAAGTACAGCAGCGGCAACACCTCGCTGATCTGTGGGGACTTGCGCGCCCACGCCGGCAGGATCGCCGAGGAGAACCGGTGGCGCTCACCGGAATCAGGATCGATACGTTTGTCGTTGACCCGCGGCGCGGTGACGGTGACCGCCCCGGCCGCGGTCAGCACGTCGCGGGGCTGCTGATACCCGTTTCGCACCACAAGCCGGCGACCATCCTCATCGAGCTGGTCGGCGAACTGCTCCACATAGGCGGCGACCTCAGCCTGTAGCGCCGCAGCCAGCATCTGCCGGGCACCGTCGCGCACGATCTCATCGAGCAGCGAGCGGCCAGCACCTCCGTCGCTGCCGTTGGCTGATTCCGCGTCGTGAACTACCGTGAGCAAGGGCGTACCTTCCCAACCAGCGCGCCAACGCCGGTCTTGATCGAATACCTGATTCCGTGATGATCATCCTCGGGAAGGTGCGCCCACTTTCACGCCACCTCATCGAGGCTCATCCACAGGTTTCGATCATTGCTCCGCTGCGCGCGCCACGAGAGCGTTCCCGCCGCAAGGCCTGGGCGCACGTCACCCCCGAGACGCTGATCAGCGAACGCCCCGCAGAGGTTGAGGACCGCGCGGTTCCTGGGCACTGGGAATCTCAATGGTGTTGTCAAGCCGCCTGAGCGAGCGGTGGCGATTCCGCGCTCCACGTCCGGTTCTCGCGCAGTAGTGCCCAAAGGACGTCGATGCGGCGCCGCGCCAGGGCGATGACGGCCTGGCTGTGGGTAGCGCCTCGGGCACGCTTCTTGAGGTAGTAGTCGCGGTTGGGCCCGGTGCGCATCATGCTGGTCTGGGCCGACAGGTAGAACACATGTCGTAGCGATCGGCTGTAGCGCGACGGTCGGTGCAGGTTGCCGGTGCGCCGGCCGGAGTCGTTGGGGACGGGCACGAGCCCGGCCGCTGCAGCGAGATGCCCGGCGCTAGGGAATGCACGTAAGTCGTTGGCCCCGACCAGAAGCGAGGCCCCAAGGAAAGGGCCGAAACCAGGCATCGACTGAATGATCGCTGCCTGCGGATGTTGAGCGAAGGTCGCCTCGATCTGGGCATCGAGGGCCTTGAGTCGGTCATCGAGGCCCAGGATGGCGGTGGCCAGCTCGGCGATGATGCTGGCGGTGAGCTCTTGCCCGGGCAGCACCACCGTTTGTGCCTTGGCCGCGGCGATGGCGCGGGCGGCGACGTCGGCCGATCCGCGCACGCGGCGGTTGCGCAGCCAGCCAGTCAGCCGAACCTGTCCGATGCGGCGGATCTGGTCGGGGGTGACGTAGGCGGTGAGCAGTACCAACGCTCCCTTGTGAGAGGAGTAGTCAAAGGCCCGCTCCAGGCTGGGAAATACGCTGGTCATCAGGTCACGTAACCGGTTGATCATGCGCACACGGTCGGCGATCAGATCCGCGCGATGCCCGGTCAGCACCGCGAGGTTGCGCACCAGATCGGTATCGGTGTCGACGACCGACAGGTCCCGGCGCAGGCGAGCGGTCTCAGCGATGACGTAGGCGTCCTTGGCGTCGGTCTTACCTTCTCCGGCGTAGGCCGCGCTCATCGCCGCAACGACTCGCCCGGGTGCATAACGCACTGACTGGTCGGCTCGAGCCAACAACGCCAGCAGCAACGCCGATGGCGCACCGATGATGTCGATGGCCCAAACAAGCTGTGTCGCTTGCGAACCGGCATCGGTGATGAGTGCCACTATGTCGGCCTCGTTGTTGGCGACTTTGATCGAAGACACTGTCTTGCCTTCGGCATCCACCGTGCACGCCCAGTGATGGGTCTTGCCGACATCAATGCCCACCCAGGCGATGTCTCGATGTGCGGTCACGCTGCTCCGTCCGTTGGTCTAGGTGCTGACAGCGGCCCGTGGAACACCCCGCTGACGCATCCGTAACCAAGCGACCGAGCGCAGATCTCAATTAGCAGCCAGGGCACCCCGAAGAGCCGGGCGA
The DNA here is from genome assembly GCF_000266905.1 of Mycolicibacterium chubuense NBB4. The sequence goes on along the minus strand of NC_018022.1, from coordinate 5,494 downwards.
ACATTCCCAATAAGCGACCACAGCGCAAGGCGATCTCAGCCACACCCGACCCTCCTGGGCCGGCTTTAGTCTTACGGAAGGCGACCTCCTGATCGGGCTGGAGCGCTCGGCCGTCGGCACCGTCGTCGAACGCACAACACGGTTCACGATGCTCGTCCACCTGCCCCGCGAGCAGGGTTACCGGCACAAGCACACGATCAAGAACGGCCCAGCCTTGGCTGGTTACGGCGCGATCACGATGAAAAACGCCCTCGCCCAAACGATGTCGACCTTGCCTGATCAGCTGGCCCGCTCGCTGACCTGGGACCGCGGCAAGGAGATGTCCGCCCACGCCCAGTTCAAGGTTGAGACCGGCATCCCCGTATTCTTCGCCGACCCACAATCACCGTGGCAACGCGGCAGCAAGGAGAACACCAACGGCCTGCTGCGCCAATACTTTCCGAAGGGCACCGACCTATCCCGATGGACTGCAGAAGACATCGAAGCGGTCGCTCACGCCCTCAACACCCGACCCCGCAAGACACTCGGCTGGAAGACCCCGGCGGAGGCGTTCAACGACCAGCTACTCTTGCTCCAAGAAGCCGGTGTTGCGACAACCGATTGAATCCGCCTTGCACGCCGTGATCGGAGTGGATGATCCCACCGGACTGTGGTTCGCGGTTGGCGATGGCCATGCTGAGCGCGTTGGCGACCAGCGCCGCGGTCTGACTCGAATCGATCGACCAGCCGACCACCCGCCTGGAGAACGTGTCCAACACCACGGCGCAGTACACCTTGCCCTCATAGGTGCGATGCTCCGTGATATCAGTGACCCACAACCGATTTGGAGCGTCACGAGTAAACATCCGCTCGACCAGATCAGTCGCCGTGGGAGTCTCGTGACGGGGCCGGGGACGACGGGTACCTGGCAAGCCCTTGATGGTCGCGCGGGCCATCAGCATCTCCACCTGGTTGTGGCCGACCTGCAGACCCAACCCAAGGGTCAGTTCGGCATGAACCCGGCGGGCACCGTAGGTGCCCCGGGAGGCGGTGTGCACGGCACGGATCTGCTCGGTCAGCCAGGCGTGGCGAATCGCCCGTTGCGATGGAGCCCGCGATCGCCACGCGTAATAGCCAGAGTCGGTCACCTCTAACAGCCGGCACGCGACCTGCACGGGAAGTCCTTCTGCGGCCATCGTGGCTATGGCCGCGTACCGCCTTTTGGGTCGTTCGGCTCCCGCAGCAGCTCACGGGCCCTTTTTAGGATGGCGACCTCAGTCTCCAGCTCGCGGATGCGTTTGTTCGCCGCACTGAGCTGGGCGAGTTCAGCGCGGTTGAGCCCGGGCAGCTGGCCGGTGTCAACGAGCTCCTGTTTGCGCCAGCCGTAGATCGTCTGGTCACTGATATTCAGATCGGCGGCGATATGCGCGATCGGGCGCCCGGCGGCGACAAGGTCGAGCACCTTACGGCGGAACTCTTCGGGATAACGCTTGGGCATGGACACGGCTCCTTCGGCGGATGTCGTGACCAAAAGTCAAGCAAACCGACTCCATGAAACCCGGGGCACATCAAGGAGTCAACCAAACCGGGGGCAGACCCCTTCGGCCTGAACCGGCGCCCGTTGACGGCCGTCGAATCTCAGTTTGGCGTTGATCCAAACTTCAGCGAATATGCGAGGTGTGGAACTGGATATGACGGTAATAGCCCAGCGCTTCATCGAGGCGGTACCCGCGAACCGTCTGGCACGCGTCGAGGTCCTGCGAGCCGTTGACGGCCATGCCGTTGTGGCCATGGATACTGCCGTAGCTCTGACGAATGTGATCGGGTCGCTGCATTCGGCGGGGCTGGCGGTGCTGGTCGATGCGGTCGGGTTGGCCGCCATCGTTTCGACGGGCGCTGAGACAGATTTCGAGGGGATCGTGCCGCTGAGCAGAGCCACGACCTTGAAGTTTCTTGAACCCGCTCGGGGGCGGTTGACTGCCAGTTGCAGTCTCAAAGACAATGCCCGGGCGATGCTGGACTCGTTGTGGTCGGGAGCCAACGATCGCGCTCGGTTCTCCACCCACGTCGTTGTCACTAACTCGAGCGGTGCGTTGGTCTGCCGGGGCAGCTTGGACTGGAGTCTGCGCGCGCAACCCTAGGGAACTCGTCATCCTGGGGTAACACCCTGATCGCGGCCCAGTGATTCACGTTTGGGCGGCGACCCGCTGACCCCGGTCGAACCGTGCTGCCCCAAGTGACTTTGCTTGCGGCAGAGTTGATTCTGCTTCCCGGGGTCCCGCTGCGGTCTCGCCTCGACTCCCCCATTCGTGCCTCGCCGGACGTTGCGGACTCGGTGAGGGATTCAACGCTTCCGTGCGCCTACATCTCGTCGATTGGGTTCGTCGGATGGCTGTCTCCGGGCGTCGAGCTAGCGTTCGCTAGATTTTGCGCTTGTTGACACTGACGCCGGCGGACCGCGCGAGAGGGGTGGATCAACGCGCTGTTGTTGAGGCCAGCACGTCGACTAGCCGGATCTCGGGCGCCGCAGCGAGGAGGTCGGGCGCGGCATTTCCCAGCGCCTCCGCAACCGCTCCGGACAGGTGGGCTTGTCGGCCCTCATCGTCGAGGAAAGTGTCGAAGATGCCAAACGACGTCGGCCCAAACCGCACTGCGTACCACGTCACTGTGGCGGGTTCTTGTTCGACCAATTGTTGAGCACTTTCGAGGAATGCCGCCACCTCGTCGCCCTTGGCGGGCATGGCCTCAATATTCACTAGCAGACCGACTCGCTTCGCCACTGTTACTCCTTTCGTAGCGCGGTAGGTAGTGAGGTCAACGCTAGAGAGATCGAGCGTCGCACGCCAGAGGCGTATCAGACGTATTCAGTATCAATTTCCGCCATGCATGTTGCAGTCCTGCTGACCGGAGGGTGTGTTCGATTCGGGTCTCAGCATCGTGTGCGATGTCTTGGAAACGGCCAACAATCTGCGAGAAGATCTGCAGCTGCCGCCACCTCGCTGGGAAATCACGCTGGCTGGCTTCGGTCGACATCACCGCACCGCGCGCGGGCACCAGCTTCGCGCGGAGCCGCCGGCTTCGGTCGATGCCGACGTTCTGGTCGTCCCCGCTGTGGGCGCCAAGAACCCGGCTCAGTTAATCGGCGTGATCGAGGAGTCAATCGGCGTGATCGAGGACCGGCGCAGCGGCGCGCGACCGAATTCGTAACTGCCGCTGCCGAGCGGGGGGTTGTCGTTGCGGGAGCTTGCACTGGCACCTTCTTCTTAGCGGAAGCGGGGGTATTGAACGGACGTCACGCCACGACCAGTTGGCGGCTTGGACCCGCGTTTCGCGCCCGATACCCCCTCGTCGACTTGGATACCCGTGCGACGCTGGTCCATAACTCTGGTGTGGCCACCGCAGCCGCGGCCTTCGCCCACATCGATCTCGCGCTGTGGCTTGTGCGATGCCGAAGTCTCGCGCTTGCCGAACTTGTGGCGCGGTACCTGCTGATCGGTGATCGCTCTTCGCAAGCGACGTTCGCCATGCCGTCCGTTCTGGCTAGCCAGTCCGCCGAGGTCGCCGCGTTCGAGCGCTGGGTTCGCGATCATTTGACCGAACCGTTGTCCATCCGCGAGGCCGCCGAGGCGATCGGCGTAAGTGCACGTACATTACAGCGACGGACGATGGCGACGATGGGATTGAGTCCGCTCGCGTTCGCCAACGAGGTACGCCTGGACGAGGCTGCGCACCTCTTGCGCAACACATCCCTTTCCACCGACGCCGTCGCCGCGGCTGTCGGGCTCTGCAACGCAAGCAGTCTGGGCCAGTTAGTGCGCCAGCGCCGGGGCAGCACCCTTCGGACGCTGCGCGGCGAGGGGGTGTTACGCGCTGGTGTCGCCCGGTCCGAAGATTGACGAGCGCAAGTGGTCACTTCACCGCGTCTAGATGATATCTATTGCCCTGTAACGACTTACACTCGACATTTTGGGCATTTTGGCGACGACGGCCCGGCCGTGAGATGGTGGCGTGTCAGTCACCTGACCGCCACGACTTCCACCGATACCGACAGCGTGTAGGCAAGCGCGTGCGCTTTTGGCCAGTCGGAGGCGGCGACTGCCCGGGCGAGTTCGTCGACGAGCGGACTCGTTGCCTCGAGTTCGGCCAACCAAGAGGTCACTGTGGCGGCAATGCCCTCACTCGCAACGCTAGCCACGCGCCCTGGGTGTAGGCGGTCGATCACTTTGTAGATGGTCATGGGTGTACAGCCGCTCGTCGTGCTCAATCCGTAGTGCGCTGTCCGGGTGATCCCAGATACTCACAGGGCTGTGCTCACCGACCTCGGTGAAGTCCTGGGATCGGAAAGTCACCCGTACGTGACTATCGTCACCCTGGAGTTTGCGCTGTAAGTGTCCAAGATTCGCACATCCATTGCACGAGAACACATCGCATTTCGAGGAAGAACACCACGCCGACAAGCTGATTCGGTGCCGGGCGTGACCCGGCCAGGGCGTCATACTTGATCGCCGGCAGCGTTTCTCACCGGTCAGCGATGTCTGCATCGACGCTATGCTCGGAGCCGCCCTCCACCTAAGTCGTTGTGGGCGCATCCGAACAACAACGTCGAGGGGGTGACTCATGCGGGTGATTTTCATTGGGCCTCCCGGAGCGGGCAAGGGTACCCAGGCCCAGAAGTTGAGCGAAAAGCTTGGCATACCGCAGATTTCGACGGGAGACCTGTTCCGGCACCACATCGGTGCCCGCACTGGGCTTGGAATCCGCGCCAAAGACTACCTTGACGCTGGGGACTTGGTACCGACAGAGCTGACCAATGCGCTCGTTGACGACCGGCTGAATCAACCCGACGCGGCGCGCGGCTTCATCCTCGACGGGTATCCGCGATCGGTCGAGCAGGCTGATGCGTTGACGCAAATGCTGGTTGTCAGGCGGGCGGGACTCGACGCCGTGATCGAATTTCGAGTGTGCGACGACGAACTCGTGACCCGCTTGTCGGCACGGGGACGAACGGATGACTCGGAGCAGATTATCCAGAACCGGTTGAACGTCTACCGGACCGAAACTGAACCGCTGCTCGATTATTACCGCGCTTCCTTGCGGACCGTTGACGCCCAAGGCAGCGTCGAGAAGGTGTTCGAACGCACCCTGCGCGCTGTCGGCATTTAGCGCGTATCTGGAATACGGGACCTCGAGAACGGGGACGCTGACCGTTCCCAACCCTGTCTAGTCCGGTGCGGTCGCGGTGCTCCATCGAAGCCCCAGACCAGAACCGATGACGCCAAGTGGTTGTCCGCGCGGCTACCGGACCATGGCCGCTCTTCATGGGTTCACGGGCGAATTCCAGCGCTCACCTCAGCATTTGTGCAGACCGTCGCTTGCGTGCTATCCGAGCGATGGCTGTGCGTAATGCACTGCTGCCAACCGTTTACCAACCTGGTGGTGGGAGGGTCGTCGCCGCGAGGCCGTGGGTAATGGATCGACGGTGTTTGACGACCGGATGTGGGCGGAGTTCGGAGCG